>JBAPXA010000536.1:0-16257 GCA_049283975.1 Pyrinomonadaceae bacterium | reverse complement strand
GAAAGTTAAGTTCGGAATATACGATCTTGTTTCTTTTGGGGGTGGGCTCGAAGCAGGAAAGGATCAGTGACTGGCAGATGGAAACATTCTGGTGCATTACCGTGCAGCCGGGTTCGGCGCCGATGATCCGCCCAACTTCGTCTCCGACGGTCAATGGCATCTCCCACCAACCTTCGGCCCAGGCGCGCACGCCCCGGGTGGCCCATGTTTCCGCGTAGTCGTGCAGCCGATCGTAGGTAGACTTCGGCATGGCCCCCAGGCTATGCGAAATCAGGTACACGGTTTTATTGACGATAGGAAACTCACTCCGCCATTTAAGCAGTTCGTCCGTCAAGCAATTCCTCCTTGATAAGATCGTCCTAATTTACCACAGAGTGAATGAGCTCGCGCAGATACGGAGTTCAGTGGTGTTGTCTGCCGTAGCGGCGGCCCTCTGTGGCCGCGCCAGTTTTGAAAAGGGGCGCCCACGTAGGGACGCCCCACAGGATGAAAACAGAAAGTTTTCCAATTAGCGCGTAACGTTTTGCTCGCCATCACCATTCTCCACTGAAAGTTGCTTGCAGGCTCTCCTGCAAAGGGGCTTGCGCACCAAATCTAGAGGAGAACAAACAACATGCTTAAGAAGACACTAACTGTATTCGTACTCGCGCTGGTTTTCGCCGGTTGCACCACCGAACCGGAAACCAACAAGGCGAAACCGGCCGACGCTCCGCCAGCGACTCCCGCGCCGTCCGCAACCCAGGCGCCAACAGCGTCGCCGAGTCCGGCGACAACGGCATCTCCCCTCGCTCCAACTTCGTCGGCGTCGCCCGCTAAGCCGGAGGGGAAAGGGAGCGAGAAGTAATTTGGCACGTCTTACTCGTGCAACTGGGCGGCTAGCTTTAGCACCTGAGATGAACAACAACGACCCCTAAACGTGGTCTTCTGAACTCGTCAAGCCAGGGAGAAGATGGGCCACCGGTTCCTCCTACATAAGTGCATATGCCGCTCCCGAAGAGATCTGATTCGTTACTACAAGATGACTTCGATCGTCTTTTGGCCTGGCTTGACGATGATCGCGAACGGGCCGGGGAAGAATACGAAAAAGTACGGCGCCGGCTGACGACCATTTTTGCTGCACGCGGGTGTCGCATTCCCGAGGAGTTGGCCGACGAAACGATCGATCGAGTATCGCGGCGCGTCGCCGATATTCAGGACTCCTACGAGGGAAACAAGGCCCTCTACTTCCTGGGCGTCGCGAACAATGTGCATCACGAGTATTTGAAACGACCGCCCTTAACAACACCTGTGATCACAATTGCCCCCTCAGAGCAGGAGCTAACTTACGATTGCCTGGAACAGTGCATTGACAAGCTAACCGAGCGTTCGCAGCACTTGATCAGGCAATACTACGCGGAAGACAAAAGCGCAAAGATTGGTCTGCGCAAGGTTCTGGCCCAACAGTTAGGCATCACGCAGAACGCGCTGCGAGCGCGGGCGTTACGAGTCAGAGAGGGACTCCAATTCTGCATCGAGCGCTGTTTAGGTGCCGGATAGTTGACAGGGCTTTTGGATTACGAAAATGAGTGAGCAAGACAACACTATCACTGATGTCAAACCAGACTCGCTTTCTGATTCGGCGATTCGTCGCAGCCTGCTTGGTTGTGCCGACGCTGCTGACCAGGCGAAGTTTGAAGCGCTTATGATGCTGGACGATGGGTTTGAGCGACGGGTTTATCGGCTGGAACTCGAACTCGCTGACGATTTCAGTTTTGGTGAGTTGAGCAAAGAAGAGCAGGAACTTTTCAGTCGTCGCTTTTTAGTCACTCCTCATCGCAGGCGCGGTCTTGCAGTTTCTGAGGCCCTACGCAAAGCAATTTCTTTTGAACATGCTAGTCAGGCCAGACCAGCGTCGCAACGTTCACGTCTGAAATCCCTAAGCCTATTTGCATTTAATCGTCCATGGGGGAGCGCCGCCCTGGCAGGGGCCGCGTTGCTTATTTTTGGGACGCTGTTTTGGTTGTCACTAAAAGCACCGCCAGTTCGTCAGCTGGTGGTAAACAACAAGCAAAAGCCGACGCCGAATTCAGAGCCGCAGTACGCCCATCCCGTCGCGTCGCAATCTCCTAACGATAGGTCGGCGCCTGATCGCAGCACAGCTGAACAGCAGCCAACCATCACGCTGCAACCTGAAGCCAAGTCGGAGCAGAAACAAACCGTGCAGCTTGTTAATCAGAACGGCGAGGCTGCCACCATCCGCTTGGAACTGCTGATCAATGTCGCTCCCACTACAGGCACTACTTACGACGCCAAACTAATGTCAGCTGACGGAGTGGAGGTGGCAACGTTTTCAGAGCTCAAGGTTCAGCCTGGCAGTCAGCCGCAGGTTGTACTTGATATCCCTGCCCGACTATTAAAGAACGGTAGCTACTGTATCGAGCTGAAGCAAAACCCCGCCTCTGGGAAGGACGAGTTCGAGCGTTATTGCTTTGAAGTTAGGCAGGAGTAGGCGGCTGCCCCTCAAAAGGATGAACTACTTTGTATTCGGCTTTGCCCGCCTGATGTGAGGCGGCGGCTCTGCCCCGCCGTTCGGTTGACCTTTAAGGTCTTGGGCTATGCCCTTAGCAAAGCTCCGCTGGCGCTGCTTCTGAAGCGCTCGTCGCACTCATGATAGAGTGGCAACTCCATGTGGAAGTTTGCCAATCCGGTCCGTCACCAGCTCCCGGAAACGCGCTGGCCTTCTGAAGCAGAGGCAGCGCGTTCGCTGCTATTTCAGCCGCTCACCGTCGGTCAGTCGGAACTGCGGAGTCGCACCTGGGTGCCCGCGATGGTGCCCTGGCGCGCGACTGAAGATGGATTTGTCACGAAAGAGAATCTTGATTGGTATCGCCGCTTTGCCGAGGGTAAGCCGGGAGCTTTGGTTGTCGAAGCAACCGGAGTGCGCGACATTCCAAGCGGGCCGCTTCTGCGCATCGGCCACGACCGTTTTCTTCCCGGGCTCCGTAAGCTCGTAGATGTTGTACGCGAAGCGAGCGAAGGCGAGACGAAACTCCTAATTCAGATCATCGACTTCCTGGCCGTGCGAAGACGACCCGATCAGCAGAAGTTCTTCAGACGCTTTCTTGCAATCAGCGAGCGCCACCGCGAGACAATTGCCCGCTTGACGCGTGAATCACGTTGGATGACCGCGCGGGAATCTGAAATCAGGGACTTCTTAGGCAAGGCTGCGCTTGAGACGTGGCAAGAAGTCCTGGATGAAAGAGAACTCGAGTCACTACAGTTTGGGTATCGGGAGCGCGTGACTGATACAGAGCTCGAGCATATCAGGGAGCTGCCGGCGGTTTTACCCGGCATCTTTGCCGAGGCGGCGGGCCGCGCACGCGAAGCCGGCTTCGATGGTGTTGAGCTGCATTATGCCCACGCCTACACGATGGCTTCGTTTCTCAGCGCGCGGAACACTCGCAGCGACGGCTATGGAGGTGTGCGCGAGAACCGAGTCCGTTTGCCGTTGGAGGTTTATCGCGCCGTACGTCAGCGCGCCGGCAGCGATTACACAATAGGTGTTCGTTTTCTCGCTGATGAAGTGATTGAGGGAGGGAACCGAATTACCGACGCTACCTATTTCGGAGTCGAGTTTGCTCGCGCCGGAATGGACTTTCTCTCAATCTCCAAAGGCGGGAAGTTTGAAGACGCGCAGCAACCTAAAGTCGGGCAAGCGGTCTATCCCTATACCGGCAAGAGTGGTTACGAATGCATGCCCACCACGCTGTCCGACGCGACCGGTCCCTTCGGTCGCACGGTTCCACTAGTTGCTCAAATCAAGGAGGCCGTGAACGCGGCCGGCTACCAAACGCCGGTGGTTGCTACGGGAGGCATCGGTACTTTCTCGCAAGCCGAGGAAATCCTACAGCGTGGCGCGGCAGATATTGTGGGATTCGCGCGGCAGGCGCTTGCCGATCCGGATTGGTTTGAGAAAGTGAGGCGTGGGCAGGGCGACGCGGTTCGCCGTTGTACGTATACGAACTATTGCGAAGCGCTTGATCAGGCGCACAAACAAGTGACTTGTAAACTTTGGGATCGCACCGAACTTGATGAGCCGGACATAGTCTTTGCTGAAGATGGACGGCGGCGCCTCATTCCGCCGGCATGGAAAAGGTAGTGGAAGAAAAGATCATTTTCCAATGACAAAGGAGAAATGGAAAATGACAAATGGAAAATGATCTTTCTACCGCTGGCCCTCCCAAGCTTTCATAAACACAGGATCTCTCTTCCAAAGCTCGGAGTGATCGACGCGTCCACTGCGCGTCATTAAACTGTAGGCTAGCTCCAGCGGACTGAGATGCATGTAGTCACGCGCGTTTTCAAACCAGGTCATGCTGGTCTCGGCCGCCGCCTGATAGTTTTCGATCACAGGTCTTCGCCTTCTCTCAAATTCCTCCAGCGCCGCGAGAACATCGGCAGTGTTAACAAAGCTGTCTCTTAACGCTATTGCATCTTCGAGGGCCAGCTTCGTTCCTGATCCGATCGAGAAGTGGGCAGTGTGCAAGGCGTCGCCCAGGAGCACAACATTCTCGTAATGCCAGTACCGGTTTTTGACTAAAAGGAAATTGATCCACTTGGAATTATTTGAGAGCAGCTTGTTACCGGCGAGGTCCCGCGCAAAGACTTCCTCAAGATAAATTTGAGTTGTGACCTCGTCCTGAGTAGCAAACTCAGCCTTGCTCCAGGTTTCGTGATCGCACTCAATGATGAAAGTGCTGGTAGTGGAATTGAACTTATAGGAATGAGCCGCAAACACCCCGGCTTCATTTTCCCGAAAGGTTAACGTCAAACCATGAAACAACTGATGCGTGCCATACCAAATGTACTTATTTGGACGAGCACTGAGGTCTGGTTGAAACTGGATTTTGTACTTTTCTCGAACCGTGCTGTTAACGCCGTCGGCTCCGACGAGCAAATCGCAGTCCGCCGCGAGATCAGAGATGTTGCTGACCTCGCTGCGAAAATTTAGTTTGACGTCCAGTTGCTCGCAGCGGCGCTGGAGTATCTTGAGTAGATGCAAACGCGAGATTCCGGAAAAACTGTTGCCGTGGATCGAAATTTTGTCCTCGCCATGCAAAACGTCAACATTGTTCCAGGCCTCGAAGTCGCGCGTAATCTCTTCGTGTGAAATGGCGTCTGCGGCGCGCAGATTTGAGAGGGTCTTGCCGGAAAAGACGACACCCCAACCAAACGTATCGTCGGGTCCATTCCGTTCCCACACCGCAATCTCATGTGCGGGGTCTGCCAGCTTCATAAGAATCGCAAAGTACAATCCCGCAGGGCCGCCGCCAATGATGTTGATTTTCATCGTTTGTTCGAAGGGCCGAGAACTAACCGCCGAGACGCGAAGACGCAGAGTTGTTAGAGCGGTCGAGAGCCCCTTAGCTTTTAAAGATTTCTTTGCGTCTTCGCGTCTTTGCGCTTACTAGTTAGAGTCTTTCAATAGCTGACTGGCAATGATCAGCTTTTGGATCTCCGAAGTGCCTTCATAGATGCGGAGCGCGCGCACGTCGCGATAAAGACGTTCGACGATGGCCCCGCTGACTAAACCCGAGCCGCCGTGAATCTGGACTGCCTGATCAATGATGCGGCCCGCAGCCTCAGTGGCAAACAGCTTTGCTTCGCTCGCTTCCCGACTAACCCGGCCACCACCTGAATCCTTCTGATAAGCGGAGCGATAGACCAGTAAGCGCGCGGCATCGAGCTCGGTCACCATATCCGCGAGCTTCTCTTGAATCAATTGATGTTCAGCGAGCAAACGTCCGAATTGTTTCCGCGAGCTTGCATGACGGACGGATTCGTCAAGCGCGCGCCGGGCCATGCCACATGCCGCCGCGCCGACGCTCGCGCGAAAAGAATCGAGGGTGCGCATCGCGAGCAGGAAACCATCACCCTCAGCGCCGACCATGTCTTCCGCGGGCACGCGGCAATCGCGAAATTCAATCTCGCCGATTGGATGGGGTGAAATCAGAGGCGTACGTTCCACGACGCGAAAACCCGGCATCTTAGCGCCGACGACGAAGGCTGACAGTTCCGCGCGCCCTCCTGTTTGCGTACCGGTGCGCGCGAAGACGGTGTAAAAATCCGCGATGCCGGCGTTGGAAATGAAGCGCTTCTTGCCGTTGATAACCCAGGTGTCGCCGTCGCGGGTTGCCGTAGTCTTAACTGCTGCTACATCCGAGCCGGCTTCGGGTTCCGTGAGAGCAAACGCGGCAATCGCTCGTCCTTCCGCAGCACGAGTCACCCAGAAATCTCGTACATGTTCCGGCGCCGCCTGGCTAATCGCATGCGTGCCAAGTCCCTGCATCACAAACGCCAGGTCGGCGAGCGAGGACGAGTAGGAGAGTAGTTCGCGTATCAGGCACAACGAGCGAATATCGAGGGGGGCATCGTGTGCGGCGACTGCATAACGCAACAAGCCGGCGCGCGCGAGCGCGGCCACGTATTCACGAGCGTCAGCGTCAACGTCGCTTTCCGAGTTAGCGCGAACCTCAATCTCTTGGGCAACGAAAGCCGACACCCGTGTTGCGAGTGCGCGATGTTCGTTGTTAAAGAAGGGAAGGTTAATGAAGGAATCCATCATCACTCTATTACTTTATCAAGTTCTGTCTTTGATCTTTGTACTTTGTTCGCTTGCCAAACCTGGCGCGTTCCCTGAACGGTGCAAGCGGCAGCCGGCGAATAAAGTACAAAGCACCAAGTACAAAGTACGTCCTTATTAAAACTTCGGTTTTCGTTTCGCCACGAACGCGTCATACGCTTCGCGATAATCCGGGTGTTGCATGCAAATCGCCTGCGCCTGCGCTTCACACTCGAGCGCTTGCTCGAGATTCATGTCGAGCTCTCGATTCAGCATCTCTTTGGTTTTCGCTAGAGCGAAAGCCGGACCCGCGGCCAAGCGTTGCGCAAAGTCGTTGCAGGCCTGATCGAGCTGGTCTGGTGCTACCACCTGGTTGTACAGGCCAATTCGTTCCGCCTCCGGGGCTGAAATGAAGTCGCCCGTGTATAGCAACTCCGTCGCCTTCGCCAGGCCAATAACTCTTGGCAAGAGGTAAGCGGCGCCCATATCGGCACCTGATAGTCCGACCTTTACGAACAGGAACGCAATCTTTGCGGTTTCACTGGCAATGCGAATGTCAGCAGCGAGGGCGATGCACGCGCCCGCGCCGGCGGTGGTGCCGTTCAACTTCGCAATCACCGGCTGGGGGAGGGTGCGAATGTTCTTAATCAGTTCGCACGTCATGCGCGTAAATTCCAGCAGTCCTTCCATGTCGCGGGCGAAGAGTTCACCGATGATGTCGTGGACATCACCGCCGGAACAAAACGCCCGGCCGGCGCCAGTTACTACAACGACCCGCACAGCGGTTTCAGAACGGAGTGCCGCGAAGGTATCGGTCAATTCGCGGTAGACCTCAAATGTCAGGGCATTAAGGCGGTCCGGACGATTCAAGGTAATCGTCGCCACGCCGCCTTCGACTGAGTAGAGAAAACTCTTCGGACTAATCATTGTGGTCAAAGCGCCGCGATGCCTTCAATCTCCAACTTCGCTTGGTCGTCAAGCAGACCTTTAACTTCAACCAGCACCATCGCCGGAAAGTGTTTGCCCATGCGTGCGCGGTAGCGCTCACCAACTTCGCGCGTGCGGCTTCGATACTCGGCTTTGTTTGTAACGTAGATTATTAGACGCACAATCTGTTCTGCCGAACCACCCGCCGCCTGGACGACTGTAATCACGTTGGCCAGCGCACGATCAAACTGTTCGACAAAATCGTCACTGACGATCCTTTGTTCGGCGTCCCAGGCTACTTGCCCGGCGATAAACAGTAACTGCGCGCCAGGCTCAGCCAGCACGCCATTTGAAAAGCCGCTGGGCGGGCCGAGCGTCTCGGGGTTAATGAATTTGCACGTCATGAGTTCCAGCAAGGTATTAGATTCCGCCAGACTGGGCAAGCGCTTGATTGTGAAACTAGGCCCGGTCGCCGGCGGTCAGAACCGGGGGCAATAGCGACCGGGGTAACAAAAAGAGACCGCCTCGAGAGGCGGTCCCTAATTGACCTTGTGGAATGAAGAAGGCTGCTTACAGGATCTTGTCGAGTCGCGTTGCGAGCTGCTCGGCGAGTTTTCCGCTCGGGTCGAGACCGCGAATCGGCTCACCTTGAATACTGCCCTGCTTGTTAAGAATGATGATGGAAGGTAGTTGGTCGACGCCCATGCCTTTGGAAATTGCGCCTTCAGGATCGCGCAGCACAGTAACTTTCAAACCATACTTTTCCGCAAAGGCCCGTAGTTGGGCGTCGGAAGCGAAGTTCTTCGACTTCTCGTCCTCCGATTCGGTGCTGACGAAATAAACCACCACACCACGGTTGCTGTATTCATCGGCGAGCTTCCTGATGCCCTGTAATTGCGCGCGGGAAAGCGGCAACCAGGAGGCGCCAAAAGCGAGTACTACAACTTCACCACGCAGGCTTTCAGCGGTCACAGTCTGGCCGTCAACAGAACGCATTGAGAACTCAACTGGACCATCGGCTCTTTGGGCGAAACCAAGACTTGAGCCCGCCAGTACCAGCAGCAATGCGATCGTGAAAACCCTGGGTTTGTTAAGAGTCATGTTGTCTCCTTCGTCGGATTCCCGAGGCGAGTAACACTGCTCACCCTCGCCAGGGGGTTGGGCCGACTCACCTTAGATGGCCAACCGGTGCCTTTAGTTGGTTGGCTCAACGGGCCGGATCTGATCAGGGTCCAAGCTGATTGGCGGCGCGCCAAACACTTCCTCGTGCAAAGCGGCGTAATCATCCCATGTATCCAGATCGCGTGCAATATAAGAAGAATCCACCTTAAGTCGTTGGACTTGATCCCTGTGGGTGTCGAATAACCCTTTTAATCCGCGTTGGGGATCGAGTGTTAGCAGTTGGTCGCGAAATTCCAAGTCAACCAAAACCGGATGCCCGCCCCGTTCTTTGAATTGCGGGATGATTAATTTGGCTCCCGCACGCCATTGGTTAATCAGGCTGCCAATGATTCCCGGCAGAATGGCGGGTTGGTCAGCGAGGGCGATAAGAACCGCCCTTGTGGTTGCCGGAAGAACGCGGACGCCACACGCGACGGAAGAGCTCATCTCGCTTTGGGGATCCGGATTGAGAACGAAGTGAATTGCGTCGAGTTCAACGAGGCTCGCTTTTAAGTCGGATGCGCGGTGACCCGCAACGACAATAATGTCTTGCACACCTCCAGCGCGGAGGTTGTCAATGCAACTACCGATGACCGAGGTTTTGCCGAAGGGAAGGAGTGGTTTGAAGGCGCCCATGCGCCGCGAATGGCCGGCAGCCAGCAGGATGGCGACGGGGGCAGCGGTCTTTGGCCTTGGGTCTTGGGTCTTTGTCATTGAGTGAAACAACCTTACTCAATTCCAGCCCACCGAGAATCTTGGAAAAGAGAGCAAAGGCCTAAGACCAAAGATCAAAGACCAAAAAATATCCTATTCCGTGACAGCTAGCTGCCTCAAAGCGCGAAGCGTATATTCCCGCGCCATCTGCTTGCGCCAGTTCATGACAAAGTCTGTATTGTCGAGCGGGCGCGCGCGGACATAAGCGGCCTCTGCGGCTTCTTGAATACGATCCTGGTCAAACGGGTTACCAATCAACGCCTGCCCTGCTTCAGCTATCAAAAGCGGAGCGGGAGCGATGCCACCGAGGACGATGCGAGCGTCGGCAATGCGATCGCTGCCAGCCTCAGTTTTGACATACGCCGCGACACCGAGGACGGGAAAATCAAATGCGCCACGACGCCGAAGTTTCTGATATGAGGCGCGCCAGCCATTTGTTGGCGGGAGCTGGATGTCGATTAAAAGTTCGTCAGGACGTTTATGCAGGTAATCGATGCCATCGTCGTTGTACAAACCGGCCGCATCAACAACACGTTCACCGAGCGTAGAAGCGAAACGCAGTTTCGCGCCGATGGCAACCATCACCGGAACCAGGTCGGACGACTGCACCGCCCAGCACTTGGAGCTGCCGGGGGCGACCCAGCAAATGTCGCCATCCTTCTTCAAGCAAAAGTTAATGCCTTTGCGCCATTCGTAATTCTGATCGTAGTAGTTGCAGCGCGTGTCGAGCAGCAGGTTACCGCCGATCGTTCCCATGTTGCGCAGCAGCGGCGTGGAAATCGTGCGGGCCGCGTGTGCCACAACGGGATAATCGCGATTGATGAGTGGATGTTCGACGACATCGGTGAGAGTGACCGAAGCACCAATGCGTATTCCCGATTTGCCATCACCGGAAATCTGATTCAACTCCGGGAGACGCATTACCGAGATCACTGTGCGCGGAGTCTGTTGCCGCCGTTTCATGTTGGGATAGAGATCCGTCCCGCCGGCGACAAACTGACATTCGGGGCCAGTATCACCCATGATCTTTACCGCCTCCGCGATTGCTCGCGGTGCGTGGTAACTAAATTTGGGAAGACGCATCATAGGTTGTGATCACTGCAACTGACTAAGAATGAACCGCGACCCGCGGCATCTCTTTTCCGTCGCCACCTTCCGCTGGCGTTAGAACTTTCAAAGGATCAGGCCACTCAATTTCCGGCACTCCCGTTGGGCCGTAACGATGATCGCGACCACGTTCTTTTTCCCGCATGGCCTTCAACACTTTTTCCGGCATAATCGGCACTTCATCGATGCGCACCCCTACCGCGTCGTAAACAGCATTGGCTACCGCGGGCGGCACCGGCAACAACGGTCCCTGTCCGACTTCCTTCGCGCCAAACGGCCCATTCGGATCGGCGTCTTCAATCAAGTAAGTCTTGACATCGCACATCTCCATCGTCGTCGGACTCTTGTACTCGAGCATCGAGGGAAACTTATGCACGACATTGCGATTGCCGCGATAGGCCATCTCTTCCATCAGGATTTCGCCGAGACCCATGTAGACGCTGCCTTCAACTTGTCCCATCACGAGCATCGGATTTATTGACTTGCCGATGTCGTGAGCGATCCAGATGCGCTCAACAACGACGATGCCCGTTGAAGGATCAACGTCAACTTCGGCAACTGCGGCTGAGTAGCTATAAGCGGGTGACGGTCCTACGCCGGCACCTTTGAATTTGCCCGGCGAGGCCGGTGGGGAATAGGAACCGACAGTGCCAATCGTGCCAAACTTTGATTCAGCGAGCACGACTGCTTCCGCGAAGGAAACGCCAACGTCAGGATTCTCAACATCAAACACGCGTCTTTCCGCGAGTGACAAATTTTCAATGGGCGTTCCTAATTTTTCCGCCACTGCCATCACCAGCAGTTCGCGCGCCCGCTCGGCAGCCTGAATCGCCGCGTTGCCGGTCATGAGCGTGACCCGACTGGAGTAACTTCCGAGATCAACTGGGGTTAAATCTGTGTCGGCAGTGACGACGCGAATGTCGAAAGGATCGATGCCCAGAACTTCAGCGACGATGTAAGCAAGGATCGAGTCCGAGCCCTGACCAATATCGGTCGAGCCGCACATCACGCAAACGCCGCCCTGGCGATCGAGTCGGAGTTGCACTCCAGACTGCGGCATGTTGTTCCAATAGATTGGCAGCCCAGCGCCGCAGATATAAGAACTGCAAGCGATGCCGATACCTTTACCATACGGCAATTTGCGCTCGTTCTGATTCCAATTCGAAAACTTGTTCTTCCAGTCTGAGCCGGCGACAACTTTGTCGATGCACGTGCCCAGACCCATGCTGCCGATACGCAGGTAGTTCGCCGTTAACGAATTTGGTTTGACGAGGTGCTGGCGACGAATCTCGGCGGGATCGAGTTTCAAGTCTTCGGCAATCTTGTCTAATTGAACTTCAAGCGCATAACGCGGCTGCGGCGTTCCGTGTCCCCGTTTAGGTCCACACGGTGGCTTGTTAGTGAAGACGCGCACGCCCTGGAATTTGTAACGCGGCACGTCATAGGTAACCGTTTGCAAGGCGCCGGTGTAGAAGGTACTTGCCACTCCGTAGCTGCCATAAGCGCCACCGTCGAGGAACGACTGGAAATGCATTCCCGTAATTGAACCGTCTTTTTTGACCCCGGTTTTGACATGCATCAAGACGGGGTGACGACCGCGGTGGCAATAGAAAACCTCTTCGCGTGTCAGCGTCACCTTCACCGGCCGGCCGGTAATCATCGAAAGCTTGCAGACGACAACTTCGTGATTGAAAGGATCGCTCTTGCCGCCAAAGCCACCGCCGTTGGGCGTGGCAATGACGCGAATGTGGCTGGCAGGCAGTTGCAGAACTTTAGCGAGCGCCCGGTGAACATAATGCGGAGTTTGCGTTGAGCTCCAGAGAGTCAGTTTGTTGTCCGTATCGAAGTAGGCAACCGCAGCGTGCTGCTCGAGTGGCAAGTGCGTATTGCCTTCATAAAAGAACGTGTCTTCCCGCACCAGATCGGCTTCGGCGAAACCTTCTTCTACGTCACCGAACTCCAGTGAAACCTTCTTATGAACATTTCCGCCGTCACCATATTCGTGAATTCGCGGTTCTTCGATCAGCAAAGCGTCGTCGATAGAAGCGATAGCAGGGAGCGATTCGTACTCGACTTCGATCAGATTCATGGCATCGAAGGCAGTGTCTTCATCGATAGCAGCGACAGCAGCCACTGGATCTCCGATGAAGCGAACTTTGTCGATGCAGAGTGCGTGCTCGTCCTGACTTACCGGCAGGATGCCGTAAGAAATCGGCAAATCTTTACCGGTGATAATTGCCAGTACACCCGGCAGCGCTGCAGCCTTAGCGGTATCGATACTTTTGATTAGGGCATGGGGCAGGTGGCTGCGGAGGATCTTCGCGTAGACCATACGCGGGAGCACAATGTCGTCGGCAAACTTCGTCTGGCCGGTACACTTCGCGCGCGCATCGACCTTGCGAAATGGCTTGCCGACTACATTCAGGGGCTTGCCGTTTTTTTGATTATTAGACATCCAATCTTCATTCAGGCTCTCAATTGAGAAGCCTCATGGTCAGGAAGGGTGGTTTACCCCCGCTTCCCTGCACCTTGAATCTCGGCAGCATTAGCGGGGGCAAGCCACCCTTCCTAACCTGCAAATTTCCAAACCTGCCGCTCACTCAGGGAAGTAGCTCAACCCATAAACAGCTTCGGTTGGCAGTTCCATTTCTTCTCCGCGAATGCGGGCAGCGGCTAATTCCACCGCCTCATAAATCTTAATGTAGCCTGTGCAGCGACAAATGTTTCCCGAAAGTGCTTCCTTAATCACGTCGCGGCTGGGATTAGGATTCTTTTTCAGAAGTTCCTCTGCCGTCAGCAGAAAACCCGGTGAACAATAGCCGCATTGTGCCGCGCCGAGATCGGCGAAAGTCTGCTGTAACGGATGCAGCGTCGCGCCATCAGCCATCCCTTCAATGCTCTTCACATCACGACCCTCAGCATCGAGTCCAAGCATGAGGCATGAAAGGATCGCGCGGCCATCAACTAAAACAGCACACGTGCCACACTCACCCAGTTCGCAGCCGTGTTTCGTGCCGGTGAGATTGAGATCCTCGCGCAAGACTTCCAGGAGCGTCTTGTGCGGCGCAAACGCAACCTCGGCCGCTTCGCCGTTGAGCGTGAACTTAATGTGGGCTTTCTGTTTTAGTTCCGTTGACATCAAATTATCAGAAACTGGATATGCCTTAATCCAGAATCATTCGTGCTACGCGTCGATGCAGTTCAGACCATGAGACTCGCGGACGAACTTTCTTTTTTCTTCGCGCCATTCAAGATGATGTTATCGATCAAGCGAATCTTGCCGACAAAAGCAGCTACCGCGATCAGGATTGGGCGGTCATCAAGTTTATCTAGTCGTTCCAGTGTTTCTGCGTCGACAATGCCGACGTAATCCAAACGCACCCGGGGCTCGCTTTCGATCGTGGTCTTCACTTGATCCGCGAGTTTGCCCGCATGACGCTCGCCCGCCTTAAAAGATTCCTTGGCCTTAACGAGGGCTCGATGAATCACCGTTGCGGCGTTTTGCTCTTCAGCCGAAAGATAGGAATTCCGCGAAGACATTGCCAGGCCGGAGTCTTCGCGCACGGTCGGCATCACTAGAACCTCGGTGTCCAACGCCAGATCTCTCACGAGCCGGCGAATGATCACAGCCTGTTGCGCGTCCTTCTGTCCAAAGAAAGCGAAGTCTGGCTTCACGATGTTGAATAAGATTGTAACTATCGTAGCGACACCACGAAAATGCCCCGGGCGCGATTCACCTTCGAACAACTTCGAAAGCCCGCTGACATTCACGTAGGTGGTGAAACCTTTCGGATAAATCTCTTCGACAGTCGGCGCAAATATGTAATCGACGTTGTAGTCAGTCAGCACCGCGGTGTCTCTAGTTAGATCGCGTGGATAGCGCTCAAAATCCTCACCCGGCCCAAACTGCGCCGGATTTACAAACACCGAAACCACGACGACGTCACACATCCGCCGCGCTTCGCGTACCAGGCTTAAGTGGCCTTCATGCAGGGCTCCCATCGTCGGCACCAGCCCGATGGATCGATCCTGTTCGCGCCGAATTTTGCGCGCGACGGAACTCATGCGCTGACGACGATTAATGATCTCCATAGTTTTGGGGAAACTTCAGGACTTCTTGAGCTTCGTCTCTTTCACCGGCGCGCTCAGGTTCAACTCGGCCGCAGCTTCGGCCGGCAGAGCATACGACTCGGCATCCGAAGGATAACTGCCGTTGCGCACGTCGTCGGCATAACGCGTAACTGCATCGGTGATGGTCTGATGCAGGTTGGCATAAGGACGGACAAAGCGAGCAAGTTTTCCAAATGAAAGACCCAGCATGTCGTGCAGCACGAGGACCTGAATATCGCAACCGGCACCGGCGCCGATACCGATAGTGGGGATGCTGACGCTCTTGGTGATCAATTGAGCGATCTCACGCGGCACAACTTCCAGGACAATTGCGAACGCCCCGGCTTCTTCGAGCGCAAGCGCGTCGTCCAGCAGTTCACGTGCAGCTTCGGCAGTCTTGCCTTGCACCCGATAGGCACCCAGCTTGTTAATCGATTGCGGCGTCAAGCCGATGTGACCCATTACAGCGATCTCTTCGTCAACCAGTCGTTTAATTAGAGGCAAGCGCTTACGACCGCCTTCGAGTTTGATAGCCTCCGCGCCCCCTTCCTTGACGAACCGTAAAGCATTCTTCACGGCATCGTCAGCGCCGGTATGGAAAGAACCATACGGCATATCGGCCACCAGCAAAGCCCGCTGCACAGCGCGTCGCACCGCCTTCAAATGAATCATGATTTCATCGAGGGTAACGGGTACCGTGTTGCCGTAGCCCAGCACGACATTGCCGAGACTATCGCCCACGAGCACGATATCGATACCCGCCTCATCGACGATACGCGCAGTGGGATAATCGTAAGCAGTTAGACAAACTAGACGCTCGCCACGTTGTTTGCTGGCTCGCAATGAAGGCGCACTGACTTTTTCCGGACGCTCAGGTTTGAGATAGGGCATGATCCAGCTCTCTATCAAAATGGCTGGGTGCAAGTTGACCGCAGACCCAGACTACAGTTTTGGGGATGTTAAGGCTTGCTAGCAAGGCAGGCATTATACGGCAAATCCGGGAGAAAGGGAGAAACGGAGAAGCGGTGAAGTGGGGAAAGGGCAGAAAGGGGGGAACATTTTCCATATGTCATTTGTCATTGGTGGATTCCACTTGGAAGTGCAACAGTCACAGAATGAGGCACAGTAGGTGGGTAACAGGCGCCAGGAGTGGAGTCGCTCAATTACAGTACCGGGAGCGTTAGCGACCGCACTCAACTAAGCAATCGATCAAGTTGCGAAGGTCGGCGATTATCCGGTTTTCACTGGGGTCCGTATCTCGAGTCTGGCGTCACTTGAGTGCGGTCGCTAACGCTCCCGGTACTGTACCGAGTGGCTCTGTTACTTGAATGCTATCGCTTATCGCCCTCGAACTTGCTCAGCCGTTCCCGTGTTGCACTTCGGAGCTGAATCCACCAATGAAAAATGAGAAATGAAAAATGATATATGGAAAATGGTCTTTTCTTCTCACAACCAAGAGATCAACGACATTCAGTCGTCGAGAGCTACGTCGGCTGGTAACGTTTGGGGATTGCGGGCAGCTTCTAGCGGCTGCTTTTGCGAACGGCGAGAACGGAAGAATGACCAGCGATCCAAAACGTTTTCCTGAAACTGTTCGAGATAGAGATAGATTACAGGAGTGATGTAGAGCGTAATGA
>JBAPXA010000535.1:0-7316 GCA_049283975.1 Pyrinomonadaceae bacterium | reverse complement strand
TAAAGTTCGAAAGCGCAGTCCGGAAGGCGGGCTTGCCCCCGCTCTTTCCAATCTGAGCTTTCTTGAACCCGTGCGGCATCTGTGCGAGCATCCCTCCGTCAACTAAGTCTCCTTTGATTTCAACAAGCGGCCGCAAGCGGGCCTTCCTGACTGCGCTTGGCTTCGAATGACTACACCCGCCCCTTCACAACACCGGCACGTTTCCCATAAAGCCAGCCTCTTTACCGAATCGGTGATTCGCGAAATGACGCGCGAAGCCCTGAAACATGGCGCGGTAAATCTTTCGCAAGGCTTTCCCGATTTCGCCGCGCCTGGAGACATTAAGCAAGTCGCAATGCAGGCAATTGCCGACGACATCAATCAATATGCAATTACCTGGGGTGCGCGCGATTTTCGCGAGGCGATCGCAAAGAAGACAAAGTGGTATCTGGGACTTGAGGTAGATCCGGAAACAGAGTTGACTGTCACCTGCGGCTCTACCGAAGGAATGATTGCCGCGATGATGGCGACCGTCGATCCGGGTGATGAAGTGGTGGTGTTTGAACCCTTCTACGAAAACTACGCACCCGATGCGATTCTTTCCGATGCGCGCCCGCGCTACGTGCCCTTGCGCGCTCCCGACTGGACCTTCGATCCAGACGAGTTGCGCGCCGCCTTCAACGATAAGACGAAAGCAATCATCATCTGCAATCCCAACAATCCAACGGGAAAGGTTTTCACGCGCTCCGAAATGGAATTCATCGCAAGCCTCTGCCAGGAGTTTGATGCCCTCTGCTTCACCGATGAAATTTACGAACACATCATCTACCCGCGCAGCGGTGCGGAGATTGAACACATCTCCATGGCGCAACTCGACGGCATGCGCGACCGCACGGTGATCGTGAATTCTATGTCCAAGACTTATTCGGTCACTGGCTGGCGCGTTGGCTATTGCATCGCTGCCCCCGAGATCACGAGTGGCATCCGCAAGGTGCACGATTTTCTAACGGTGGGCGCCGCAGCCCCGTTGCAAGCCGCCGGCGCTTATGCGCTCTCGCTGCCGCCGGCATATTACGAACGCTTGCAGGCGGAGTATCGCGCGCGCCGCGATTTGCTTTTGCCGGTGTTGGAGGCTGCGGCCTTTAAGACCTTTCGACCGGATGGTGCTTATTACATCATGACTGACATTTCCGCTTTCGGATTTGCCGATGATGTTGAGTTTACGCGGCACCTGATTCGCGAAGTTGGCGTCGCCTGCGTGCCGGGTTCAAGCTTCTACAGTCTTCCAGAGCGTGGCTCGCAACAGGTCAGATTCTGTTATTGCAAAAAGGACGAGACGCTCACGCTCGCAGCGGAACGATTAGAAAAGTTGCGCGCACGGATTTGATAAGCTTTGCCGCAAAACTCAGATTAGTAGGACCGGTTCGGCTTTTTGGGGCAAATCTATTTGATAAAGAAACCCATGAAAACAATCCCACGGATTACTCTGGTCATCGTTATTGCCGTGCTCCTTTTGGCGACCCTCGCAAGCGCACAACAGCGGCCCGATCCGGAATTCAATATCGCCGTCGAGCAGCCAGCCTTTACCAAAAACTTTCCACGCGTGCTTTTCGACGAAGCGCACAACAATTTCCACACGACCACCGGGCGCTACAAGCCTTTTGCTGATCTCATTAGCAACGACGGTTACCACATAGTCCGCAATCGGAAACCATTTGTCAGAACAGCACTCGACACGTTCAAGATTCTGGTAATTGCCAACGCTCTGGGAGCCGAGGAAATGGACGATGATGGCGCGGAGCGGTCAGCTTTTACTGAGGAAGAATGTGATGCCGTACGTGATTGGGTTAAGGCTGGGGGCGCGCTGCTGTTAATCGCCGACCACGCTCCTTTTGGCGGCGCTGCGGAGAACTTAGGCAAGCGCTTTCAGATCGATATGAGCAAAGGTTACACGCTCGACGCCGCAAATAGTCTGTCCTCGGAAGCTCCGTCCTCACTGCTCTTCTCGCGGGAAAACAAACTCTTACTCGATCATCCGATAACACGCGGACGAAACGACAAAGAGTTGATCAAGCGCGTATACACTTTCACAGGGCAATCACTGAAAGGACCAAAAGACAGCTTTGCGTTCATGACTCTCGGAGACACTGCGCAGGACAAACCCGACAGAAATTCCACTACTCTCGTTTCGGCTGCAGGACGCGCGCAGGGCATTGCTTTGAAGTTTGGCAAAGGCCGCGTGGTGGTGATGGGAGAAGCTGCGATGCTGTCAGCGCAATTAGCAGGGCCGCAGGATCGACCGATGGGCATGAACGTTCCCGGCAGCGATAACCGGCAGCTCGCTCTGAACATCATGCATTGGCTTTCAGGTGTATTAGGTAAGTAGCAGCCGCCAGCCTCAAGGCTCGCCTAAAGGCCAATCGGCAATCGCCGATCGGCAATCGCCAATTGTTAACGGTGGCTGCCGCTTCTGTACTGTATTGTCGGTCAGTTCTCATCAAGCAGCTTCGTCGTATTTTCGGTGACGCTAACACGGGGGACCATTTCCCGAGTGTCGGGTCTTTGGGGATAGTCTGTTAAGGGAATCTCTTGCGGCGGAGGCAGGGCAGCGCGCCGAGCGGAGGCAGGAAAGGCTGGCTCAACCACAGCACCTGAATCATCCTTAACTAATAGGAAAACAAAAACAAACCTGAGCAACCCAATTAGCCCCAGGACAAAAAAGATCAGAGAGCCAACCTTCGCTACGGATTCAAACGGACCACCCCAGTCCCACGCTGCTGTAGTCAGCAGGGCCACCATCCATGACGCCAGGATGAGAATCCAACTTTCCTTCATCATCTTTCCGCGGCGATGTGGAGCCGCGGGAGGTGCCAATTGCGGAATCAGTCCGTCATTTTGCAGAACCAAAGCAACGCCGCTAAGAGGGAACCCGCAACGCGAGCAAAACCGCAGATCCTCTGCTAGCTGTTGTTGACTACACTTGGGACAATACATTGCGCGTTACCTGCCGCTTTTGACTACGAGCGCTAGGGAAGCAAAGTTCATCATGTGGGATACGAAGCGTCAACTCATTTGGCTGGTGGCGGGGGTGACCCTGGGAACCCTCGTCGCCTATCAGGATTCGTTCGATGAGGACGGCACCTTTGTTCCCCGCTTCTTCATTTTCATGGAGACGTTGGTGCTAACCATTATTGGGGTTTTGTTTGCGATCTACTCTCGGCGCAAGAAGTAAGATCTTTGATCTTTGGTCTTAGATCTTTGGACTTTGGTCTTGGCCTGTTTCTGGGGTCCTGAATCGTTGAGAGCATTCAATCTTCGAGAAACAAAATCAAAGACCTAAGACCAAAGTACAAAGACCGTTTTTTAGTTAGGCTGTTGCATCGACTTTGACCTGACGATGATGCCTTCGTCACCCGCGACCAGTAGCCGGCGTACTTCACCAAAAGGCGCACTCGAAGGAAGGTACGACAAGACGAAACGGTTCTTGCGCAGCTCGTCGCAAATCGTTTTCGCCGCCTCAGGCGTTTCCTCAATCGGAAAGACCAGCCCGCCAGTTGCTTCCACGAGCTTGTCGACTACCTGTCTTGGTTTAGGCACATCGCGTCTGATCGCGCCCCGCGTGCGGTCGGGAATCTGGATCATGTAAACCGTGATGTCGTTCGCTTGCAGGTCCGCGACTGTCTTGTCAAAGGTGGTCTTGCTGCCACGATCGAGGCCATCGCCAATGATCACGATGACGCGCTTCTGTCCTGGCAAAGCTCGCAACGCCTGATCTACTACCGCACTCAAGGCGTCGAACAGATGTGGTTGCCCTTTCTTGCGAAAACCTTTGAGTGAGGCTTCGATTGCCTTTGCATCATCGGTCCAGTCCGCCACTATTTCGGCCTCTTCGTCAAAGCCAACGATCAAGAGTTGATCGCCTTCGAAAATTTCATAGGCAAACTCGCGCGTCGCTTGTTCGAGCTTTTCGACATCAGCTCGCAGCGTAACTGAGTTGTCGACCAGCAAAACGATCCGGGCGGGCGAAGGATCAGGCGTGAAATTCCTGATCGTCTGCTCCACGCCGTTATCGTAAAGAGAAACGTTCTTGCTGGTGATGTTCGCGCTGGAATTGTCCGCGCGTTTTGCCGTGATTCCCAGTAAGACTCCGCCAGTGGTAGGTCGTTGGCGTCGTCCCGCTTGCCCCAGGATCAAACTACACAGCGCCGGCAACAACAGCAGCGCCGCTACAAAAGCGAAAGGAAAGCGGAAACCGCGCCGAGCTGTTTTCAGTTTGTTTGTGGGTCCGTCACCTGGTAACTGTGACATTAGTTCACGCTGGTTTTCGTGAGGCTTCAATCTTTACTGGGAGACTTGCTGGTTGAAGCTTTTTCGGAAGTTTTCTTCGGGGAGCTTTCTTTTTTCTTATCGCTCTTTTTGTCGCCCTTAGCAGCATCGGATTCTGCTTTTTCGGCAGCCCGCTTGCCGTTGTTGGCATAGTCTGTCACGTACCAACCGGATCCTTTGAACTGGATCGCCGGCGCCGAGATCCGTCGTTCTAAACGGCCACCGCACTTGGCGCACTTCGTCGGCGGCTTAGCGTCCATCTTCTGAAAAACCTCGGTGAGCGCGCCACATTTGCGACACTCATATTCGTAGATTGGCATTGTTCTTTAGCCCAAAAGACCCCGAAATGCAGGCTCGGCTGATTATGTGATCGTTTGCCAGCCTTTGCAACGTGGGCCTCCTTCGATTGCGGATTGCCGAATGCCGATTGGCGAATCAACCAGTTCCCCTGACAAGATGCGCGTGTCTGCCATCAGCGTTGGCTGGTTGACCAACGCCAATCGCCAATTTGCAATCCGCACCCGAATCACCTGCTTTGCATTTCATGCCCAGTTCGTTATGATCGACGACACGAACGGTGAGTGAAGTGCTGCACGCGGCTGGTACACAACCGTTCCCAGCGCGCCTTAAAGATGTCTGATACCGCACAATCCCTTTCGCTCGAACGCAAGATAAAAATGCACGAAGCGCGTGAATCGATTATCACGCGGCTGGCGCTCGCCTTTCCCACCACCATCAATCTGGATCGCTTTCTTAACGTCATCGTCTCCGAATTGGGACGCATGATGAATGTGGATCGTTGCGATGTGATCCAACTGACCTCAGCGAGTGAACTCAAAATCAGTCACGAATGGCGCGCCTCCGATGATGTGCCCTCGAGTTTAGGAATCGCCATTCCGCTCGAGCTGAATAAGCTTTCGGAACATGTCGATCTAACTAAACCTATAAGACTGGACGACACTTCGAAGCCCGGGCTCGATCAGAAGGTCCGCTTTCTTGCTGCCAGTCTTCGAACCCGATCATTGCTCGTTGTGCCAGTTGTCCTCGGAGGCGATGTGCTCGGCCTGGTGGGCATGCACACGACGCGTTCAACGCGCGCCTGGCTTGATGATGAAGTGTCATTCCTGGAATCGATCGCGAGCCAGATTGCAGTTGGCTATCAGTACACCCGGCTCTTCACTGATAAGGAACGCGAGGGTGAAACCAAGCGTGCGCTCCTCGAGATTGCCAATGCTCTCAATGCTCGCTCGGATTTCCGCGAAGTCTCCTCACTCGTGCTCGAACGCGCAATCTCACTTGTCGGCGCCGACTATTCAGCCCTGGGCGTTCTCGATCGCAAAGGCGGGCGCATTAGCCTCGCTGCTTTCAAAGCCGCGCCCCATGCCACAACTGACACGGTTCAAGGATTGATCGCGTCGCACGAGCAGTCTTTGGACGTCACCGAGTTTCCGGCAGCTATGGCGGTGCTTGCTGAAGGTAAGACGTTGCGGTTGCTCGACAAAGACTTGCCGTTCCCCTTCCGGCTGATTTTTAACGCCACGCTCGGAGGCCGAGCTGCCCTCGTTGCTCCGGTGCGGGTTGCCGGTCACACCTTCGGATTGCTGGGTCTCGTCTGGAGTGAAGCGCGCGAGGGATTTGACGATCACGAAGTAGCACTGGTGGAAGGAATCGCGGATCAAATCGGCACGGCGCTGGAACGGGACCAACTTTCTGCGGAAGTTATGCACCTGCGCACTGCCCTGCATGAACGTTATGGTGAGGGACGCATCATCGGGCAGACAGCGGCGATTCGTCACGCGATGGAATTAGCGCTCAGTGTCGCAAACACTCAGACCACGGTTCTGATCCACGGCGAATCAGGAACGGGCAAGGAGCTTCTGGCCAACCTGATTCACTACAACTCCGGACGCGAGAACCATCCTTACGTTAAGCTCAACTGCGGGGCGATTCCCGAAACGCTGCTCGAGTCGGAACTATTTGGACACGAGAAAGGTGCTTTTACTGACGCGCGCGCGCGCCGGCGCGGAAGATTTGAAGAAGCAAATGGCGGCACGTTGTTTCTCGACGAAGTGGGAGAGATGAGTTTGTCGGCGCAGGTTCGCCTGCTGCGCGTGCTCCAGGATGGTGAGTTCACGCGTGTTGGTGGCAGCGAAGTGTTAAAGACGGATGTGCGCGTGATCGCCGCGTCAAATGTTGATCTTGAACGCGCCACCGAACAGGGAACATTTCGTCGCGATCTTTATTATCGACTTTCCGTCTTTCCTATTGAGCTTCCACCCTTGCGGGAGCGTCCCGAAGACATTCATCCGCTCGTAATCCACTTTCTTGAACACTACAAACAAAAGACCGGGCGGTTTATTTCCGGCATCTCCAAAGACGCTTTGCAGGCGCTGATGACTTATCACTGGCCCGGGAATGTTCGCGAACTGGAAAACTCCGTTGAGCGGGCAGTGATCATCGCATCGGGCCGCCAAATCGAACTCGAAGACTTGCCGGAGGCGATTAACAAGACTGTCCTCGCGGAACGCGATCGCATCAAGGTGGAACGCGCCAGCGCTGCGAGCGAGGGACGCACGACGACGTTTGCGGTCACCGTGCCTTCATCGATGGAAGAAATCGAGCGTCAGGCAATTGAAGCCACCCTCGATTACACTCGCGGCGACAAATCACACGCTGCCCGCGCGCTGGGTATTGGACGCAAAACGCTTTATCGCAAACTGGAGCAGTACAACGGGAAATCTGACGCTGGGTAACGAGGGTCGGGGCCGCAATCATTTTCCATTTCTCATTTTCCGTTCGCATTTCTCATTGATTGCCTCGAACCGCCAAGTCGCCAAGGACCGCAGAGTTCGCCAAGAAGAATCAGATCTTTGAACTTGGTTCTTGAACTTTAAAACTCAAGAGGCATGGTTAAGGCTAAATTTACTTGAACAAAAGTACCAGTAACAAAGCTCTAAGCTCTTTTGAGCTTCTTGGCGAACTCTGCGGTCCTTTGGCGACTTGGCGGTTTC
>JBAPXA010000534.1:0-24253 GCA_049283975.1 Pyrinomonadaceae bacterium | reverse complement strand
TCAAAGTGTTGGCGCGTGCTACCCAACATCAGCGCCGCGTAGTCGTAGTTGATGCCGTAAGTAATCACGGTCCCGGTGCGAGACAGCTCACGGCGAAAACGCTCGCGCGGGAAGTTTGCGCTGGCTTCGGTGGCGACATCGAGCATCAAGGATTCGATGCCCGCATTATTAGCGTTGATGTTGCGCGAGCCACCGCGGATATAAAGTCCGGCAACCACTGTTTGATTAGCTTCGCGGCGTTTCAGCAAAACCTTTAGTCCGTTGACTTCAAACTCGGTAATCAGTCGCGCACTGTCGTCGATAGCCACCGACGTCGTGGGCCGGACTGCCGGGACATTCGGCGTCCGCGGGTCCACCTGTGCTTGCGACAAACCCACTGTCGCTGACGCCAACAGCGCCAGCATGATCGCCAAGCCGCGCAATCCAATCTGCCGGCTGCTAACCTGAGTCATTTTTAGTTTCCGCTGCAAGATTCCCATTGATTATTTCCCTGCTGCTTTCTGAGTTGCCGCTTTTGTGTTCGTGTTTGGGTTTCCCACCAGGTCTTCGGCAGTGAGTCCTGACGTGCGCACTGAGTCTTCCGACAATAATGCCAGACCGACGTGCGGCTTATTCTGAATATAGGTATTCACGTACCTACTGATGTCGGCTCGCGAGGTAGCGCGTAAGCGCTTTAGGTAGCCCCGGTAATACTCGAACCCGGTGGAAGCCCACCAGAAACTCAATACATGCGAATACTCGGACAGCTTCTCGCGTGAAAAGAGATCGTCAGCCTCCAGCAGAGCCTTGGCACTCTCAAGCTCTTCATCGGTGAAATAGTTGGGATCGTTGAAGTGGGCGATTTCATTGTAGGCAGCACGTACCGCGGCGCGAGCCTTTTCCGGAGTTGTTTGCAGCGTCAGGAAAATTGGCCCGACATTGCGCTGCGTGTAGTAACCAATACCAGCGCCAGCGACCAGGCCACTGTCGACCAGTGCCCGCTGAAAGCGGGAGTTTGGCTGGCGCAGAATGAAAGAAAATACATCCGCAGCGTAAGTGGCTGCGTCATCTTTGCCGATTGAAGGGCCTTGCCAACCAAGCTGGATCACCACGTTCTGCACCGGCTGCACCAACAGCTCGCCGGAACTCTTGGGAAGAGGCGGATGCTCTACGAGAGGAAACTCGACAAAGGGATCCTTGGCTCGCCGTTCCCAATCGCCGAACAGTTGCTCCACGAGTGTATAGACGGCCGGAGAGTCAACATCGCCGGTCACAATGATGGCGGCATTGTTGGGAACGTAATAGCGATTCTGGATCAGACGCATCTGTTCCGTTGTCGCGGCCCGCACAGTATCTTTGGAACCACTGGGACGTTTACGGCTGGGGTACTTATAAAACAGCCGGTCATTCATCACCTGGCCAATCACACCATAAGGATTCGATTCATGACGATCCAGCTCACCGATCACCACTTCTCGCTCCTGCGCAAATTGCCCCGGGTCAAATGCTGGATAGCGTGCTGCGTCGCGCATGAAGCGCATCGCCACGCCAAAGTTGGGAGTTGTAGTCGTGAAGTAGTAGTTAACCACTTCTTCCTGGGTCTGCCCGTTATAAATAATCCCGAGCTGATCGATTGTCTGTAGGTAGTCTTCTCTTTGTAACGAGGCACGATTGGCTTTGAAGAACATGTGCTCGTAAAGATGGGAAAGCCCGTTTAGTTCAGGTGGTTCAGTGTACGAACCATTGCGAAAAGCCAGCTCTACGGTGACGAGCGGTATCGAGTGATCCTCCAACACGATTATCTCTAAACCGTTGGCTAGTGTTTTGGTGACAACACTCTCTTCGGCCGCTTTCGCCGGGGCTGCTGCGGTCGAGCGAGGCGCCTGCCCTGCGGCTTGCGGTCGCGTGGGACTCTGCACCGCTGCTGAGGCGGCCGGAACAACAAAGGAACAAACAAGTAAGAGAACCAGGAGATAACGCTTCACAACAGCTCCATTTCGTTTCTGGAAACCGGCACCATCGGCCGGTAAACGTTGTACTAAGGGCGATGCCTTTCGATGTCCGCGTAGGGTGATTGGATGTCAGCCAACGTAAGATTCATCCTGCTCAATCCGCGACAAGACCCAGTCAAACTCTCCCGAGGTTATCTTGCCGCTACAGAATGCACAAACGCCGCTGACGTTAACTTTGAGGGGGGCGCCACAGTTCGGGCAGTTGAGATCCGCCCGCGCCGCCTGCGGGGGCGCGTTCCGGTTGCGAATAAATGTCCAGTATTCGCTCCATGAACGCGGCACATTTTGCGAACCACTAACCACGCGGCCGTTGCCGTCGATGGTGTAGTCGAAGCCCTGGGCGCCGATTCGCAAAGTGATCGCATTGTAGAACGCGTCTTCCTTGATCTTCACGGGCTGCATAGCATGGATCGCGAAACGATCGAGCACATTTCGCAGTCCCTGCCGGCGATACGCGTCAATCCAATATTGATGCATCTGGAAAATATTATCAGTCTCGTGTGGACGCGCTCGCTCCCAATCAAGTGTTGACCAGGCGGTTTGCAGCTCATTGAAAATCACGGCGGCGCGCGCCTGAAAATCTCGCCAGGAGAACTCGGGGTGGTTCTTTTCAAATTCGCTGCGCAGCTGATCGAAGCCGGGCTGCACTACGCTGGGCAAGTCAGTTCCCACCTCGGGCACGTCCGAGGTGAGTAAGGGACCGCGATCTTCGCGACTCAGCAAATCGATCCGTTGCCCGTACCACTGAAACTCGCCGCTCTCGATTTTCGTGCCGCAAAACGCGCAGGCGCCGATGGTATCTTGCTGTAAAGCCGCGCCGCAGCGCGGACAGTGAAGCGCTGTGGCTTGCGCCGGCGTGGCAGATAGCACGTCACGTCTGCGCTCCAAGTCCCAACGCTCACGCACATAGAAGGCAGTTTCGGAAGCAGACCCTCCCGTTTGCAGCACCTCGGTGTAGTTAGCTTCAAACAGCAAACTGATCTGCACGAGCGGAGTGTGGAGTCCGCGAACAGCCGACACCGCCATTGAACCTATGATGATGCCCTTAACTTCTTTGAGTCCGGGCGAGTTTCGCTGCAGCAAAGCGCTGCGCGCAGACTGGCTCAGGTAGGGCGAGAGCAGATCAAGCGCCTTGTCACCACGACCGCGTGCTTCATGTGCTCTACTGAAGAGTGCATAACTGAAATCGGTGAAGACGATTTCCGAAAAGTTCGGATCAAACTTTTGCAGTTGGGCAAACGCGCGAGCGAAATCGCTTTGAGTAACACCGCTCGGATCCGTTGCCGCCGCTGTACCGGCCCCGGTTGAAAAGATCGTTGGCTGGCGGTTTTGGCCGCGCCTCCAGAAGAAATAGATCACACCCGCGATCACCAATATGTCGAGTGGAATGCCAATTATCGGATACTCAATCGTGAGGTATAACAAAACCCGAAAAAGCTGGAAGACCAGCCAGAGGATTGCCCCGGCGTCGCCATCGCCATCGCCGCCCCCTTTACCGCCGTACGACTGCCCGCCGCCGACTCGGGCAAAGGCCTCGACGGCAACCAGAACGATTAGCAGGCAAACTCCACTCGCAGCGAACGCAAACCGCCAACAACGAATGCCCGCAAGTTGTCTTTCCAGCTTCTTCATTGCCGGCTCATCACAATTCAATTCGCGGGGCATCTGACAATTCGTTTGGATTTTCGCCGGTCGCCGGCAAATAGGCGGCGAGTAGTGCCCCAAGGAGCCGCAGTGCTTTGAGCAGCGTATTGAAATCTTCTTTCCTACCAGCTTGATGCAATTCGAAAAGACATTCATTCCATTCAAGTCCGGGCACGGCTTGCAACACGCCGCGATCGGCAATTAACTCCAGGCGCCGCTCAAGTAAAGATAGGTAGACGAGCACACCCAACTCAGCTTTAGTGTTTGCAATTCCCGCCTCATAAAACATTGCGGCCGCGCCGGTGCGTACGGCGCGTTCTCGAAATTTCCGGCTGGTAAAAAGACGGCGGAGGGGCCGCGTCTTAGCTGAGACAAAGACGCCGAGCACGAACAGCAGCGCTACATCGATCGCGACCCAATAATGGTGGAAATCAATTGGCGAAAAGAGCAGGAACAGTAAACCGCAGAAGGCCAGGAGGGCACCCGCTAGATAATCAGCATGAGCGTAAGAACCAGAGCGTGATCGCACGACGATCACGAGCTCAGCGTCAGTGTGCTTCTCAATTTCAGCCACGCAGTCGGCGAGCGACTCACACGCAGCTTGATCGATCCTGCTTGTGGTCATCTTGGGGATTGGGGTTGGAGACGGAAGTCACTGAGACGGGCAGCAAATCGCGCTTTTTCGTAGATTGCGGAGTGATCTGAGAAGGCATCCAAGGCAGAGTCTAGCGCACGTGGCGCAGACTGTCAGTCTCGCTTAGCGCAAAAATCAAAAAGCGCCGAGTCACCGCATTTCAAAACCGTGCCGCTCCGCAATCAGGCGGGGCTTTAGGTGGGCAACTCGTTGCCGCGCTTCTGGTTGTTACTATTTCGTTACCTGAGCGTAAGACGGATTCCACATCGTACTGATAGTGTCATCGTCAGAGGTTAACTTTGTTTGCTGCAAGTACTCACAGTCAGATTTACCACCTTGTACTGGTCGAGGCGAGGACAGCCAAGACTGTCTGCGGCTTGCGCGTGGCGATGATCGTAGAGCCAGAACCAGTATCAGCGGCACTGCATCTGGTTTCCCGCGAACCACCTGGTTATTCCTCATGCGCACACTGCCGCCGACTTTCCGCAGCGCCCCGGACGATTGCCGATTAGCTTTTGGCCGGTGGCCGATTAGTTTTGCACCAGGCTAACGAGTCCGCAACTTGGCCACCGCAATGTTCGCCCGCGCTCGCAGCACACGTCGATAGTCCGCCGTTTTCGCCGACAACAAGTTCTTAGACCAGACGGTCTTGAACGGAGTACCAATGCGCCCGCTACTCTGCACTTCAAGCACGTACGCTTGACGCTCACGCGGCGAATAGAGAACGAAGCGATGATGAGAGGCGCGACCGTTACGCTTAATCCCGCTAAAGAGAACCTCGTCAAAATCGTCGCCGTTTGCATCCACCTTTTCCGCCTTCCACTGTCCGTGCTGAAAAGTTTTGTTATCGAGTTGTCCGCGCGCCAGAATGCGAAAAGCAGCGCCGCGTCGCTCCATCACAAAGAATCTGGACAACCCACTTCTGCGCGCAGCTTGAATGGCCACCACCATTCCGCCCGCCGCCGTGTTCAATACCTGAACATCGCGGACAGTGTTTCGGGAAACCGTCGCGGCGATGCTCTCGGCTCGAGCCACGTCGAGCAGCAACGGGGTTGCTTTCCCTCCCGCGCGTGTTAGAGAGTTGGCGACAACAGGTGATGTCGTTAAGAGCTCATCACGATCGTTTGCAGCCGAAGTAGATTCCGAATTCAGCTCGCTTGCAGTTAACAAGTTTGCTCCTGCTTGCGATGCCATCTCACCGTTGCCACCCCAAACGAAAAGCAGTGCGCCCAAAAAGATGACGGTTGCTAGCGGAGCGACCAGGCGAAAAACAATATTGCTGCGTTCAGCGACAACCGCGAGGGTCGAGGAAAATGGATCTGACTGCGGCAGCTCGCGTTCGCGACGGACAAGACTCTTTTCAAGCAGGGAGCGGGCAATAGCTGCCGTACGGGGACGATCTTCCGGGCGCTTCGCCAACAACGAATGCACCACCAACGCCAACTGCCTGGGAATGTCAGGACGCAGTTGCGGCAATGGCGGCGGCGGCGCGATGGCCTGTTTGACCAGCACCGCCGACGGCAAGGCATCAACAAACGGCGGACGCCCGGCCAACATTTCGTAAAGCACTACTCCTAAACTGTACAGATCGCTGCGGGCGCCGACACGCTGCCCCAAACATTGTTCGGGCGACATGTAACGTGGTGTGCCCACTATTTGGCCCGAGCCAGTAGTCGCATGTGTGGCGGTGGTATCGGCCGACACCAAAACCTTTGCAACACCAAAATCAAGAACGCGCACCCCGCGTTCGTTGAGCATAATGTTTGATGGCTTCAGGTCACGGTGAATGATGCCTAGCTGGTGCGCTTCTTCCAACACTTCGCAAATCTGCACCGCAATCTTTACCGCTTGTTCAGGTGAGAAGCGCTTCTCGCGAACCAGGGCCTGGGAAAGTGTCGCGCCTTCGACAAATTCCATAATGATGAAGTGCCGACCATCCGGAAGATTGCCGGCGTCGAAGATCATCGCCGCGTGGGTGTGACGCAACCGCGCCATGGTGCGGGCCTCACGCAGAAACCGATCAGCGACGTCGCGATCGGCAGCAAACTCCTGCTTGATGATCTTGACTGCGACGGGGCGTTCGAGTCCCAGATGAGTTGCACGATACACAGTACCCATGCCGCCGGTTCCTATCTCACACTCGATACGAAACCTACCGGCGATAAATTGCGGGACGTCCATAGCAGACCTTCCTTCGGCATAAAGGCCGACCGGCGACTGCTCTAGGGAGCTGCACAAATCCGTGCGGCGTTAAGCAGGGCGATTAAGTTGCGATTGATCCAGGGGGAGCGCTCCCGGTGTGTCCGGGGGTTTGGAGCGGCGCTAGTCTAGCACCGTTGAAAGCGGCGGCAAACTTTTTTCAGAAGTGAGGAAACTGTAGGGGATGTCCCTCCGTGAGCGCTCCCTTTTCAAAAACGTGAGGCGGCCACGCAGTGCCGCCCCTACACCAATTAATCGGCAATCCCGTTATCCCTGTTGCCCGATGACTTTCTTTTCCTTCTTTGAAATCACGGCCGCCTTGGCGCGCGAGCCGCGGTCCAGAGGGTCAGTCGTAGTCTCTGGTTCGACCGCGACGATCATCTCGTCGTCTTCGTCATCAATCGAATTGTCAGGCGCGGCATAACCTTCGTCAGCAGCGAAGGTAGACTCCTCCGCAGCCTCGTCCTCATCAGCCTCGGCTGCTTCGGCTTCCGTCCCCAGGTATCGACGGCGGAGTGTTTCGGAATGACTAGCGTCTGAATGCGAGGCCCTCGCGCCTCGGCGAACCGAGTCGGTCTCCTCAGCCGCTTGTCTTGCCACCTGTGATTTCGGGGAAACTTTGTACCCCGGTAAACTTCTCTTAACGATTTCTTCCAATTCCGAATCAGTCAGGTTTGCCATGACGATCCTCCTTACCGTACCCAGTACCGCTTCACCTTGCCCGTAACGACTACCATCCTAATCCGAGGCAAGTATACTGGCGCAAAATCTTGTTTTCAATTGCCGTTGAAGTTGCACCCCTGCGTCCGTGCGGGATGCCGCGATGATATTCACTCTTCGCGTTGAAGAGCGCCAACGCCGGTGCCACGCCCGCGTTGTAATGACGCCAGAATGACGTGTGCATTGGTCCCCCGAAATAGTTGTAGGGCGATTCGAGTGGTGAGTAATGTGCCCCCGTGCAGCCGATAAAGGCCAGCGCGCCTTGTGCCAGAAAACTTAGCGCGATAGACGAGCCAACTGTCTTTTGGCCGAAAGGGCGACCGGGTATAACGCGGCCCGCCGGAGTATCTACAGTCAAAGCTCCCCAACAACATCCAGTGAAGACAACGCCCTTGAATTGTTGAGGGACGTTACTAATGTTCACTGCCTCAGTATGATTAGCAGTGCCCTCGCCCCAGAAGCGACTCGAGTCAATGTAATCGCCGTGAAGCATGAAATACACCCGCTCCGACTTGAGATTTAGCGCGGGAGCTTGTTGATTGAAGATTGCAGGTTTGGAGATATGCAGGTTGCCTGGTCCAGGCAACACGCGGAAGACCTGGTCCGCAAAGGGCCGGGCTACGTTCCTCACACCCGCACGCGCCGCCGCAAGTTGTCCCTTTGCAGCTTGCAGGGCCGCCGAGACTAGTTGTGCCGACTTGCCGTCAGGAATACGACTGACCGGCAACTCAAGCCGACCGCTGTTCCCACGCACTCCATAGACATCATCGCTCCAGACCACGAAACCGTCCGGATCGTCATTAGCTGCAATCCGTCGCTCCAGGTCCGCCGTCAGGCATTTGACCGAGAGCGCGGGTACTACATCGTACCCACCTAGGAGCACAACTCCTTTCACATTCGGGTGTTGGGCCAACCGGCGGCGAACAAGTTCAGCTGCGAAGGCGACACTCAGATTCGGTGGCAAATTGTCGAGCAGCTGTTGTTGACTCGAGCGAATCGAAGCCAGGATCCGCGCGCACTCGCTTACTCCGATATTCGCCGCGAGTGTCTCGCGGTTGGTGACAAAGAGTAGTTCGGGCAATTGGCGCCCGCCCGCAATCCGGAAGGCGTCGGCAGGAGTGACCGTGGCGCCACCGGACGAACCCGACGAAACAACTTCCTGCGACCCGCCTGGCTGCACATCGACGGTAATCGTCACTCGAGTATTAACGTGGGGAATCTTCGCGTGTACTTCAACAGACTGCGCTCCGGCCTCTCCGCCTCCCGCTCCCGGCGGGATGATTCCACCTTCTCCCGTAGGCAACATTCCGGTGCCAATCACCAAAGGCTCTTCGCCTCCAACTCCGACCGATACGTCCGAACTATTCGGCTGCGGATCGTTAATGTCGCCAGTTGTCTGCTTAACGCGTACTCCCTGCGTGCTGAACGTATACGTGACCAAACCATTGTGATCGGTGCGCGCCCACTTGATCTCATCGCGATGGTCGTTCAAAAAACTAAGCACCTTCACGTGGGGATGGTGCTTGCTAAGCTCGCCCGCGCAGATGCCGTAGTTCTTAGTAGTCCCTAATTCCTGCAGCATTGCTTCTGAAAAGGCATTGTCGCTGCCGTGATGCGACAGCTTGACGAGACTGTACGGAGCCTCGTTAGCGATCTTCTGGCGCAGCCGGATCACGCTTTGTTTCAGGAAGTCATTGTTCACTTGGGGCTTTTCAAACTGCATGTCCCCCGCAAACAAGAGTCGATGACCACGAAACAGGAAGCGCGTGATAATGCTTTGCAGGTTTACGCCCGGGCCGGGACGGGAAACGTCGAGCGCGTCCGGCGCGCCTCCCACGAGGCGGCGATAAACTTCAACGACATCACCGGTGGCATCTCGCCTGAGAGCATCGCTCGCCATTTGAATCGCATCGTGGGATTCTCCGTTGATGACGTCCGCGCATTCGAGCATGTGGTTGCGCGAAGGTCCCATGATTTTCAGTCCCACATCAGCGAAAGCCGCGGTGAGAGCTGCCGCACTGTCGCGACCGTGGCGTACGATCTTCGTTCCGCGCGAACGGAGTGTCTCGATCATTTGCTTGTAGCGGTCTTCCAGCGTGACCGCGTCCGACAAAAACCGCTCCAGCGTTGCATCATCAGTCCGATCTGAACGGACTTCTTCACGCAGCGCTGCTGCCAGAATGAGTACGCCTTCGTCAGTAATCTCAGCATCGCGATCATCGTCAGCGGCGCGGCCCCAACCGAGCTGCGGATCAACTACCAAAGCCCAATCAGCGCGCAACACATCGTCTTTGACGAGTGCAGGCAGACAGCCAATGTGATCCTGGTGGGCGTGGGAAATGATGATCAGACTCACGTGGTATGGCGGTTCTTGATCAAGTAACTTGCCGATTTGATCGGGGATCGAAGGATGTCCACCTTTTCCCTCGTCATCGCCGGGATGTGCCCCGTCGATCAGTACCGTCTTATTACCGAACTGACACAGGACAGCGTCGCCGTATTCGTCGGGACCGACGTCAAGCAGCCAGACTTTGAAGCTTTGGCTGGCGTCAACCGTCTCGCCGCTAGTCACGGAATCGCCTGTCAGATCAAAGGTTCCATCCGCAGGCCTTCTTCGAGGTTTATTGGTAGGCATGGCGATAGGCTCTCCTGATTTCTTTCTGAATTCGGGTTACTCCCATTGTTGAATGCGGATCCTGAAAGCCGAGACGAGGTGACTTCGGCTCTGTAGGAGCCAACCAGACCGGGCGTGAAGACTTATTGATTGAGACGCTGACGAAGCCTAAGCTTCCGCAGAACGGGTGTCAATGCCTTTGCGGAACCTCTTCGCCCCTGCGGCGAGGGGAAAGTGTCTGCCACTAAACGACGTTGGGAATCCAAAAGGTCTGTCCGTCGACGACTACACTTTTCAGGCCGCGTTTAGGCAGATCCTTTTCCTTCAGACCCAGATACGTAAAGTGCGGCAAGTCGCTGAGCACGGTTTGAAACCAGCCATGCTCGGCCAGAATCTCGCGCACGCGGGGATTGTCGAATTCGGTCACATCAAGCGCGAGCAAGGCGATGTGTTGTGAGGTGCCGGGGGCGGCTATCGAATAAAGAATCGACTTCGACAAATCCTTGCTGAAAAAGATGCCGGATTCTTCCAACTGCAACACTTCAGCCACTTGATCATGCAGCGACAAAGTCCGCAAGTGAGCAACCTGTTCGCTAGTCAATCGGCCCTGCCCAAGCCAGTACTCCAACGCCGGCAAAAAGCGCGTGTCCCACAGTCTCATGCTGTCTTCATAGTTTCTGCGCGCTGCTTCAGCGCCACCGCGCGGCGTGATGTCGAGTGATTCCTCCTGCGCGTCGTCGCGAGCTTTGAGCAAAGCCTTCATCGCCTGCGGTTGCAACTCGATCTCTGCGTCTGCAATTGTTTCCGCGAGAAAGCCAGCCGCATTTTGAAATGCAGTAACCTGATCCTCGGTCGTAAACACGCACGCCGGCGGCGGCAGCACTTTCTTATCCGCCAAAAATATCGCGCCATACTCTTCGAGAATGCGGCGCGCCACTGGATCCCCAACCGGGCAAATTTTTTCGACCGTTGTCTTGCGTTTCTTCAGGGCCTTGCGCAGGGCTTCATAAAACGGCGTAGCAACATCCTTCTTGTCAGGGGCCGGGGTCATTTTGCTATTGGGACTCATTAGGGTGTGTAAGTAGCTTTCTTGTCGAGAACGAGCGACGACGCTTCTCGAAGAAACTAAGAGCGCCGGTATCAATAGGGCCAGAATCAGAACACTTGAGAGGGGCGGATTCCGGAAAGCTCGAACTCGGATTTGCAAGACTAGGAACCGCCCCCGCGAAAAGGATTGCTCACCTTGGTACCACGGCATTTTGTTTACTGATGATAGGTGTGGACAATTGCGATGGTCAACAGAAGCCTCAAATCAGGATTAAGGGCCTGTCTGGAATTTCGAGCAACTCGCTATGAATCAAATGGATCGCATTAAAGAAATTCTCGCCACCTACGAGAAGCACGGCTGGCGCTTGCGCCGGGCGCTGCTACGGCCTGAGACGCGGGCGGAACTCCGCGATGAAGGCTGGTTGGAGCATGCGAGCATTGAGGTTGCTGATCTGGACGCGCTCTGGTTTTCGCGTAAGTCGCAGCAAAACCGGGAGGCGTGGGAACTGCGCCTGGTTGCTGCAACTCAGTATGCGCTTTTCGAAACCTTTGAACCTGATGAGCCCGAAGCGGCACGCGAAGAAGTGAGGCGGGAAATGGAAGCGCGGATGAAAGAAAAAACCAAATGAGATTTATTCGTGTTGATTTGGTGTGAGTTAGTGGTTCGCTCTTTGTAAGGAGCAGAAAAGACAAACCACGAAATGACAGAACTCCCACGAACCAATACCACCGCTCGGTCAGGAATCAAACAAGTCGTTCAAACTTAATGAAAAATGACGAATGGAAAATGGGTATTCCCTAACTTTTACCGCCCGATTGCCGATTGGCAATTCTACTGTTTGCCCATCTTCACCGGTATCTCGAGCGTTTCCGTGCCGCGCAGCACAACAACCTTAATAGTGTTATAAGGCACGGCGCGCCTCACACGGGCTGAAAGTTCCTGCGGCGTCCTGATAGGTACGCCATCGAATTCAGTGACGATATCGCCTTCCTTAATACCAGCCATATCCGCGGGCAAATTCTGCGAGATGTCGTCGAGTCGGACGCCAAACATCTTGGTACCTGGAATTGGCACGCGCTCGGTATCGTCGTCGTCAAATCCGAAACGCCCTTTGCCTCCGGGACGGTTGGCAAACTCTCTTTCCAGTCGCTCAAAGTCGGCCCGCGAAATCGGCGTTAGCTTCGTCGTCTTTTGCTCGCCGTCACGCAGGTAAATCACATCCACCGGCTTCCCGACCTCGACGGTTCCCCTGAGGTCTGTCATTTCGTCGTCGGTAGTAACAGGATGACCATCGACACTAGTGATGATATCGCCACCGACGAGTCCAGCTTTATCAGCCGGCGACCCCGGCGGCTCCACGTTGTCGAATGTGACGCCGCCCTCTCCGGTCTGAAATTCATGCACACCAAAATAGGTGATTGGCTTTTCGGGGATAGAAATTGAAGGAGTGTTGCGGCGAATCGGCGCGACGATGGCTGTAAAGGTGGCAGCTGCAAGAAAGAAAACGAGCAGTCCAATGAACATCCAACTCATTCCACTCATTCGCTTACGCTTTTTGCCAAAGGCGCGCGTCGCTGACGACGCTAAAGGCGCCGCGTAGTTGGGCAAGAATGGTTGTTGCGCGGCGCCTATCCCCGGCTGGTCGTTTGGAAAGCGCACTGTTTCCGTGTACTCGGCCGGGCCTTCGCCCAATCGGAAGCCACAATTACGACAGAACCGCAGACCTAAGGGCATGGGCGTGCCGCAGTTTGCACAAGTGGTGACACTTGTATCGAATTCTGCTTTGCCACTCATTTCGGAACTTTGCGACATGAGATTCTCACCAGCTTAGAGGTTTCCGCTGAATCGGCTCCGGATAGGTATACGCCAAAAACTGCCTGCCAGTTGCATCAGCGAGCGTTGCCGGCATAACTCATAGTAAGTCAAAAACAAGCATGATTTGTAGTGCAGGAGATCTGTTTCCCCATCCTGGGACCGCCCTGAATAACGTGGGTTTCAACGCGTTTCGGTTGCTTTTCGGTTGATTAGAGCGCTGCTAGCTTGTTTGTCCAGCGCCCGTCCACGGCGACGGCATTAGACATATGCGGATGATACGTGCAGAATCGCACCTGTTTTCCCCGGCCTCAGAAATGAACGTGAAGGGACAATTACTGTGGAAGTCACAAAAGCTCTCGCCGCCCTCAAACCGCTTTATGGTAAGGACAATGTCGAAGTGATTACGATGGATGGCCGTCGCGTCCGCGGTATTGTTCGCAGCATGAAAACCACCCAGGCCCTCACCACCCCCAGTGTGAAAATCGAATGCTCAAACGGAGAGGTAGTCAAGATTCCTTTCCCCGCGATCGCGGAAATCAAGGATTACAACTAAGACAAGACGCTGCCCCGGGAAATGTGCAATCTCGCGTTTCCTGAGGTCATCGCGTATAGTACGCCGTTCATAAACGGGCATAACTGAGGAGACTTTAGGACTTGGCATTAATGATTGAAAACCTGGGCGGGCGAGTGGCGACAGTTTGGTCGGAACTGCGCCCCACAACCCGCGGTCTCGTCGAAAGAGCGTTGCAGCTCTCAAATGCAAATTCACCGCAGCGAAATCCGCCATACGATCCGCGCGCTGATCTCGAACTCAGCCGCTTACTTACAGCACTCGACGATCGCGCCGCAGAGACTACTGTTGATACTGACAGCGAAGAGAGTAAACAATTACGCCACATCGCCAACACCTGCGCCACAGTTTTGCAGGAGAAAACTCAGTCAGCCGAAGTTTTTGCCCAACTCGTACGCCGGGCGGATCAGCACCACGACTACAAACGCATCGATGTGCTTGCGGACGCGCTGAATTCACGGTTTGCGCCGAGTGAAATTTGCGAACTTGCGCGCTCGGAAGATGTGATCGTCCGGGCCTTAGCCAACGAAGCCCTTTCGCAGTTCCCGACATCGGTCTTGGTGGGATTGTTGAGCGATCCGGTGGATTCAGAAATCGCGCGCGACGCCCTGCGCCGTCAGGCGATGGAGTTTGGTTCGGATGAGGCGCGGCAAATCATCAACGCACTCGATCAAGTGGAAGAGCTTTAGGTCGTCGCGGAAGTCTTCACCCAGCGAAAAGTACCGCCAAGGCGTCAAGACTCGCCAAGGTCGCCAAGATTCATACCCCCGAAAGCGAACGCAGGGCCAATCTCAACCACTTCGATGGCGAATTCATTGCGAGCTGTAGTGCTGGCGGTCCGCTAATTAAGACAACACCACTCTCTTTACCCGTCCTTCAACAACGGAACATTGAAATTTATTAGTAGTCCAAGTCTTTCCGGACAGCTTGAGATAGCAGATCAATTGTGACGTATGAATGGGGGCTAATGCCTCCACTGACTTCAGCTCAACGATCAAGGCCCCACCCACCAACAGATCCAGCTTTCTCGTACCGAGAGGTCGTCCTTTGTAACTAACCGGCAAGATTACCTCTGTTTCAAAGGGTATGCTGCGCAGAGAAAGTTCTATTTGCAAAGCCGGGGCATATAGCGGTTCCTGCAGCCCGGCACCGAGATGCCGATGTACTTCAATGGCCGCGCCTATCACAGCTCGTGCGAGTTGATCCAGTCCTTTGTTCGGCTCTCGGGTTGTAGGTAATAACTGTTTTAGAAAGGGCGAGGAAGATTTTCCGTCCATGTGAGGCTCCGATTCAGTGAGGTAATCGGTCTTTGTAACTCGTGAGTCTAACCGCTTTAAGTTCTTGGCGAACTTGGCGTTTCTTGGCGCCTTGGCGGTAAATCTGTTCAGAGACTATTGGTTGCGGCTTATGCCACCGGTTGCAATTGCCCGATCTCATTCAGCCGCGCAACAACTTGCTTAATTAGCCAGTCGGGGGTTGAGGCTCCTGCTGTCACACCGACGCGCGCAACTCCTTCGAGGTCAGAGGCGTTAATTTCTGCCGGAGTCTCGATCAAGAAACTCTTACCGCATTGCTCCTGGCAAACGGCCAGCAGCTTCACGCTGTTCGAAGAATGCCGTCCGCCGATCACATAAAAAGCATCGACCTCTCCGGCGAGCGCGCGTGCTGCGTCCTGGCGATCGCGAGTTGCGGAACAAATCGTATTGATTACCTGTGGTTCCGCATCCGCCTTCGCCCGCACTGCTGCGGCAACTTCGAGGAATGTTTTCAACTTGATCGTTGTTTGGGATACCACCAGGGGTGAACGCAAAGTTGGCAATGATGCTACTTCAGCCGCGTCGCGCACGACGTAAGTATTGTTCGGAGCATAACCGACGACGCCAATCATCTCGGGATGGTCGGGATTACCTGCCACTACTACATCGCGTCCCTGCTCCGCCGCGCGTTCCGCAAGATGCTGCACTCGCGTAACAAAAGGACAAGTAGCGTCAATCACTTTGGCAGCGCGTTGCTCCAGCTCGAGCTGCACCAGGGGCGTTACGCCGTGCGCGCGAATTACGGCTACTGAGCCATCAGCCTCCACGGGTGTGTCGATTGTTGAAACGCCCTTGCCGCCCAAGCGCTCCATTTCCTGCGCATTGTGAATTAGGGGACCCAGCGAACGAATCGGCCCGCGTCCTTCGTCGACGGCGTCTTCGACCATCTCCACGGCACGCTCGACCCCAAAACAGAATCCGTATTCGTCAGCCAGTAAGACTTCCATAGTTTCCTTAGATTTGCCGAACCAGGTCTTAGCTTGCCGCTTCAGGTTCGCCAGCGACTGTTGAGTCGTCGCGGGTACAGGCGCGTCTCCATTCCTCACGTAAACGATCGCCACCGGCAACGCGCGCGTCCACCCATTCGATATCTTTTTCAACCAGATAACGCACGTTGTTCAAAAATGATTTCTTAAACTCTCCGAGGCTGTGTGCCATATCGTGGGGCAAAACAGCATAGGAAGCGTCACCCAGATAACGGGCAGCGTCACAAATTGCGTTGTAAGCCGAATTAATTGGGTCTTTCTCTTCATCCATGATCGATAACCTCCAAAGGACAAAAGCCGTCACCACGACGGCACGGTAATTCTAACACCAACTGCTTTACGTCCGCACGGGCATACTCGTTCCCCAATATCCGGGAAAGGGGAAAAGGTGAAGACAAATCGTTTTTCGCTGTTCCCCTTCCCCCGGCTCCCCCATTCCCTTTTCCCTTCTTGATTCATGCTTACTTGATGCCCACGACCATTGAATCAGGTCCGATCAAATGCTCCACTCGCGTTTCGCGAAAACCAGCATCACGCATCCAGGCGGTGCAATCCTTTCCGGTGTAGTCGAATCCGCCTGGCGTTTCGATCAGCATGTTCAAGCTCATGATCAAGCCAAACGCGTTCTGCTTCCGTTCGTCATCAATCAAGGCCTCAAAGACGACGAGGGCTCCGCCTTCAGGCAGCGCTTGGTAAGCCTTGTCGAGCAGCATGCGTTTTTGTTCGAGATCCCAATCGTGCAGGATATGGCCCATCGTAATCACATCGGCGGTCGGCAACGGCGCGTTGAAAAAGTCGCCCGGCTGAAACTTGAGTTGCTCGCTCAACCCGTTAACTGCGACATATTCTTCGAAGATGGGACCGACGACATCGAGGTCGAAATTCGTTCCTTTCAGGTGCGGGTATGCCAGGGCCAGCTGCACAAGTAATCCACCTTGAGCGCCGCCAACATCCACAACCGTCTTGTAATTGTCCCAGGGAAATTTTTGGGCAATAGCAAGGGATGCACCCATGCTCAAGCCAGTCATACCAGCTAAAAAGAGTTGTAGTCGATCTCGATCCTTGTAAAGAGTTTCAAAGAGACCGCTGCCACCGGTTTTCACTTCGTTTTGGGGCAGTCCGGTTTTCAAACCTTCAGTTAACGAACCCCAAAACGGATAGAGGCGCTCATTAGCCATTTCAAGGATGCCGCCGACATAGCTCAATTTCCCGCGCACCAGAAAATGATCTGTTTCCGGGCTATTGCGATAGAGGTCGCCTTCGCGTTGCAGCATGCCGACGGCAACGAGGGCATCGAAGAAGTCGAGAAAGCTGCGGGGGTGCAGGTGCAACCGCTGGCGCAACTGTTCTGCGGTTAACGGCTGCTCTGCCAGCTCTGTAAACACGCCCAGCTCAACCGCGCTAAGCAGAGTTTTAGATCCCAAAAACGCAAACCCCAGTTGCAAAATGTTGTCGGGCGTAACCGCCATCTTGGTTGACATGAAATTGATCCTCCAAAGTAACCTTGCTTGAGTATCGACGACTCGGCTTTGCCGCCTGGTGTGAGGCGGCGGCTTTGCCCCGCCGCACAATCTACAAAATTTGGACTGGGCTATGCCCTTTTAGAACTACCAACTAAATCAGGAACCGCCGGGCGTAGCCCGAAACTATGAAGCGATTTACGGCGAGGCAGAGCCACGCCTCACACCAGGCGGCGAAGCCGAGGGGTCACTGCTCTTCACTCTCGGCTGTTCGTGGCCGCGGTGGTGGTTGTGCACGCTCGGTGTTAAGCGAATCGAAATTCATCGCCGCATTGAACAGCAAAAAGAAACTTCCCTGCGTCTGGTGACGCCACATCGGATTATTAGCAAAGTACAAAACATGGCCGCGCCCGACCGGAACATCAATCACGGCCGGAGCGTTCGCCAACTCCGAACCGCCTGCGAGCATGCCGCTAATTAAAAGTTTCTTCTCATCTGAAGCAAAGCGCAGCACCACTCGCGGGCGTTGCGCAAGCGGAGTGAAGTAAGGCCCAAGTTGCAAACGTTGCTCTTCCGTCAACTCTTCCTCGCCAGATCTTGCGGGTGATCGCGAGGGCGCCGGAGCTGGTTGCGGCATCGCCTGAATCACATCGCCATCCGTTAAGCTACCGCGTCCTGTGGCTCTCTGTGCGGCGCCAGCGGCTCCGGGTGCGCCACCGCCTCCACCACCTCCTCCTCCTTGCGTCGCCACCTGAAACAACGGCGCCTGATTAAAATAAATTGGCACGGTTTCTTCATAGCCATAGGCAATCGGACTCTTCCGGTCGCTAAACTGCGCTGAAAAGACTGAACCACGCGCCTGAAGTTGGCGCGGCTCCTGAATGGAGACTCCCGTGGTCATTCCATATTCGATCGGAATGCGTGAATTGTTAGCGACCACCACAAACAAGCCGCCCGCTTCGACAAACTTTTGCAGGTTCACAATTCCGGCCATGCCCATGCCACCGCGCATGTCATCGGTTTGATCGGGCGAATGCCCCAGGTTGGGCGTCAGCGCGGATTCTTTCCAGGGAATCGGTTCGCCACGCATGGGTATGCCGTTGACGATTTGCTGAGCCGAACCGCCCAGGGGTGGAAAGATGATCACATCAAACTTGTCGCGCAGATTCGGCGTGTTGCGCACTAGCTGATCTGAAATGTAGGAATAGGGAATCTGTAAACGATCAAACTCGATGCGGTACCAACCCTCGTTTTGCGTGTTGGTCCAGGTGTGAAGAATCGCGATCCGCGCCGCCACCAGATCATGAGTCTTGACCTCCGGCAGTTTGTCTACGGCGTAGGCAGTTAACCCTAACTCGGTAACTGCGGCTTCCAGCTTTTGCCGAAAGTCGCCGGGGGTTCCCTCAGCTCTGATAATGAACGAACCAGAGTTGAACTGCCGCTCGCCAAGCTTGAATGCTTCTTCGGCGGCAGCGATGCGCACTTCCTTGAGGCGATATCGCAGCGTCGCGAGCGTGTTGTCGGTGTTGTGATTGATAACGTACCCGGCGGCATTTGCTACCCCGGTTAATTTCCCCTGCACGCGAGCATCGGTCGTGAGCATGCTCATCGGCGCGTTGAGCACTTCCTTCTCCGAAATACGAACTGTCTTCACATTACGCAAAGCCCCCAAAGTCCAACCCGTATCGTCGTAAGGACGCGGATCGTTGACGTTGTAATACTGTGTGTCCAGGAGCATGTCTGCCATGCGCGAGTAAGGTTGATCCATACGGATCACGTACGACCCGGCGGGAAACTTTTGATCTTTGATGACAATTTCTTTGTTTGCCGTGTGCACTTCTACACCCATCAGCCTGAGCAAATTGACCATGTCGGCCGCTTCCACCAACCGTGATTGGTCGCCGGGAACAACATAAGCAGCCGGACCTTCATTGGTGGCTTTGGCGACGGATCGCTTGCTCTTGATGTAGAAGTTCTGCAGGAAACGCTCTTTGTTGTTAGCAACGAAGTTCAGGGCCAACAACACCCCGGACTGCTGCATGTTGACATTGTTGCGCAGCGACCACTTCACCCGCGCGTGCGGCGGATTCGGGCGGAACCAATCGCGTTGTGCCTGCTGGGTCACAGTCCGATCCATGGTGTCAGCGCCGCCGTTGCCGAAAGTTTCATAGAAGCGGCCGATCGCGTTGTGACCGTTGGCGACGTAGAACATGTAGTTCGGCGCCCAGCCATCATAAAAACCGTGCGTCCAGACTCCGGGCACACCACGCTTAGTCATCTCTTCAACTTCGTGATACGCGAGCAATTGCCATTCGTCGATCGTGATGGGATCGAGCCAGGCGTTGTACGGACCGGTGCCGGTTGAGGTGTAAAGGAAAGGAACCGATTCGTGCAGGTCGTGCAGCACTGCCGGATGATATTCCAGAAACGTTTTCATCATGTTGCGCGTCAGCGCGAGGGCCATACCAAGACCATCACGGTTGTTGTCGTGCGCCACATACTTGCCCCAGTAAAGCAGTGAAGGAAAATTTTTGCCGGGATTTGCTTTGCGATAGTTGTAGATGTCGACCATCCGATCGCGACCATCAACCTCGAGCACCGGCGTGATCAGCACAATCACGTTTTTGCGTATCGCCTGGATAAAAGGGCTCTCTTCAACGGCGAGCCGGTAGGCCAGCTCCATCAACATTTCCGGTGAACCGGTTTCCGGAGAGTGAATCGAACCCGACAACCAGTAGAGCGCCTTGCCTTCGGCAATCAACTTTTGCGCTTCAGCATCATTGATGTGGCGCGGATCGGCGAGCTTTGCAGTGATTTCTTTATAGCGATCGAGTTTTGCCAACGCCGCCTCATCGCCAACCGCGAGCAGCAACTGTTCGCGGCCCTCTTCGCTGCGTTCAGGCGCGCTAAAGACCCGTACGCGCGGTGTGCTTTTCGCCAACTCGCGGTAGTAACGATAGAGATCTTTCGTGTAGGTCAGCTTGTTGGGCGTTCCGGAGATGTATCCCAACACCTTATCCGGGGATGGGACCTTGCTCGAGAGCGGCAGGTGATCGACCAGCTCCGTCATGAAATAAGGAGCAGTCGTGTATTCCCTAATCTTCTTTGTGTATTCGTTATCGCTGCTCTGTTGCGCCAGAGACTGGTCGCCACTCGTGAAGAGGAGTAGCAACAGCCAAACCAAAGTTGCGGTGCGAGCATACCTGCTCATTAGAGCCAGGGCGTTTCGGTTCATGATTACACTCCATCCAGGATTTCGAAATTGAATTTAGCAGGCGTGCGCGGGCATCTTACGAGGGTTCGGCAGCGCGAGTAAAGCTTGCGGCTCCGAAAGATCTACCGCGGAGTACAGAGGGATGAATACGGCCACAGATTTCCACGGGATTTACACGGATAAGCCACTTGAAACCACGCGATGAGAGCTTGGGATTTTCTTATCTGTGTGTTTCTGCGTAAATCTGTGGCCCTGGTTTCTTTCAAACTCTTTTTTCGCTACCAGGAAACTTCGAGGTTGTCCGTCGGTATCGGCCGGCATTTTGTTGACAGCCTTTGCATCGCTTACCTATCTTGTCCGCAGAAATTGGCGAGTTCTTCGCTACGCCGCACGCGAACTGGATCCGACTCTTACAGGAGGCATTCGATGAGAAGTTTAGTCATCCTGCCGCTGCTCCTGATTCCGATCGCCGCACATAATCAGACACTGGTAGTTTCTCCGGGAAAGCCGGAGCTCGCGGTGCTCGCGCACAAATGGTCTAAGACGTTTCGCGTCACAACCAAGGTATCTCCGAACGATACGTCGTCGCCGGCACCGTCTCTGGCCCAGTCTGCCAGCCGAACGGCACAGCGAGCCGATCGCCTAAACGATAATGGCCGGCCTCGAGATCCGGCGGCGGATACGATTGAGGGTCGGTCGGCTGTTCTCGAAAAAATAGTCCGCGACTCACGCACCCAACAACCTAAGGCGTTGGAGGGCTTCACTTACAGCCTCAAACTGAAGAACGAGAGTACAAAACAAGTCGAAGTTGTCTTTTGGGAGTATCAGTTTATCGACGACACCAATCCAAACGCGCTGGTGCGGCGCCAGTTTCTTTGTGGACTGAATCTGAAACCGGGCAAAGAAAAGGAGCTGATCGCGTTCAGTCTCTCGGGACCAAGTAGAGTTGTGAGTGCCGAGAGTCTCGCGGCGCCAACCAGTAAACCACCGCTGGAAAGAGTCCTGATCAATCGTGTGGAATATGCCGACGATACTATCTGGCAACGGAAGGACTGGAGCTTCGCAGAGATTCGGCTCAGCTACTTAACCGCGATGGCGACACCCTGGACTGAGATGTGTCGGGGGCTGTAAGCCACTCATAGATCTTAACCGCCAAGGCGCAGAGACGCAGGGAGGAATAGGGCGATTGATTTAGGACGTGAGGTTAGGAGGGCCTGGCGCTCGTTCATTCGCGGTTCGAAATCTCTGTAGCATCCATAGAGCGCACATAGCGCTCGAATCCGGGCATATCCTCATCCCCAAAAATCATTCCGGGGATCCCATTCATGATCACGTATCTCGGAAGCGCAGTCTGGATCTCGCGGCTTACCTGTTTGGTCGCATTGCAATTGTGAGGGCATCGCCAATAGTCGAGCTTGGCAGTGGGCGCCTGCTCACCCGCCGCATCATTGAAGGGTTGCCATCTCTCTTTACAATCATCGCACTCCAGAACGGGCAACCAACCTTTTAGACTGACGTTCACTCGCTTAAGTTCCTGCTCGAGAATTGATCGGTTCATGACATACACTCCTATCGGGAATTGCTGAGACTGAGCAAAGCGTTTCACAGCGGTCGGACAATTCACTGCTGGAGACCCATCCGCCGCAACAGAGCTGTAAAGCGGGGATCACGGCGCAGTTGATCGAACCGTGGATCTGCAATCAGGTAAGTGAGATTCGCCGACCGACCCTCGACGGCCTTCTCCAGCCACTCGAAAGCCTTGTCATTCTCGCCGAGTCGCGCGTAGAGCATAGCAAGGGAATAGGGCGAAATGTACTCTCGCTTTGAGTACTCGAGAAGTTCGTCAATCCGAGCTTGCCAAACGCCCCGAATGCCGGAGGTGGCGTAAATTTTCTTAACATCGGCGATCACTTCAGGCCGCTCCCCGACCAACGATGCGTCAAGCGCCTTTTCGTGCATCCCTTCCACTTCGTAAACCTTGGACAGGGTGTCGTGCGCCACCAGGAAGTTCGGATCCAGTTCGAGGGTTTTGTAAAGTTGTTGTTTGGCCTCGTCGTAGCGCCGCGCAAGAAACAACATATCTCCAACGTTCTCGCTTATGATCAGCGATAACGGATCAAGCTCCTGCGCTTTTTTTGCTTCGGCAACCGATTCCTCTAACCGGCCCATAATGGGTAGAAACAGAGAGTAACGATGGTGCCCAGTGGCGTAGTTGGGATTTAACTCAATGGCGACTTTGAATTCCCTCTCAGCCTCAGCCCAGTTCCAATCATAACTCGCCCTGATCATCGCGAGCGAAACATGTGCTTCGGCCAGCTTCGGATCAATCTCCAAAGCTTTAACCGCAGCTGACTTCGCTCTTTCGTATGCGTCTTTGGGAACGGCATACCTATACCAGCCCATAACGAACCAGGAATCCGCAAGACCCGCATAGGCCAGCGCGTAATTCGGGTCGTGTTCGATTGCCTGATTGAAATATTCAGCTGACTTGTTGAGTCCCTCACGAGTGCGTTTATTCCAATGAAACCGACCCTTCAGATACAGTTGGTAAGCCTCGGCACTCCGTGAATCCCGCTCCAGAAGTTGTTTCTGTTCTTCACCTGATATTCTGAGCCTCAGCTTCTCGGTAATTTCTCGCGCAATGTCCTGCTTGACTGCCAGCACATCGGAAACCTTTCTTTCATACTCCTCCCCCCAAAGCTGAGCTCCGGTGGCGACATCAACTAAATCTACCTGTACGTTCAAGCTGTCGCCAGATTGCCGCACGCGACCGGTCAATACAGCATTTACATTCAACTCACGCCCAATAGCTTGAGGATCAATTTCTTTGCCCTTGTAACGGAAGGCGGTAGCGCGGGCGACAACGCGCAGCGATTGCAGCTGCGTCAAGCTGTTGATCAGGGTTTCGGAGATACCGTCCGATAGATATTCCGTATCTGAATCGCTGTTCGCGTTGACGAAAGGAAGCACAGCGATGGACTCAATTGCAGGTTTCGCATTACGCGTGTAGAGAAAGACGCTAACACCGACAGCAGCAATCACCAGCGCCAGAACAATCATGACAGTGGCGATCTTGTGCTGCTTGATTCCAGACACTATGTACTCGGCACTCGATGTCTGCTGAACGCCACCCGATCTTGTCGCAGCCCTTGTACCCGAGGCTGTCGAACCTCCGCTCTGAAGGCCGCCCGTTGAGCCGGCACCGCGAAGCTCCGGAGGAACGGTACGATCTATCTCAGCATCAACTTCTAGCTTGCGCTTTAAATTGCGCAAATCAATAAGCAGATCCCGGGCAGTCTGATATCGCTCCTCGCGGTTCTTTGTAAGTGCCTTAGCGACAATCCGCTCCAGTTCAGCCGGGACTTCATTTGCATAACGTGTCAGCGGCGCGGGTTCTCTCTGCAAGATGAGAGAAATAGTTTCGGTGGGCGTCTCGCCGGCGAAGGGCAAGTGGCCGGTTATCATTTCGTAGAGCATTGCGCCCACGCTCCACAAGTCCGTGCGGTGATCGAGAACGGTTCCTTTCGCCTGCTCGGGAGACATGTAACTCGCAGTGCCCATCACCGTGCCCGCGCCAGTATTTACCATCGCCCTGGTTGGAGCTTCGGTGTCAGTGATGTCACCAGGTGGCTGGCTTAATTTGGCGAGGCCAAAATCAAGGACTTTTGCGTAACCGTCACGCCTAACCATGACGTTTTCAGGCTTAATATCACGGTGCACAATCCCCGCACTATGTGCAGCCTCGAGGGCGCTTGAGATCTGAATCGAAATTTCGAGGATCTCTTCGAGCTTCATTCCCGACGCGATGCGGGTTCGCAAGGTGTCTCCGTCGATAAACTCAGTCGCGATGAAACGGGAAGCCCCAGTTGTACCGATCTCATGAATGGTAAGGATGTGCGGATGGTTCAAAGCCGACGCGGCCTTTGCTTCCTGGATAAAACGCTGCAGGCGCTGTTGGTCCTGGGCCAAAGATTCAGGAAGGATCTTGATCGCCACCGTGCGATCCAGTTCTGTGTCAACGGCCAGATAAACTTCACCCAT
>JBAPXA010000533.1:0-20012 GCA_049283975.1 Pyrinomonadaceae bacterium | reverse complement strand
GCTCTTGGCGTCTTGGCGGTTTCAGTCAAATGAAAAAGGAAAAATGAGAAATGGAAAATGTTCAGGGTCGTAGGAAAACCTTCATCACTCCCTTCTTCCCCGCCCGCTCCATCGCCCACACTCCCTTGCTAAGGGGATGCTCCTCGCTGATCAGACTATCCACGTCAATTGCTCCGCTCCGCAACATGGCGAGGGCCGGGAGAAATCTGCCGCAGCGCGAACCCACCACACTGATCTCATCAACCACCAGCCGGGCGGCATTGATCTCCGTAGTTCCTTCAAAGGTAGACTTGAGAACTAACACGCCCCGAGCGCGCAAGAGATCAAGGGCAAGACTAAACGCCGAAGCAGAACCCGATGCCTCTACCACCACATCAAACTCGTTCTTACGTTTTGTCGCCTGCTTCACCGTCGCAGTCTCAATTCCTCTGCGCGCGGCGATGCGCAATTTTTCCGCATGCTTGCCAACGAGCAACACTTCCGCACCGGTTAGAGCAACAGCCTGAGCGCAAAGTAGTCCCAGTTTGCCGTCGCCGATTACTGCAACCTTTTTGTCCCTGGTAACGTCAGCGCGCTCCATGATGCCGCACGCTGCGGCAAGGGGTTCCGCGAACACGGCATGTTCGTCTGGGATGTTATCGGGAACCGGCAGAAGATTTGCGACGGGCAGTTTGAGAAATTCAGCATGGGCACCATCACGCCCAACTATGCCAAGGACAGTTCGCTTGGGGCAATGACGCGGATCGCCGGCCCGACAGAGTTCGCATTCGCCACAGCCGGCATTGATTTCTCCCACCACGCGTTGGCCAACCAGATTGTTGTTCGGAGCAGCTTCAACAATGCCGACGAATTCGTGTCCGATTGTTCCTTTGAATCCAGCGTAACCGCGGGCGATCTCGAGATCTGTATTGCAGATTCCGGACAGCAGGACGCTCACGAGGGCTTCAGCGCCCCGTTCCGGCAGATCGATGTCTTTGACAGCGAGGCCGCGTTTATCGACTCGAAGAGCGAGCATAATGGTCTTTGGTCCTTTGGCCTTAGGTCTTGGACTTTGTGCAGGAGTGAATTGAACTTGGTTCCCTGGAGAAAAATCAAAGACCAAAGGCCAAAAGCCAAAGCACATTTTTTAGAAGCTTTTTGTCCTGCCGTAGGCGTTCTGCGAGGTTAATTCGATCACTTGTTTAGGGCCGGAGACATTTATCGGCAGGCGCCATTCGAGATCCTCCTCTCCCGAAAGTACTGCATGAACCCACCACGCTCCTGGACTAATTACGATGTTGGTTTGTCCCTGAGGATCGAGGCGAGCGTTGACGGGCGTCCGTCCATTCATACGCTCGTTAAGGAAATCATCGAACCGTTTGCCCCCGGCGCGACGCTCGGTGAAATACTCCTGGCGGACGGCGACGATGTCTACCGGATAAATTTCGATCGGGATATCCAGCATCGCTCTACCCATGTCCGGCGATGGCCGCAAGACTAATTGCAGAGATGTCTGGCCGCTCGTTTCCGGAAGGTTTGCCCCCGGCTCCGGTGGCAGTTGCTTGTAGATCAGCCAGCCTGCGCCTAGAAGCGTGCCCACCAGCGCGGCTCGCAGTGCTAAGGTGATAATTCGATTAAGGACGCCTGCTGATTCCATTTGTAACCCCGACCCGCAAACTAACAGCTTGCGTTACTTAAGAGCTTCGCAAGCCGCGCACGAACAGCACCAAAGAATTAATCTCAGCTTCAGTAATTTTCTTGGCGAAGGCCGGCATCTTTTTTCTGCCGTTGGTTATTGAATTAAAAATCCGTTCATCAGACACAGCTTCCTGCCAGCCCGGTTCCGTCAGGTTCCGCGCATGGTTCAACTTTGCTTTGAACGTCTTCGCGCGTCCATCTTTACCGTGACAAGTCGCACAATGTTTGGAGTAAAGCTCAGCAGCAGTACGCGCACTCACGGGCGTTCCCGTACTCAAGTTTGCCGCAGCGCTATTTGCCGCTAGCGCGAGCAAAATGGAAATAGTTATTAATGTGCAAATGGCGACGATTGACCTAATTCCCACGGATGAATTCCTCAATTAAAGATTCCGGGTCGGGGAACAGCGATGGGAGACGTTTCCGCACATTCTAGCTTGTAGCTACAAGCGTGTCACTTCTGGGATACCCGCTTGCCGCAAAGCTTACCGCACGGACGACGGCGAAGCCGCCCGCTGGTGGTTTGACTTCAACTAATCGGCAATTGGCAATCGCCAATCGGCAATCGCACCAGGCTATGGTTGAAAGGTTTATGAATGCGAAGTAAGCTCAGAGTCCGATTGCTGCTCGCCCGATTACAGCTAGAAAGATGAGAAGGAACCGTTGAGCGAATTATTGCTGGACAAGTTTCGCGACGAGTGTGGTGTCTTTGGCATTTACGGCCATCCCGATGCCGCGCGGTTAACTTACCTCGGTTTGTACGCGCTGCAACATCGCGGACAGGAGTCGTGCGGCATCGTCACCTCTGACGGCTCGGAGTTGCGTTTGGAACGCGCCATGGGTCACGTCGCGGAAAAGTTTGATCAATCGCGACTTGATCGCTTGCCCGGCCCGAGCGCGATCGGACACGTGCGTTACTCAACTGCCGGTGCAGTTTCGATTCGCGAAGCGCAACCCTTTCTCGTTACCTGCCAGCATGGACAGATCGCCGTTTGTCACAACGGCAATCTGCCCTTCGCGCGTGAAGAGCGACACAAGCTCGAAAAGGAAGGCGCGATTTTTTCCGCGACGTCCGACACGGAAGTCATTCTGCATGGCGTTGCGCGCTCGCGCGCGGCGGGTGTGCGCGAAGCTATTCCGGAAGTGTTACGCAACACCGAAGGCGCCTTTTCAATGCTGTTTCTCACGCCGCGCGAGTTGATTGCCATTCGTGACGCGCGGGGCTTCCGGCCGCTCGCCCTCGGCCGGCTGGGTGATGCGTGGGTGATCGCCTCCGAAACCTGTGCCTTTGATTTGATCGACGCGCGTTACGTGCGCGATGTTGAACCCGGTGAAATGATTGTGATCGACGAAGACGGTTTGCGCTCTTCGCATCCCCTCAAGCCGCAACAACACTCGATGTGTCTCTTTGAGCACGTTTACTTTGCTCGGCCTGACTCGTTGATTTACGGCAAGTCAGTAAACGACTCCCGCCACCGCATGGGCCAGCGGCTCGCTATTGAGCAGCCGGCCGACGCAGACATCGTGGTGCCAGTACCCGACTCCGGTACTGTCGCAGCCATTGGTTATTCGGCGCAGAGTGAGATTAGTTTTCGCTTTGGCCTTGTGCGCAACCATTATGTGGGCCGGACTTTCATCGAACCCAAACAGTCAATTCGGTCCTTTGGAGTACGCATCAAACTGAATCCCGTGCGCGAGCTGATTGAAGGAAAACGGGTAGTGCTAATCGACGATTCGATTGTGCGCGGTACGACTTCCAAGAAGATTGTCCGCATGGTTCGCGAAGCCGGCGCGAAAGAAATTCACCTGCGCATCAGCTGCCCGCCCACGATCAGTCCCTGCTATTACGGCATCGATACGCCTAACAAAGCCGATCTAATTGCCGCGCAGATGTCGGTAGCCGAAATCTGTAATTTCATCGAAGCCGATTCTCTCGGCTACCTTTCTCTGGAAGGAATGATTGAAGCGACCGGCATCGAAGCCAACTCCGCCTGCGTCGCCTGTTGGAACGAAAACTATCCGACGCGAATCACTGCCAACGCCGAAACGATGTGGGAGCGCGAACACGAGGCGTCGATCACGGAAAACTGAGCAATTCTTAACGAGGCGAAATCTTAGTGGGCCGGAAGACCAAAGGATGTGGTTGCGCCGCCGCTGTGCTGGTAGTGATTTTGGGCGCGGCCGGTTATGCAGGCTGGCGATACGTGCTCCCCTGGTGGAGGACTAAACCGCCGACGCCATCGGGAGGCGAGCTTCAGGTCCACATTCTTGATGTCGGTCCCATCAATGGCGATTCGATTCTAATTATTTCTCCGACCGGCACGACTGTCCTGGTAGATGCGGGCGACACCGGCAAGGGAAAGGTTGTGCTCGAAGCGCTGCAGCGTTACAAGGTGCAGCAGATCGATTACTTCATTGCCACGCACCCTCATCCGGATCATTTAGGCGGCGCCGATGAAGTGATCAAAGGCACGAAGGTTCTCAATGTCATCGACAACGGTCTGGAACCAACCCTGCCTGCGAGTTTAGCGGCCCAAGCGAAAGCTACCCCCGCTCCCGTGGCGAAACGACAACAAGGCAAGCAGAAAACTGACAGGCGGCCAGCAAGTGTAAAGTTCTTCGACGAATATCAGGACGCAGTGCTCCAGAGTGGAGCTCGTCATGAGAAGGCCGAAGTCGGTCGAACAATTGATCTCGGTGGTGGCGCGCGACTGACGATAATCGGTCCCGGGGTGCCGGCTTTCACGAAAGAGCAGATGAAAGGCGGCGGCAATGAACCCAATGCGAACTCGCTTGTGGCGCGGCTGGATTATGGAAGCTTTTCGCTTTTGCTTCCCGGCGATGCGGAAGAACAAACCGAACATCGACTGCTGACGAAAGATCTCAACTTACGCGCTGACATCTTGAAAGTTTCTCATCACGGATCGAAGTACGCTTCGGCTGCGGACTATCTGGAAAGGGTGAAGCCGAAGGTGGCGATCATTTCCTGCGGCGAATGGAATCGTTATGGGCACCCGGCCCAGGTGGTTTTGGATCGTCTCAAGGCGGCAGACATCAAGCTTTATCGGACTGACTTGCAAGGTGAGATTACGATTACGACTAGAGGACGAGAAAACGACTTCGCGATTAAGACGGCGAAGGAAGCGAAGACTGATGTATGGATTGGGCGCCTGGCGCAGAAGGATGATTCCTCGCGCGCGGGCTTTATAGCCTATGGCGATTTCGGCCCGCCGCCGAAGGAGCGGAAATCGTCGAAAGAATTGAGTCATTGAGTCATCGCGTCATTGAGTCATTGAGCGTCGCGCCCAATGAACCAATCGCCCAATCGCCCAGTGACCCAATGACCCAATCACCCAATGATTCAATGACTCAATCTTTTACCTATTCCGATTCCGGCGTTGACATCGACGCTGCCAACCGTGCTACTGCAAAGATCAAAGATCTGGCCCGGAGGACTTTTAACGAACGCACCCTTTCGGAGATTGGCAGCTTTGGTGGAATGTTTGACGGCGCCTTTCCGCAACTCAAACGGCCAGTGCTGGTGGCTTCCGCCGACGGTGTCGGCACCAAACTTAAGATTGCGTTCCTGACTGGAGTGCATGACACCATCGGCCGCGATCTCGTCAACCACTGCGTCAACGACATCCTCGTTCAGGGAGCACGTCCCCTCTTCTTTCTTGATTACATCGCCACGGGAAAGCTTTCCCCTGACGTCGTTGCGGGCGTCGTTGCGGGGATCACAGAAGGATGCCGTGAAAACGGTTGCGTCCTGCTCGGCGGCGAGACTGCTGAGATGCCAGGTTTCTACGCTGACGGCGAATACGATGTGGCCGGCTTTATCGTCGGCATCGTTGATCGCGAAAAGGTCATCGATGGGAAACAGATTGAAGCTGGAGATGTGGTGCTGGCACTGCCTTCTGTAGGTCTGCACACGAACGGTTATTCACTCGCTCGCAAGCTCTTCCTCGAGGTCGCCGGCTACACCGTTGACACGAGGCTCGAAGCAGTCGGTAGGACTGTGGGCGAGGCCCTCTTGCAGCCTCATCTCAGCTACTTGCCTGCTCTCGACGGCTTACTCGATTCAGGTTCGATCAAAGGCCTGGCGCACATCACCGGCGGCGGGCTGACGGAGAACATTCCTCGCATTCTGCCGCCCGATGTCGCCGTCGAAATCACTAAAGGTAGTTGGCCGGTGCTTCCTCTCTTCACGCTAATGCAGCAGATCGGAAATGTACCTGAGCCGGAGATGTTTCGAACCTTTAACATGGGGGTGGGAATGGTTATAATCTGCGCCCGTCAGAACGTCGAAGCAATAAAGTCTCACTTCAAGGCGCGCGGTCAGCCGTGCTTCTCAATTGGTAACGTTACTTCTGGTCAGCAGGAAGTCAAGTTTTCATAAAGCCGAATCACCAGGTTCTAAAGGCCGCCCAACAGTTGATCGGTGACCTAGCACTCGCGCTCAAAATGAGCTGAACTCATTCCGGTCTCGTTTCGACCGTTCCAGTGTCGAACCTCGCGCTTTTCAATCCCCGACCTCGTCAACCTCTAAAGGAGGAACCTCATGTTAACTGCAACTGAGAACGAAACAGAGGAAGCCGCCCGCGAACGTTTAGCGAAGGAAGCGTTGGAAGCTTGCATAAAAGTCAGTGATGCCAAGAAACGGAAATTTGAGAAACCGGTGTCGTGGCTTTTGGGAAGGCAGTTAATCGCCAGTCTTAAATCTACACTTCTCTATACGGCCTTCGGTAACAAGATCGACGCTCGCGATTGGATGGATGCCAAGCTCTTTCCTCCGGTTAAGAATGGTGAAGTTGGTGATAATCAGGACAAAGCCGCTGCGATCCGGAATCGAAGAGAAGCAATTGCTAAAGCCTGGAGTCAGCTGTATCAACGCAACGATGTCGCTAATTTTACTGCTGAAGACGGCGAGTTCTGGTTCGATTATATTTCTGACACTGGCGACGGCATGACTGCTACCTACAGTGTTGCTTATCTCTGTCTCAGCGATCTGTGGATTCAGGGCGACTGGACGGCGATGCCCGACGTGGAGGTTTCTCAGGAACAAAGATCGAAAAATGATTTACCGGATGCGTTGCTGGTCAGAATGCGGTCGAAAGAGTCTGAGAGGGCAATGTTGCCCCAAATGGAAAAACTCCCACGCGGCGAGTTCCTCCTCGTTGGTGGCGACACCAGTTACCACATGGCCGACTACGCGAGTCTGTCCATGCGCTTCCAACAACCCTTTAAATGGGCGTACGAGGACCTAAGAGAAGACCTCCATCAGCCGGCGGTCGGTAATGGAAAGGAGGAGAACGAGGAGGAAATCAGGCGACTGCGTCCTATCTTCGGCATTCCGGGGAACCATGACTATTACGACATGCTCGACGGGTTTCGCAGGCAGTTCCGTGTGCCTCCGTCCAACCGAAGGGAAGATGAGTTTCACGCCGAGATGTTTGAGCGTTCTCAGCTTGCGATTAATGGCTTCCGTAGATACCAGGAGACGAGCTACATAGCTCTACGGTTGCCTTACGACTGGATGCTCTGGGGGCTGGACACAGAGGTGGGCAAGATTGACGAACGTCAACGTGAATTCTTTAAGCGCGTTAAGACTGAATACGAACCGAAAAAGCTGATTGTTTGCACCAGTGCACCAACAACCGTGTTTGGGAAGTACGCTGACAAAGATGACGAAAAATGCGCTAAGGCTTTTTTGCAACTCGATTTGCCTCGACCATTCTTGCGATCAGAAAATGAGGAAATACCGACTAGTCAAACCAAGGATGAGCCACCCCCCGAATCAACGGAAAAAGAGTTAGCAGACGACGAGATCCGATTGGATCTGGCGGGCGATGTTCATCACTACGCGCGCTACTGGGGACCCACGGGGCCCAGCGCCTTTCCCCGAGACCTCTCAGAAAAAGATTTAAAAGAAAAAGAAAACTATGCCTCAGTAATGTCGGGTTTGGGCGGCGCGTTTCACCATCCATCCACGACATATGTAGACGAAATCAGAGAGCAAACTGTTTATCCGGATCCAGTTTCTTCTCGCAACCATGTGGCCGTAGAAATTTTCAATCCCTGGCGCGTGGTGAAAGGAGGTGGAGTTTGGTTTGTCGGCGGTTTAGTAGCTCTCATTCTGTCGTTCGCGGCGATCGCCGATGACAGCACTCGACCTGCAATTCACAATTTCAAAGCGTTCATAGCGCTGGGATTGACGGAGCCCGCGCGCTACGAGCCGACGGTTGAATCTTCCGACGAAACAAAGAAGCATCAAACGGACATTCAACCTACGATTTTAACGAACGTAATGCGGCGAGCTGGCTTGGTTTCTGCTTGGCAACCGCAACTAGCAAGCGACGCTCATCCGGATTGCTATTCCGACAGTGAAAGAGCAAAGCCTTTTTTCTTATGGGGCAGATGTAGAGTCGAGTGGCCAGTGGAATATGCGATTGGTTTCTGGCTGCTTATTTTGACGCTGCTTACGATGGGGTTGGCCCTGTGGCGCATGCGCGGCCACTACCTCATCTGGAAAAACCATCAAGAAGCGCGGCAGAAAGCCGCTGTGGCAGATGATTCAACTACCAACGACGAGCATGTCAGAGCGGTGAATCGGACGATCTGGGGTTTCACATTCGGCATTACTGTTCAGGCTCTGATAGGAATTCTCCTGGTAATGCCTTATCGGAATTTCATTACTCCGTTCGGAAATAGCTTGTTAGTCCTGCTAACTTTTTGCTGGGCCGGCGTCGCAATTTATCTAAGTCTGAAGTACAGCGATTGGCTGTTCGAACAAGCGTCAATGCGAACAATCCGGCGGCGGGATTGGGCCATCACGTGGGTCTTAGCAGCCTGTGCTTTCTTTTCAGTAGCCATCGGACTGTGGGTCTTCGGCAAAGCCAATCCGGCAGCTTTTTTGGTGGCAGACACCGTTTCTGTCCTTGTCGTTATCGCGGTGCCGGCGCTGCTGTTGCTTGCTGCTTTGAAGCTTGGTGGCGCACATCAGTATGGTTGGGGAAAAGTCGGAATGGCATTGATCGGAGCTTGGCATGCCATTCTGCAGATTACGGTCCCCGTCTTGCTGATAAAGAAAGGCACATGGTTAACCGTCATGGCAGCCGTGGCGCTGGTGACGATCTTCTGGTGGATCGGCAGGAAGTTAATGTGCAAGGACCGTCGCGTCTTGTTGACCATTGCGTGGATCGTGTTTGGCGTCTTGATGCTGGCATTGCCGCCGGTTATCTATTATGGGCTTCTCAAATATGGTGACGCCTTACCGCCTTACCTGCTCAGTTCACTTTTCTCGCCGCATCCCGTAGCTACACTCGGCGCTTTCTCAACTTACGAATGGTGGTTTGAGTGGAATGGGTGGTGGCAGATATTTCCGATCTTTCTATGTGGAATATTTGGGGCATTTCTAAGTTGCGTGTGGTTGGGCTGGTACTTTGGCGTGTGTCTCGGCTTCAATGGTCACAACAATGAAGCCGGAGGTGCGGCGAGAATCGAAAAATTCAAGCAGATCGTTCGGATTCGCCTCACGAAAGACTCATTGACCGGCTACGTCATTGGTGTGAAAGATCCCCAAAGGTGCGGCAAGCTGCTTCATCCGTTTTTGATCGATATTTTCCATCTCACCTATCCAGGCCAGGGGAAGAAGAATGCATAGCTCTTAGCGTTTGGGAGATTCAGTTGAGACGTCAGAAGTTGATGATCTGAACTTTCAAAGGAAGTTGTTTGCCTAATCCAGAGAAGACCTGGCGTCTCGGAATTATCATCTCCGGTCGCGGCTCAAATATGGTAGCGCTCGCCGATGCGGTTCGCGACGGACGTGTCCCGGAAGCAGAAGTAGCTCTGGTAATCAGCGATCAGCTTAGTGCGGCGGGACTAGCTGCAGCTAAAGAACGCGGTCTGGAAACACTGGTGATTGAGCGCCGCGGGCGCAGTCGTGAGGATCACGATCGCGAGATCGCAGCAGTGCTGCGTGAACGCCGGATTGATCTTATCTGTTTGGCCGGGTATATGCGCCTGCTTTCGCCGGAGTTCATTGCCGCCTTCCGCAATCGCATTCTTAACATTCACCCCAGCTTGTTGCCCGAGTTTCCCGGGCTTCATCCGCACCAGCAGGCACTCGCCGCGGGCGTAGCGACGAGTGGCTGCACGGTTCATTATGTCGATGAGACGCTTGATGGCGGGCCCATCATCGCGCAAAGGAAGGTGCCGGTGCTTCCGGGAGATACTGAAGAGTCCTTATCGGCGCGGATTCTGGAACAGGAGCACGAGCTTTATGCGGAAGCGGTGACGCAAGTTATTAAGGACTTGGGGACACGGTGACGCGGAGACCCGGAGACACGGAGACCCGGGGACGCGGGGACCCGGGTCCCCACTCCCCGTCCCCGCGTCTCCCCGTCTCAATAGTCCGCCTTCGGCTTTGGATCCGGCTTTACCATTACCTTCACCTTAGGATTGACGTCCACATCAACGTCAATATCTACATCGATATTCGTCTCCTTCATCTTGATCCGTTTACCCATCTTCATATCCCGAAGGTCCAAAGCCCAGCGTGCTTGTTTCCGCACGCTTGAATCCGAGTCGTTTAGAGCGTTACGCAGAGGTTCGATGGCGCGTGAGTCGCCTTTCAATCCCAATGCCCAAGCTGCCTGCGAACGCACCGCGGCGTGCGGATCTCGCAACGCCACAATCAGTGCTTCCACCGCGTTGGAGTTTCCTTTCAGACCCAGGGCCCAGGCCGCTTGCGAACGCACTTCTTCGTTGTTGGCTGTCAGCGCCATCGTCAGCGGTTCCACCGCGCGATCATCACCCTTGAGTCCAAGGGCCCATGCGGCTTGTGATTGCACCTCTTCGCTTTGATCTCGGAGGGCCAGAATCAATGGTTCCACCGAACGCTCGTCACCTTTCAGTCCCAACGCCCAGGCTGCTTGCGAACGAACACGTGGGTCCGAATCCTTTAGCGTCGCGCTGAGCGGTTCGACAGCCCGATCATCGCCGACGAGTCCGAGAGACCACGCTGCCTTTTCCCGCACCCGCGCTTCCGGATCTCGAGTGGCCGAAATCAATGGTTCAACCACGCGGTCATCGTGAATCAGCCCCAGTGCAAACGCCGCATTTGCTCGTGCCTGCCAGGCATTACTTCGTAGTGCGGCAATGAGCGGCTCGACAGCTTCACGGCCGATTTGCGACAACGCGATCGCTGCCATCTCGCCCGGAGTTGTCTTGTCGATGCCCTTGCCGCGCCAGTTTCCTTTCTCGTCGCAGACAGGCTGCTCGACTGGCGTATCGTCACTGAGTAATTGGATCAAGGCGGGAATGGCCGCCTCTGCCCGCGCCTTTCCAAGCTTGCAAGCGGCCTCGGTGCGTTCCCGGGCATTCGCGGAGCTGAGCTTTTGGATGTTGGCTTGTACCTCACTGGAGGGCTCAATCGAGCTCTTTTGCTGGACAATGTTGGTCGTGTCCAGCGGCTCGACACCGTAGAAAGCACAACCAAGGCCACAGAAGATAGTCGCGGCGGCGAATGACAGTATTCTCATTGCTTGGTCCTCGATTTCTGAAAACTAGTTGTAAAAAAGACGCGCAGAGGTGTTCCTGATAGTCAAACACCACCGCCCCAAATTTTGTGTAAAGAAATTTCAGTCACAATTAACGATTCACGATTAACGATTTACGATTCACGATTTACCATTTACGATGACAGCAATGACAATCGACGAACAACTCGAATTCCTGCGTAAGGGTACCGTTGAAATCATTCGTGAGAACGAGTTGCGTACCAAGCTCGAGAAGGCTGCGGCCACCGGAAAACCTTTGCGCGTAAAACTCGGCGTGGATCCCACGGCGCCCGATATTCATCTCGGTCACACTGTGGTTATTCGTAAGTTGCGTGCCTTTCAGGAGCTGGGCCATACGGTCATTTTTCTGATTGGCGACTTTACCGGACTGATCGGCGATCCTTCCGGCAACTCCGCCACGCGGCCGCAGTTAACGCGCGACGAAATCAATGCCAACGCCGAAACTTATAAGACTCAAATCTTCAAGCTGCTCGATCCGGCGAAGACCGAAATGCGTTTCAACTCGGAGTGGATGGACAAGCTGGGATCCGACGGTTTTATCCGCCTCGCCGCGCATGTGACGGTGAAACAAATTCTCGAGCGTGACGACTTTAGCAAGCGCTTAAACGAAGAGAAGCCAATCGCGCTGCACGAGCTGCTCTATCCTTTGACGCAAGCCTACGACTCGGTAGCCCTGAACTCAGACGTGGAACTGGGTGGCACCGATCAAAAGTTCAATCTCTTGATGGGAAGAAATTTGCAACGTGAGTATCAGCAGGATGCGCAGGTATGCGTAATCATGCCTTTGCTTGAAGGAACTGACGGCGTGCAAAAGATGTCGAAGAGTCTGGGCAACTACATCGGCATCAACGAACCCCCGTCCGAGATCTTCGGAAAAGTAATGTCGATTTCAGATGACTTGATGTGGCGTTATTATGAATTGCTGACCGATCTCTCGTTATCCGAGGTCAAAGCACTGCGTGAGCGGGCGAAGAGTGGTGTGGAACATCCTCGTGATCTAAAAGTCAACCTCGCCAAACGCATCATTACAGATTTCCATTCTGCGGACGCGGCAAACGCGGCGGAAGAGGAATTCAATCAAATCTTCAGACGAAAGGAAGCGCCCGATCAGATTGAAGAACGCACAGTGGCGTTTGCGAAATGGGAGTTGAAGCAGTTGCTTGTCGAACTTGAGCTGGCGTCATCCAAAGCCGATGCCCGTCGGCTGATCGAGCAGGGCGGTGTGTACATTGACGGAATACGATGTGACGCCAAAACTAACTACGCTCTCCAGCTTACGCCAGGCAAGCCTGGACACGACATCAAGGTTGGCAAGCGTCGCTTCGTTCGCGTACGAGGAAAGTAATGCCCGAGCTGGGTGGCTCCGGAGGAGCCGGATGTTTATAGCTCGAACCTGGTTTCATTTTGGAAGCTCCATTAGGAGCGAAATGTTAAGCTCCTGACGGAGTTCATCCACTCTAACTCGCACTCGTCTATAAACATTCCGTGCCTAACGTCACTGAGAAGCCTGGTTTTTAACGCGTCAGTGATGACGCAGAGCTGCAACCAAACCAAGCGCCGCCTATTTTCTCAAAAGGAGGACCTCATGAATGTCAGAAGCAAACAAAGCCCTCATCCATCGTTGGTTTGATGAGGTATGGAACAAAGGCCGCGAAGAAGCCATCGACGAAATGTTTGCCGCCGATGGCATCGCGCATGGCTTGACTGAAGGAGGTGACAGGGCGCTGCGCGGAGGTGGCGAAGGATTCAAGCCCTTTTTCCGAGCCTTCCGATCAGCATTCCCAGATATTGAAGTCGTCGTTGAAGATACTGTTGCGGAGGGCGACAAGGTCGCGGCGCGTTGCTCCGTTCGCGGGAAGCATCAATCCGATAGTTTAGGCTTTGCCGCGACCGGAGCAGCGACGGAGTTTACCGGCATTACCATTGTCCGCATTGCGGACGGGAAAATCGTCGAGGCCTGGAACAACTTCGACTTCATGACTATGTACAAACAACTCGGCGCTCTCTAGTGATGTCTACGGCAGTCGCCACAGAAGATGTTCTGATTATTGAGACGCCTGAGCGCGTACCGCTTCATTTTGCGCTCGCGTCAATCGGCAACCGTTTCCTCGCCTGTGCGATCGACCACGCTATTCAAGCCGTGACCATCGCCCTGATGATCATCGCCTTCGTTACCGTCGCGAATGTTTCCAGTCTGGGAGACAGGTTGAACGCCGCGCCCAAATGGGTTTATGCGGTTTTGATCATCATCCTGTTTCTGATCGTGTCAGGCTATTTTGCGTTCTTTGAATGGGTCTGGAGCGGGCAGACGCCGGGTAAGCGTTGGTTGAAATTACGGGTCATTCGGGAAGACGGGCGACCGCTAACATTCTGGGAGGCGATAGTCAGAAACCTGCTCCGAACTTTCGACATGATGCCGGCGCCGTTTTATTCGATCGGCCTGATCTCTGTCTTTGTCAGTGGTATTGATCAGCGGGTTGGGGATTTGATTGCCGGGACAGTGGTGGTGCGCGAACGCGAAGCCGAAGCGCCGGCCTTTGCGCAGGTGTTCGCCGCTCCCATCAGTGATCCGGCTCTACGCCGGGCTTTTGCGCCCGTAGATTTTAGCGGTAGCGTAAATAATCTGACGGAAGCGCAGATCGAAGTAGTAGAGACTTTTCTGCGGCGGCGTTGGGAACTCGGCGATGCGGCGCGACAGTGGATGGCATGGCGCGTCTCGATCCCTTTGCTCTATCAGATGAGACCCGGATACGAATTGGCGACGTTCACCTATGAAGGCTTTTTAGAAGAGTTGCTACATCGCTACCGCGCCGGGCATCGCTTCAAGGAATAAAGGGTCGGACGATTGCCGATTGCCGACTGCCGATGGATATGGAGACCTGATCAAAAATCGGTTCTTAAGGCCCGGCCGAGTCTTCTAGCGGTTAGTTCTGCTGACAATGGGCAATCGCCAATCCCTACGGTTTCTCCCACAGGATGGGAAACATCTTCCCGGCCCTCTCAGGAGCCAGCTTTACCCCGAGAACCTCGAACGCTCGGGCCATCACTACATCGCGCTTCGCCGCCAGATCTTCTCCGGATGGAAGTAGTAATTCATCAGGCTTAACGCCGACGTTCTCCAGGCTCTGTCCGTCTGACATGATGTAATCTGCATTCGTCACACTCACGTAAAAGGAGACGAGAGTTTCGGCGCCCAAATCGTGATCATAGGTTCGACTGCGCATCACCTTGCCATCGGACAAGTCGCCGATGATTACAGCCCGTTTCTCAAGTTGCATTAAGCGAGCAAAGAGTTCTGATGATGAAGCGGAGTTGCTATCAAGCAGCACCACGAGTTTTCCCGTAAAAGGTGAACTGCCACGCGTCTTGACTATTTCCGGTTTGGTGGCCTTGCGCTCTTTCGCATCGGCCATCTTGAGGTCTTTATCGAAGAAGTTGCTGATCAAACGTAGCAGTGTCTTGATCGCACCGCCGGGATTTCCGCGCAAGTCCACGATCATGGCGTTCTTTTTCTTCGCCTTGTCCATCATTTCATCCACGCCTTTGTCGGTTAGATCAAACTCGGGCATCTTCCACACAAACACGCCTTCAACGTCTTCGTAGTACCGGTGACGACCCAGCATGTAATTGTCTTCGACGTTGCGCAGGACATCGAAAACCTCGAGCTCGTTGGTGAGATTGCGAATGACTGTACCCGGTTTTACCTTGGCCTTCAGCTCCAGCTCTCTGGGCTCGCCGCCGGGACTTTGAACTACGGCAACCAGCGCCGGCCTGGGACTAATGAAGTTATAGTAGTAGCGCACTTTCCAAAACTCTTTGCGCGTCGGTTTAAAGCCCATGACTGAGATCACTTGATCGCCTTCTTTCAAACCCTGTGCAGCTGCATCGCTGCCCGGCTTAACAGCGACCACGTAACACTTGTCGCCAATCATTTGCATCTGCCATCCGTACGTGATCGTTTCCGGACGTCGCGGGGGAATAAAAATCGTGTGCGAATCATTTAGGTCAAGTAAGGTTTGGGCAATAACCCCAAAGGCCTGGCCCAGCGATGTCGCCGCCTTCACCTTCTCCTCAGCGGTTTTGAAGCGAGCGTCAAGGTCCATCCCGCGAAACGAGGGATCGTAATAATTGCTCTTCAAATCACTCTTGACGATGTTGAGCATCGACAGCGCGCGTTCTCGCTCGATGCGATCAAGAGACTGCGAACGCGCCGTTGCCGGAACCAGAACAAGGGCAAACATGGCCCAGGCAATTGCGACAAACCCGACGATGTTGGGCAAGAATCTGCGAACTATCATTGAGACGACTCCTAGTTGAGAATCAAAGTCTGGGAATTTCTCTGCGGTGGGACCCACTTGAAAGCGAACCACTTCGTGAGAGTGGCCGATCTTGCCAGAAACGAGACGGCATTTGCAAGGCAAAAGACAGCCGCCTAGTTTCCTGGCACGAGCTAAGTCTGCATCCCCCCGGGCGATGCGTACAAATCAGACTCCTGGGGTATTTACTTGCCCGTTTTAGGTTCAGCGTTATGGTCTTCAAGGAGCTTTTGCGCCCTCTCACCCGGGCTGATCAATGCAAGCTTTTGCGACCAGTCGTATCCGCTGAAGATTCCCACCAGCTCGGCTTTCTGGTTGTAGACCGGGCTGCCCGAGAAACCATCGCGGCTTTGAATCTTAACCGATAGGTATTGGAGCCCGCGCCAGGAGTAAGAACCGTGAAATATTCCAGAGGTAAAAATGTGGTCGCCGTGTGGTCGGGCAATCAAGAATAACTTTTCGTTGTTCTCTGGCAGGGTCTTGAATGACGGTGTCCTGGTATGTTTACGCAGTCCTTCAACCGCAAGTAAAGCAAGGTCTGCATCTTTGTCGATCCGAATGACGGTTGCCTCGCGACCATGCACCCAGACTTTCACCTCGAGGGCATCTTGACGCGAGAAACCAAGCATGACTTTCTTCGATTCACTCAGCTCTCCTGAGACAACGTGGTATGCAGTCATTACTAAATCATCGCCAACGATAAAACCTGTGGCGAACCCGTTTGGCCCTGAATCCAGCAGGAAGGAAACGGCGCGCTGCAATGGCTTCTGGTTTTTCCTGGTGAACTGCAACTCCAACGGTAAGGTATAACGCTCTTGCTGCTTGAAAACCTGCTCGAAGTCCTGGCCTGAGCATTCCGGCGCGATTACGATGAAAAGCGCCAGCACCAGAGCGGTGCTCAACATTCTATTGTTCATCTAAAGCCTCCCCTAAAGACACGTCGGTGGACTGCTAAACGCCGTTCGTTACAACGGCGCCAATTACAAAAGACCCGTCTTCATATAAGTGCGTGGAGAACGCCTCCGAACAGTTCAGTCTGGTGGTAAGTGAGATCCGCTAGTCGCGAATCTTCGAGGTTGCGCCAGGCGCAGCGGTCGATGCTTTCAAAAGGTTGCAGTCTTCTATCATAGAAATCGTCGCAGTGATAGCAATTTGACCCTCACAGGTACGTTTGTTAGCCTCATCTTTTCCCAACGACAAAAAGAGAAAGGCAAGCTAAATGCCAAGTGACGTTTTTATACTGGGTGGCAAGCGCACGGCGATGGGTCAATACGTCGGCGCTTTGAAAGATATTTCGGCGATTGATTTGGGCGCCACGGCGGCGCGCGGTGCATTGGAGGCCACGAATGTCGACCCGCAGGAGATCGACCACGCGATTATTGGCAATGCACTCCAGACCTCGGGCGATGCGATCTATGGCGCCCGACACGTAGCCTTGAAGGCAGGCGTGCCATTTGATCGACCAGCCCTAACCGTTAATCGACTTTGTGGCAGCGGAATCCAGGCGATCGTTTCCGGCGCCCAAATGATTCAACTTGGCGAAGCCCGCACTGCTCTCGTTGGCGGTATCGAATCCATGTCTCAGGCTCCGCATGTTATCCGCGGTGCGCGATCAGGTTTCGCTCTCGGCGAAGGAAAACTCGAGGACAGTTTGATGGTCGCGTTGCTCGACACGTATTGCAACATCCCAATGGCCGGCACTGCTGAGAACCTGGCGCGCCGCTTTGAAATCTCGCGGGAGGAACAGGACGCTTACGCCCTTCGTTCGCAGCAAGAAGCCAAACGAGCCCAAGACGCCGGGATTTTTGCTGAGGAAATCGTGCCCGTGGAGGTGAAGTCGCGCAAAGGGAGTTTCAGCTTCGAAAAGGACGACCATTTACGGCCCGAGACTACTTTGGAGGGTTTGGCAAAGCTGCGGCCCGCCTTCGCTAAGGATGGTTTTGTTACCGCCGGTAATGCTTCGGGAATAGTTGACGGCGCCGCGGCACTGGTGATTGCGGGAGCAGAATTCGTGCAGGAGAAAGGTTTGAAAGCCCTCGGTCGAATTGTCAGTTGGGCCTATGCGGGAGTGGAGCCTGAAATAATGGGTATCGGTCCAGTGCCAGCAAGTCTGAAAGCCTTGGAGAAAGCCGGACTTAAGTTGGAGGACATGGACTTGATCGAAGTCAATGAAGCTTTTGCTGCTCAATACCTGGCTGTGGAAAGTGAGCTCGGTCTCGATCGCGCGAAGACAAATGTAAATGGCGGCGCGATCGCTCTTGGCCATCCATTAGGAGCAACCGGAACGCGACTCGTGCTCACCGTGTTGCATGAATTGCAGCGGCGGGCCGGCCGTTACGCATTAGCGACGGCTTGCATCGGAGGCGGCCAGGGCATCGCCATGATCGTGGAACGAGTTTGAGTTTCTGTTTCCACTGGGACTGCCTTCTATTTCCTGAATTTCCGATAAAATCCAAATTCCTAATCAGAAGGATTGTCGAGAACAGCGCGCTCGTTTCAAAGTCAGCCAAAAAAAACGAGTCTTCTTATCAAGTCAGCTCACCACAGAGAATCGGCACAAGTATTGCGAAAAATTTTAGTCGCTGAAGTTTGCCGCTCTCCATTCGGCCACAGACACGAGGAAGTTAAGCTGGATTTTTTTGGAATAATGCTTGCGCAAGGCCCTTGTGACATGGTAGAAGGTCGAATTCCACCTTGTGGTTTTAGTCGCCATTGTCTTCTTGATTGCATAGTCCCTTTGCTCTCGAAATCCAAATTCATTTTGTACGCTGTGCGCTCAGGCGCGCATGCAACACTCAACGTCACTACTTGCTGAAGGAGTTCCCTCTATGTCGAAAATTCTAAGTCTCACTTGCGTGCTCTTTTTGACGCTCGCAATTAGCGCGACCGCCTTTGCGCAGGGTTCCACGTTCGGTGCAATCGGCGGTGTCGTCACTAACCCCAACAAGGAGGTGGTGCCAGGCGCTTCGATAACGGTCTTGAACACGGAAACCAACAAGGAAGACACCAGCACTGCCGATGATCAGGGATCCTTCCGCATTTCAAACCTAGTGCCCGGCAACTACTCGGTCACAATTAACGGGACAGGATTTAGCCCTTTCACGCAGAGTGTGGTTGTCGAGGTAGGACGCGTGACCGAGGTAAATGCAGCACTTTCGATTGGCCCGGTGTCGGGCACGGTTGAAGTAACCAGTGAGGCCCCGGTAATCAATACCACGCAGCAGGATTTTGCCAGCAACATTAACCAGACATCGATCAACGAGTTGCCGATTAACGGGCGCCGTGCCTCGAATTTCGTCCTGCTTACTCCAGGTGTCGTACCGGATGGCAACTTCGGTTTGATCAGCTTCCGTGGAATTTCGGGGTTGCTGAACAACAGCACCGTAGATGGTGGCGACAACAACAATGCTTTCTACGCCGAAGAACGCGGCCGCACGCGCATCAGTTATGTTGTCAGCCAAGCCTCAATTCGTGAGTTTCAGGTAAACACGTCAAACTATTCCGCTGAATATGGACGCGCCGCCGGCGGCGTAATTAATACGGTCACCCAAAGCGGAACGAACGCCTACCACGGCAGCCTGTTCTATTACCTGCGCGACAATAAGCTCGGCGCCACGAATCCGACGACTACACGCACAGTGTTAGTTAATGGAGTCGGTGTTCAGCAAACCTTCAAGCCCGAAGACGTTCGTAAACAGTTTGGTGGCTCAATTGGTGGCCGGATCATTAAGGACAAGCTTTTCTTCTTCTTTACGTACGACGAGCAAAAGAGACGGTTCCCCGGTGCTGCCGTATTTCCGAATGCCACCTATCTCAACCTCAGCACGGCCGATAGGAACACTCTCAAGTCGCGTAACCCTGCGGTCATCACCGATGCCCGTATTGATGCGGCTTTGAACTTCCTGGCGGGGTTGACGGGGCCGGTACCTCGTACTCAGGATCAGCGGATCTTCTTCCCGAAGATTGATTGGGTCGTAAACAACAGCAACACCTTCACCGCTTCTTACAATCGCATGCGTTCCAAGTCTCCTTCGGGAATTGAGACGCAGCCGACCACGATTAAGGGCATTGCGACTTTTGGTGATGACTTCGTGCAGACGGACAGTTTTAACTTACGTTTGACTTCAACTCTGACGCCGACAATTTTGAACGAGGCCCGCTTCCAATACGGTCGCGATAATTTGTTCGCCTTCAGTAATGAGCCCTCTCCTGGTGAAGTCATTCTCGCTACCTCGAATGGACGCCCACCGCAAATCGGCGTGAATGGTTTTACTTTTGGCAAACAGGACTTCCTTGAGAGCTATGCCAACCCGGATGAAAAACGCTGGCAATATGCCGACACGATGACAGTTACAATGGGTCAGCACGCGCTCAAATTTGGCGGGGACATCAATCGTGTCAACGACCTGCTCGATAACCTCAGGCTGGAAAGCGGTGGCTA
>JBAPXA010000532.1:0-13446 GCA_049283975.1 Pyrinomonadaceae bacterium | reverse complement strand
CCTCTGTTGCTTGGCAGTTGATCATTTCAATCGCAATTGCAGTGGTTCTTGCCGCCAGCGTTGCCGCGCAGACACGACGGCCCATGGCTCCGGCGGATATTCTCCGCATCGCGAACGTTAGCGATGCGCAAATTTCTCCTAACGGCGAATGGATTGTTTATGCGGTTTCCACCAGCGAAGGCGATTCGACCCGTTCGACTCTTTGGCTCGCGCGTGTGCCAGCCGAGCCGGATCGCAGCCAACCGACGACTCGACCTGCTCCAACTACGCGCGAGAATGAAACGTATCGCGACTGGCCCGACGTTCGTCGTCAGCCGAGTCCATTGCTACCCGGTAGCTGGAATGCCTCGACACCGCGTTGGGCGCCCGATGGTTCACAGATAGCCTTCCTGAGTACTCAAGACGGACAGACCGGGATCTGGGTGACCGACCTCAACCGATCGGCTCCCAAGCTCGTTGCGCCGGTCCAAAGCACCAATTTCTTTATCACCTATGCCGGAGAGTCGTTTGATTGGTCACCCGATTCGCGTCGCATCGCCTACATTTCGGCTAGCGACGACGAGAGGGAAGCGACGCCTACCTCCAAGCCAAACGATCCGCGAGTAATAGATCGCATCCAGTACAAGTCGCGCACTTCTTTTTCTGATAAGCGCCGCACTCACGTCTGGGTCGTCGACGTCGACCGGCCGGAACCGCGGCAATTAACCTCCGGCCCTTTTTACGATCACGCTGTTTCTTATAGTTCTAACGGGGAAGAGATAGCTTTTCTCTCGAATCACGAAGCCGATCCCGATGCCAACAACAATTCCGATATCTTTGCCGTCGACCTCCATGGCGAAGTACGGCAGATCACGAATACACGTGGCTGTGAGTTTGATCCCAGCTGGTCCCCAGACGGAAAGTTCCTGGTCTATCTCGCGACCAAACGCGACGTGACGACGATTGATAGTGTCGCGGAAGATACTCATGTCTGGGTGATCGACGCGGCTGGAGGTCGCGGGCGCGAGCTGGCCACCAAACTCGATCGTCGTGCCCGCAGTCCACGCTGGGCCGGTAATGGGCGTCACATCTATTTCCTTGCTGGCGATGAAGGTGAAACAAAACTCTGGTCGGTTAAGACCGAGGGCGACGACTTGCGAGAAATCTTTCCCCACCCCGATGCGGAGGAAAATCTTTCGCAGCAACATCGGCTAGGCCAGCCGTTTCAAATCTCCGGTTTCAGTCTCAATTCTCGTTCGCTAACCCAGATCGCGTTTTTGATGAGCGATGCCGTTCATCCGGCCGAGGTGTGGAGCGCGGCAGCGACGCTTCCACCAATGATGCAACGAATCAGCAGACACAACGATGAATTTAGGCGTGGCTTGAGGTTGAGCGAGCCTACGGAGATCAAGTTCAAGAGCTTCGATGGCACTTCAATTCAGGGATGGCTAATGAAGCCGCTCGACTGGCGTTCAGATCGAAAGTACCCGCTGATACTCAGCATCCATGGCGGGCCGCACGGTATGTCGGGCTGGGGCTTCAACGCTTCGTTTCAAGTTTATGCAGCGCGCGGTTACGGCGTGCTTTTTTTGAATCCGAGAGGCTCGAGTGGTTATGGCCAGAAGTTTTCTGATGGCACTTTGGGCGAATGGGGTGGCGGCGACTATAAAGACTTGATGGCTGGAGTTGACGAAGCGTTGAGGCGGCAATCCTGGATCCATCCTGAGCGACTCGGTGTTACCGGCGGTTCGTATGGTGGCTTCATGACGAACTGGATCATCACGCAAACTCCGCGGTTCAAAGCAGCGGTTGCGAGCGCCAGTCTGAGTAACCTGATCAGTTTCTATTCGACTTCTCTTTATCAGGATCTAATCCACGCGGAGTTTAATGGGTTCCCCTGGGACAACTTCGAATTGCTTTGGCAATGGTCACCGCTGCGTTATGTCAAGCAGGCGCAGACACCCACGCTCTTTCTCCATGGCGAGGAGGATAACGACGTGCACATCACCCAAGCTGAAGAGATGTACATGGCGTTGAAGCGCCGCGGCGTGGAGACGGTGCTCGTGCGCTATCCGCGCGAAGGACATGGGCTGCGCGAACCGCAACATCGAGTTGATGCCCTGGAGCGAACGCTGACCTGGTTTGATCGATATTTGAAGTAGGCCGCGACGGTAGTCAGTGGTCAGTAGTCAGTGGGCAACGCATGTCGGTAAGGGCAAGCCTTACCGCAAGGCAGCGGCAAGCCGCGATTCACCGTTGACTACTGACTACTGACTACTGACTACTGGCTTCTGACTACTGGCTTCTGTCTACTGCTTCAAGATGCACTTCGCCAAAGAAAGCGTGATCCATGCAACACCCGAATGTGTCTTCGCTTTTCATGAACAGGACAACGCTCTTGAGTTGCTATTGCCTCCATGGGAGACGGCGCGCGTGATCCAGCGCGCAACGATTGCTGAAATCGGTTCGCGGGCGATAATTGAGACCAACATCATTGGCCCGATCAAGACTCGCTGGATTGCAGAACATACTGTGTACCAGCCACCGCACCTGTTTGAAGACGTGCAGATTAAGGGACCGTTTCGGAGTTGGCGGCATCGGCATATCATTACCGCACATCCCGACGGCGCAACATTGCTTGATGAAATTGAATACGAACCGCCCCTGGGACCATTCGGAAAGCTCGTGGCGCCCTGGTTGGTTGAACCGAGATTGCGCAAGTTGTTTGAGTACCGTCATCAAGTGACACGCCAAGCCTGCGAGGCTGTGTGATTACGATGTCCTAATCCTGACTTCTGACTCCTAATCTATGCTGACCCATATAGTTATTTGGAAATATCGAGACGATGTTGAGCCGGAAGTGCGCGATACTCATTTGAGTATGCTTCGTGGTCTGGCCGCAACTATCCCGGTGATCGAGAGTCTTGTTGTCGGTTTTGATGTCTTGAAACTGCCACGCTCTTATCACACCGGACTCGTCGCCGTCTTCCGCGATCGTGCTGCGCTCCAGACCTACACAGTGCATCCTGAACACGTCAAAGTCGTCGCATTTGGCCGAGCGATTACTGAACAGATTGCCTCAGTCGATTTCGAAACATAGATCCCGGTTGCCAATTACTGTTTGTCGACCGCTTGATCTTGAAACTTGAAACCCGAAACTCGAAACTTACGATGCGGCGCTGGCAAAAGATCCTTGTCCTCCTCCTCGTCCTTTTCCTCCTGTCGCAGCTTCCCTTTGCTTATCGCCGCCGCCGCCTGGCTGTGCTCCGCGAATCAATCCAACAACTAACCACACAGCGAAAGGCGATCTCGCCTGACTCAATGTTTCGAGAATACAAGGGCGTGGTGCACGTTCATTCCTTCCTCGGCGGACATAGCAGCGGCAAGCTTGAAGAGATTATTCAAGCGGCACAATCGAATCGACTGGACTTCGTGGCGATGACGGAGCATACCGAGCGAGACATCAACACTGCGGCAATGACCCTCCAGGGAATTCACAGTGGTGTGCTGTTCCTTAATGGCAACGAAGTAAGCGTCAACAATGCCGGACGCCTGCTCCTAATCCCCGGTCCCCAAACGCGAAGCGAGGCGGGCTCAACGCTTGAGGATCTCGCGCAAAAAGTGAGGGCGAAACAAGGTTTGGCGATCGTTGCCTACCCACAGGAGTTCACGTCTTGGGGCACGGACGCAGTCGACGGCGTTGAGGTCTACAACCTTTTCACAGACGCACGACAGATCAACCGCGTCTCAATGTTCTTTGATGGCCTATGGTCCTACTCGAGTTATCCCGATTTGCTGTTCGCCAATTTTTATCATCGGCCCGACGAAAATTTGCGACTCTGGGACCAGGCCCAGGCCGGGGGCCGGCGATTAACCGCCCTCGCAGGCAATGATGCTCATGCGAATGTTGGGGTCTCCTTTGATGGTGGCTCCGGCAAAGTGCTTTTTAGTCTCCAACTCGATCCTTACGAGAGAAGTTTTTCGCTTGTGCGAGTTCACGTGCTGATTCCCAACATTGAGGCTTTGAGTGCGGACACACTCTTGACGGCAATTCGTGAAGGCCACTGCTTCATTGGGTTTGATCTTTTTTCGGATACCACCGGATTCCGCTTTTCCGGCAGTAGCGGCACTGAAACCCATCTCCAGGGCGACGAATTACGGCTCCAGGGGGAAGCCCGGCTGAGCGTGTCGGTTCCGCTGCCGAGTCGCGTCGCGCTGCTGAAGAATGGGACCAGGATCAAGGACGAATACGTCGAGGCAAAAGTAGAGTTTGTGGTGACGGAGCCGGGGAATTACCGCTGCGAGGTCTACCTGTCGCAGTTGCCTCACCCAGTGCGAGAACAACCGTGGATCATTTCCAATCCAATTTACGTAAGGTAATTAAGAGGTGTGCGACTATTAGCTGGGGCGTCGACTAAATACGACATCGCCCCAACCGGGATGCCCTGCTAAGTGCCCGGTAGGGGCGACGAACGGCGCCGGAAAGCTCCGGCTATTGGTCGGAAGCGGTGCTTAAGTCACCGTGGCGTACTGTTGAGAGTCGCGTGATCGACTCTGCTCCCGAATGTTCCAAGTTGTTAGGAACGGCTCGGGTACAGCCTTCCATACAATTTTCAAGTGGGCTGATTTTAGTCCCCGCCCAAGTGGGCTGTCAACACGCAGCTTGACTGCATTTGAAGCGTACAAGTTGGTCGGGTTTTTGGTAACAATTTAGCAACATTTGCCGCCGAAGGTTCGCCTAAGAGTTAACTTGGCGAGCCGCCATCGGGGTCTTGTGGTCCACCAAACATTTCTTCGTTGCTCTCGACGTAAAAATCACCTTTGCTACCCCTGCGCTCAAACCTCTATTATGAAGTATGTTTGAAGCCTTAAAGATCTTCATCGTGGTATTCCTTGTTCTTGCTAATGGGTTCTTTGTCGCTTCCGAATTTGCGCTGGTGGGCGTGCGCCGCTCGCGCATAGCAGCTTTGGCTGAGGCAGGTCAGGGTCGCGCTAAGCTGTTACTGGGTCTGGTCGATAATCTCAACGCCTACATTTCCGCCACACAACTTGGCATTACCCTCGCCTCACTGGCGCTCGGTTGGATCGGCGAACCCGCAGTAGCTCACCTACTCGAGATTCCACTGAGAGGTCGAGTTTCAGACGCCGTCCTCCACACAATCGCGTTCACGGTTGCCTTTAGCATCATCACCTTTCTCCACATAGTTCTGGGGGAACTTGCGCCCAAAACCATCGCACTGGAAAGAGCCGAAAAAACCGCTCTGGCCATCGCGGTGCCAATGCAGATTTTCTACAAGGTCTTTTATTATCCGATACGACTTCTCGACTGGGCTGGTACTCGCACAGTAAGACTGCTTGGTCTTCATCCCTCTAGCCAACACGCTTCAATTTACACGCAGAATGAGTTGCGCCAGTTGGTCGACATCTCGCGGCGCAGCGGGCATCTTCAGAAAGATGAACAGGAGCTGATTAATGGCGTTTTCGAGTTTTCGAGTGCCGAAGTCCGAGAAGCCATGGTTCCGCGAACCGCCGTGCACGCCATTCCCGTGACTGCCACACTGGAAGACTGCAAGACTGCGTTCCGCAGACTGGGTTACTCACGCTTGCCTGTGTATCGTGAGCGCCTGGACAACGTAGTCGGTATTCTTTTCCGAAGGGACTTAGAGCCGTACCTGGAAGAGCTGCAACCAAGTGGGTTCGAGTTAGAGTCGTTGCTGCACGATCCCAAGTTCATTCCCGCGACCGCTCGCCTCGGCACGACTCTCAAACAAATGCAATTGACACGTGAACATTTGTCAGTTGTCGTCGATGAACACGGCGGCATGGAAGGCATCATTACGCTGGAGGATTTGTTGGAAGAGATCGTGGGCGAGATAGCCGATGAATTTGATGAAGAGGTGCGTTCGCAAATATCAAGAGAAAGCGACGGGTCGTGTTTATTGAGTGGCATGCTAACGGTGCGCGACGCCAACCGCCAACTTGATCTTCGCTTGCCGGAGGACGGTGGTTATACAACTCTCGCCGGCTTTCTTCTGGCGCAGGCTGGTCGCTTACTGAAAGAGGGCGAAATCGTGAGATACGACAACCTACGTTTCAAGATCGAGCGCCTGGATAATCGGCGAATCCGAAGCGTTCGCCTTACTCGAACTGAGCAAGGCGAAACAGTATCCACGCTGGCGTTGTTTCCAATCATGAGTACAGCCATAAATGAGTCGTTCCAGATTGCCCCAATGCTGCTTTGATAAAGCACAGCCGTTTGCTAACTCTCACACCTTCCTCGTATTCTAAAAATACAAATTAACGAATCATGCTTATAACGATCTCTACGCCACCGACGTTTAATTTCAAGCGGACCATCATCAGTCACGGCTGGTGTGAACTTCTACCGTTTGTGATCGACCGTGAGCGGTGGATCCTGACGCGAACGCTGGATCTGGGAACCGCAGCGCCTCTCACGATCGCGATCTCGGCAACCAAACGATCCGTCCAGGTCAACACTTCGCGCACAATCGGCAAGCAGGCGACCGAGGCAGTGCTGAGCCAGGTGCGTCATATCCTGCGTCTTGATGACGATCTGAAACGGTTCTACCAAACTATGAAGGGCGATCCGGATTTTGAGTGGGTGTCGGATCAGGGTGCCGGACGGATGCTGCGTTCGCCTACGGTCTTCGAAGACCTGGTGAAGATGATTTGCACGACGAACTGCTCCTGGGCGCTCACGGAAAAGATGGTGACCGGTTTAGTGGAGAATCTGGGTCGTAAGTCGAGCAACAGTCAGCGGACATTTCCGACTCCGGAAGCGATGGCCCTGATGCCAGAGAAGTTTTACGTGCAAGAAGTGCGCGCTGGTTACCGCGCCGGCTATCTCAAGGAGCTAGCCGATCGGGTCTCGTCAGGCGAGTTGAATGTCGAGTCCTGGTTAACGAGTGATTTGCCGACTCCGGCCCTGATCAAGGAGATGAAGGGCGTGAAAGGAGTTGGCGACTACGCCGCTGAGAACCTCTTGAAGTTGTTGGGACGCTATGACGGACTGGCACTCGATTCGTGGACGCGGTCCAAGTTCTATTCGGTGAGAAACAACGGGCGCAAGGCGGCTGATAAGAAAATCGCGCGTTACTATTCCCGCTTTAATGAATGGCGCGGCCTCGCGCTTTGGTGCGACATGACGCGCGACTGGATGGAATAAGAAAGTTCAGCTGGATATCGGCTGTCGGATTTTTAATTAAGAACATTTTCCATTTGTCATTGGTGGATTCGAGTTCGAAGTGCAACGGAGAATAGCAAAGAATACGGAAGCGGGAGCGTTAGCGACCCCATTCAACTAAGCGATCAATCAGGTTTCGAAAATCGACGATTTTGCGGGCTTCACTAAGGTGGGTATCTCGAGTGTGGCGTCACTTGAATGCGGTCGCTAACGCTCCCGTACTGTACCGAGTGGCGATGTTCCTTGAATGCTGTCGGTTACACCTCGCTAACAGTTTTGAAACGAGTCACGTACGCCGGTTCTCAAATGGAAAATGAGAAATGAAAAATGATATATGGAAAATGTTTTTCGACTCTTTACTCCATATTCAACGTCTGCCGTAGGAACGCCCACTTGTCGGCAACTTCCTCAATAACTTTCGAAGTTGGTTTTCCGGCACCGTGACCTGCCTTCGTTTCGATGCGAATCAAGATCGGAGCCCCTCCCGCTTGGGCTTCCTGCAAGGCGGCAGCAAATTTGAAGCTGTGTCCCGGCCAGACGCGATCGTCATGATCCGCAGTGGTCACCATCGTCGGCGGATAAGCCTTGCCGGTTTTGATGTTGTGCAGGGGAGAATAGGCATACAGAGCTTTGAACTCTTCCGCATTATCTGACGAGCCATAGTCAGAAACCCAAGCCCAACCAATCGTGAACTTCTGGAACCGCAGCATGTCCATTACGCCAACTGCTGGCAGCGCGGCGCCGAATAAGTCGGGTCGCTGCGTAATCGCGGCGCCCACCAATAGACCGCCGTTGCTGCCACCACCGATCGCTAACTTGGGCGTCGAGGTGTAGTTGTTCGCAATTAGCCACTCGGCGGCGCTAATGAAGTCGTCAAACACATTCTGCTTCTTTAACTTCATGCCGCCCTGGTGCCAGTCTTCGCCATACTCGCTGCCGCCGCGCAGGTTCGCCTGGGCATAGACGCCGCCCATTTCCATCCACACCAGATTACTGACCGAGAAAGCCGGAGGGAGCGAGATGTTGAAGCCGCCGTATCCATAAAGATAGGTTGGATTGTTGCCGTCGAGTTTGAGGCCCTTCTTATAGGTGATGAACATCGGCACCTTCGTGCCGTCTTTGCTCGGATAGAAGACCTGTTTGGTCTCGTAATCTTCCGAATTGAAGTCAGCTTTCGGCTGACGAAAGATCGAGCTCTTGCCACTTACCATATCGTAGCGATAAATGGTGGTTGGTGACGTAAACCCGGTATACGAGTAGAAGGTCTCTTTGTCCTTTGCGTGTCCGCCAAAACCTCCTGCCGTTCCCAGGCCGGGGAAACTTACTTCGCGCACGAACTTGCCATTAGTATTGAAAATCTTCACCTGCGTGTGAGCGTCCTTGAGATAGTTCGCGATGAACATGTGATTGACGATGTTGACACCCTGAAGTGCTTCGGCAGTTTCGGGGACCAGGACCTGCCAATTCGCGCGATCTGGTTTGCTGACATCAATCGCTATGATCTTGCCGCGCGAAGCCTTCAAATCAGTTTGAAACCAAAACACCGGACCATCATTGCCGAGGAAGTTGTAGGCCGCGTCGAAGTCGTCCAGTAATTTCACGACCTGAGCATCCTTTGCTTGCAGGTCTTTGTAGTAAACGCGGTTTTTGTTGTCAGTTCCCTGGAAGATCGAGATGATGAGGTAGCGTCCGTCTTCAGTGACGTTCCCGCCAAAGAGCCAGTCCTTCTGATCCGGTCGCTCGTAAATCAAAACGTCTTCTGACTGCGGTGTGCCCAGTTTGTGGTAGTAGAGCTTTTGAAAATAGTTTGTGCCCTTGAGTGAGTCGCCCTGTGGTTGGTCGTAACGACTGTAGAAGAAGCCCTGGTCGTCGGCAGTCCAGGAGGCCCCGGAAAACTTCACCCATTTGATGTTGTCTGCCAGATCTTTACCGGTGCTCACATCGCGCACTTTCCACTCCTGCCAGTCTGACCCTGAAGCTGAAAGACTGTAGGCGAGAAGCTTGCCATCGTTGCTTACCGCAGTTCCCGACAAGGCCACCGTGCCATCGGTCGAGAGAGTGTTGGGATCAAGCAGGAGGGTCGGCTGACCATCGAGGGATGTAACACTGTAAAGCACTGCTTGATTTTGCAGGCCGCTGTTGCGCGTGTAGAAATAGTTCTTACCCTCACGAAAGGGGACGCCAAATCGTTCGTAGTTCCAAAGTCTCGTTAGGCGTTCTCTAATCTTCGCGCGCGCCGGAATTTCACTGAGGTAACTCGACGTTAGTTTGTTTTCTGCCTCAACCCAATTTCGTGTCTCTTCGGAGTCCAAATCTTCGAGCCAGCGATAAGGGTCAGCGACCTTGACGCCGTGATAGTCGTCCACCTGATCACCTTTTCTCGCGGTCGGATAGCTCAAGGGCTTAATCATCTTTTGGGCAGCGCCGGCAGTTGCGTTTTGCGCCAGGACTAGTGGGGCGGTTGCGGTCAGAGCAAACACGCTGAGGATAACCAGAGAGACTGCGGCGGAACGCCACCCACGCGCTGAGAGACACATAAGAACTTTCCTTTCACTTTGTAAGAGATTAGGGGAGACGAGATGTACCAGGCCTTGAACAAGCCGCAGTATACCCCAAAAAACTTGACCGCCAAGCCGCCAAAAAAGAAAACGAGCTTTGAACTTGGAACTTTGAACTTGGAACTTCGTGCTCAGTGCTTTGTTTGAGAAGCTCAGGTTTAACATCTGCCATTCAAGTTTCACGAGCGAACAAAGTTCAAAGAACCAAGTACAAAGTTCAAAGTCCAGGTTCAAAGTCCTAAGCTTGTTTGATTCGCTTGGCGTCCTCTGCGGTCCTTGCCGACTTGGCGGTTGCATTTCTTCCGGATGACGAATGAGAAATGAAAAATGATATATGGAAAATGTTGACGGCACCTTGGCGGTTAACTCTTAATCTTTCCCGATCTTCTTGAGTTGGTTTGCGAGTTCGTTGTATTGTCCACCTCGATTCCCCGTTGAAGGAGTTCCCCCAAGATGACTAACGAACGAGTCGGATCCAATTTTTTAGCCGCCGCGGTGTTGGCAGCCGGTCTGGTGCTGGCCGCAATCATCTTCGGCTACGCGTTTGTGAAGGCGAAGCAGGGTGATCAGACCATCACTGTCACCGGTTCGGCGCGGAAACGGATCAAATCAGATCTGGTTATTTGGAAGGCCGGCGTTTCTTATCAAGCTCCAGTGCTGGCTGATGCTTATCGGTCTCTGTCAGAAAACGTGCCCCGGGTGAAGTCTTACCTGGTCGGCAAAGGCATCCCGGAAAATCAGATCACCATTTCTTCGATCTCTTCGCAAACGCTTCACGCCCGCGATAGTGATGGTCAGGACACCGGGCAAATCACCGGCTACTCTCTGCGTCAGGAACTTGAAGTGCGTTCTAACGATGTGGACCTAATCTCAAGAGTAGCGCGCGAAGCAACGGAACTGATCAACCAGGGCATTCTGCTCGAGTCCAGTTCGCCGGAGTATCACTACACCAAGCTTGGCGAAGAGAAGATCACAATGCTTGCCGAGGCGGCGAAGGACGCAAAAAAGCGGGCCGAACAAGTTGCGGCCAGCACTGAGAGCAGCATTGGCAGCGTGCGCACGGCGCGCATGGGTGTGCTGCAAATTACGCCTGCCGACTCCAACGAAGTCTCAGACAGCGGCATGAACGACACGTCGTCTCTCGACAAAGACATTACGGCAGTGGTCAACCTGAGTTTTGAGATAAATTAATGGCTGGCGACGAACTTACCGTCAAATTGCCCAAAAAAAACCGCCAAGGCGGCAAGAAACACGAAGTACGCCAAGAAGGCAGAAGGTAAGCAAACTTTCAGAGACTAACTGTATTCGTGGCGACCTTGGCGTTTCTTGGCGACTTGGCGGTTGCTTTTGGGATCGACAATTTCGTTGACAACCTAACGCAGCATCGGCGAATCTAAACCACACTCGCTGCCCCCCAGCGAGGAGTTTTACAATCCGAGAGCCAATTCAATCATGAGATCTGTTTCCCTCCTTGTCTCACTGCTGGCGCTTTCCGTCGCCACCGTGCATGCGCAATCGCCTTCATCTCAACAACCCCAGGGCGCAACCCGACCACGAATCGTGGCGGCGGTCCGCGCCCAGGCTCAGCAAACACCGGTCGCTTCTGCTCCACAGAAGCAGGAGCAGGCGACTGAGAAGCCGGGCAAGCAAGCTGCACCAGCAACGGTGGAGCCGGTTACGCAGCCAACACCGATTGAGTTGGCCGGCATAGAAACTCCGGAAACAGACTCGTCGCAGGCGACGCACCTGTCGCCGCAAGCTATTCGCGCGCGAATTGCTGAGGCAGAGCGGATGTTTAAGTCGCGTCCGAAAACAGTCGGTCTGCTTCCCTCGATTGAGTTCGTAACCCTCGCTATTCTCGATCGGCGCAGCAATCGCATCCACCAGCTCACACTGGCAAAGGAAACCTTCCTGACCAAAGGCGCTGAGGTCACAATGTCAACGTCATTGGGGATGATAGTTAACTTGAGAATTGTCAGAGCCAACGGTGTGAACACGGCTGTTACTGCCTTCGACCAGACCGGTTATTCCTTAACGCCGCTCTTGGTGGAGTTTCCCATCGAGAAGCGCGGTGTCTTCCGTGAGTTGGCTTATTACACGTCAGTACATCCTGCTCTGGTTTCTCCGGAACTCGCTCGCTCAGGCCAGCTCTACATCAGAACGATGTTGGATTTCGCGGCCAAGCGGCTGCGTGAGAAAGGCGTTGTCGTTTCACCTCAGATTCTGGATGTCGCTGAACGACTCTGCCTGGTAGAGCACGTGGATCACGAACGCTTCCGGGCTGAAAATCGCGCGGCGTTGTTCCAGGAGGTCTATTCGCTTTTTGCTTTGAACCAGAACGACACCTATCGCTACTCAGTGAGCTCTGCGGGGGCGGGCGGCATGGTGCAAATGATTCCCTGGGCTTACAACCTGATGCGGCAGCGACACCCGAATGCCGGTTTAATCCCCGACTTTGTCACCGGGATGCGCAGTCATGCGAATGCACTCGAAGCGATGTTGCTTTACATGAGCGACACCTGGAACGATCTGGCCGCGAATGAAGAAGTGCAATATGCGCTCAATGCTGGGTTAGCTACGCAAACAGAATTGCTGGCGGCAGGCTATAACTCCAATGCGGCGCGCTTGCCGCAATACCTGCGTCGCGGTGGCGGTGGCTGGCGGGTGTTGATTCCTCGCGAAACGCAAATGTATTTGCAAATCTATAAGAACTTCGAAGCGCTCGTTCCCATTAAGCAACGTTCTTCAAAGAACGTTTAGTCATTCATAGATTTCTCATTAAACTGAAACCGCAAGTCGCCAGGAACCGCAGAGTTCGCCAAGAATAAAAACGAGCTTAGTACTTTGTTCTTGGTACTTTGTTCTAGTAGCGTGGCCTCAACTTCTTCTCTCAAGTTTCACTAGCGAACAAAGTTCAAAGAACCAAGTTCAAAGCTCTTTTCTTTCTTAACTCTGCGGCCTTCGCGTCTTGGTTTCTTTTGCCGCTAATCTGCGCTTTTGTCGAAGAGGACATTGATTACGTAGAAAGCCACCGTCCCGCCACCAATCACAATGCAAGTCGCCACCGTGCGCCAAAGCGTATCGGTTCCGGCGAACTGCCAGATCGCCAGCAGCGAAGCAACCACCGCTACCAGAATGCAGGCACTCGTCGTCCAAAACGAAACCGCTCTGACAGTGTGAGGACTCAGGTAGCCTCGTCTTTGCCTACTTCGTGCTGCCCTCGACTCGTCTTCCATGACTACCATTCTGACACTCAGTTCCTCTTTTCGGAATTCAAGCGGGCCAACACTCTTGAAGCAGCAACCTTCTATTGAGGCTCCCCGGTCAGCAGGTTGGCGTCGCGAAACATCAGCCAGGTGCCGTTACCTTGTTTCCGCAGTACTGAAAGTACATTGCCAGTGCGCCGCTGAGACGCCCCGCCAGCTTTTGGCGTCATTACCACCACCAGATAATTCCAGACGTAGGCCCAGTCACCATTGACGTGTACTTCCTGAATATTGCTGCTGGACTCGATGCGAAAACTTTCGGTCGCCTGCTTGAAGCCGGCCGCGAAATCATCGCGACCGCGCATCGGTGGTTTACCGGGCCACCAAGAAGACCACATCCTCAGCCATCAAAGTCAGTAACTGCGACACATCACCCTTGGCTGTGGCGCTGTGCCAGGTTGCTATCAAATCGCGAATAGCTTGTTCGTCTGTACTCATA
>JBAPXA010000531.1:0-5335 GCA_049283975.1 Pyrinomonadaceae bacterium | reverse complement strand
CGCCTAAACTAAGGTCCAAGGTCCAACGTCCAACGTCCAAGGTTCAGTGTTCGCTAAACTAATGTTGCATACATTCGCGACTTTGGACATTGGACTTGGGACTTTGGACATTGGACATTGGACGTTGGACGTTGGACTTTGGACCTCGATGGACCTCGATAAATGATCGTCCACCTAATCGACGGCACCTACGAACTCTTTCGTCACTTCTACGGACTACGGCGATTCAAAAAAACTGATCCTCCGTTTGGCGCGGTCAGTGGCGTGTTGCGGACCGTCGTGCAAATGATCGAGGAGGACGCAACGCACCTTGGTGTCGCCACCGATCACGTCATCGAATCCTTTCGTAACGAACTTTGGCCAGGTTACAAAACGAGTGCAGGTGTAGAACGAACCCTCCTCGCGCAGTTTCAACCGCTTGAGGAAGCATTGTTGGCGTTGGGAGTAGCAGTCTGGCCCATGATCGAACTTGAGGCCGACGACGCGCTCGCTTCCGCCGCCTACCTCGCGGCCCGCAATAAACGGGTGGAAAAGGTTTGCATCTGGACGCCCGACAAGGACCTCGGCCAATGCGTCGTCGGCGATCGTGTGGTGCAGATCGATCGACGTACCAATCAAATCCGCAACGCAGCGGCGGTGCGCGCTAAATTCGGGGTCGATCCTGAATATATCGCCGACTATCTAGCGCTCGTGGGCGATTCGGCTGATGGTTATCCCGGTATTCCCGGTTGCGGCGCCAAGACCGCCGCAAACTTGATCAGCCGTTACGGACATATCGAGGAGTTTCCTGCAGAAGTTTTTCAGGACAACAATCGCAGGTTGGCTTTGCTCTTCAAGGATCTCGCGACCCTGCGCAGGAACGCGCCATTGTTCAAGAGCGTCGAAGAGCTGCGCTGGAAGGCTCCCCTGCCATCGTTTGCAGCAGTGGCCAAGAAGATCGATGACGAGCGCCTCGTGCAACGAGTAGCGAAGTTGGTAAAAGATCGACGCGGAGCGTCGGGATGATTTTAGCCCGGCGTTTCAACGCCGGGTAGCAATGCCCCATTGAAATCGTCGCGTAGCGACGATTCAGAACTAGCCCAAGTGTCCCTGACGCGACGCCGACGATGTGTGTGTTTGTACTGTAACCCGGCTTTGAAAAGCCGGGCTCTCTCAAGGGGTCTGCTACGCGGACCAGATTATCATCGTTCTTAGTTTATTCAGGTGCATAGATTACCGCCTTGCTTCATAGCGACGAACTGAAATCTGAAATGGGCGGCGCCGGAACTCATACAAGAGGAAAGCTCTAGCCACTACCGCTGTTGTTAGTCATCAGCTAAACTGCCGCCGTTCCAAACAAGTTTCCCCAACGATTCGGGTACCCCCGGCAATACTTTTCATTTTTATCTGGAGAACTGGCCAATCGTGCGCCCAATACAATCAAGCATTCTGATCATGGCATTACTCATTTCAACATTCGCCCTGCAGCAACGATCTTCTTTGGCCGAGCAGTCTCCACAATCCTCGCGCCCTGATTCGCAGGCCACCCCGTCTCCTACTCCAACGCCGTCTCCAACGCCCTCACCGTCGCCAATACCTTTGCCTCCACCCACGGTCAAGATCGATGCGTATCGTTCAGCGGCGGCTCGCATCATCGGTGCTGCTTTGACAAGTGACAGGGCCTACCAGCGTCTGGCGCACCTGACAGACCACATCGGCAATCGACTGAGCGGTTCGAAGAATCTGGAGCAGGCAATTGCCTGGGCCCTCGCCGAAATGAGGCGCGATGGTTTAGATAATGTGCGGGGTGAGAAAGTTATGGTGCCGCATTGGGTGCGCGGCCGAGAGAGTCTCGAACTAACCAGTCCCGTCGCTCGCGACTTGACGATGCTGGGACTTGGAAACAGCGTCGGCACGCCGCCCGAAGGCATAACCGCCGCAGCGATTGTGGTCCGCAGTTTTGCTGAACTCGATAGCCTGGCCGAGAAAGTACGCGACAAGATCGTCGTTTATAACGTCCCGTTTACTAACTATGGCGCGTCCGTGCAGTACCGCCAGAATGGTGCTTCACAAGCTGCTCGTTATGGGGCGGTCGCTGCGATTGTGCGATCGGTGACGCCGGTTAGCCTGCAAACTCCGCATACAGGTGGGATGGCGTATGCCGAAGGGCAACCGAAAATACCGACTGCCGCCGTCACCATCGAGGGTGCGGAGTTGTTGCAACGTTTGTACGATCGCGGCGATCGACCGCTACTACGCCTCAAAATGGAAGCGAAGTTTCTGCCTGATGCTGAATCAGCCAATGTCATCGCCGAGCTTAAGGGTTCAGAAAATCCCGACGAAGTTGTCGTGCTCGGTGGCCACTTCGATTCCTGGGAAGTCGGTCAAGGTGCGCACGATGACGGCGGCGGCTGCATCGTCGCCTGGGAAGCGGTGCGCTTACTGAAAGAGCTTGGCTTGCGGCCGCGGCGCACGATTCGAGTCGTGCTCTATACAAATGAAGAGAACGGGCTGCGCGGCGGGACTGCATATCGCGACGCCTATCGCAGTGAAGTTTCCAAACATGTTCTGGCAATCGAGTCAGACTCCGGCATTTACCAACCATTAGGTTTTGGCCTCGCGGCTACTGCAGCGCCGCAGGCGCGGGCCAACATGCAGGAGATTGCCAAACTACTAAGCGGCATTCGCGCCGACCGGATCGCTGCCAATGGTGGCGGTGCGGATATCGGACCAATGATGCGCGAAGGGGTCTTGGGTGCCAGTCTTGATGTGGATGGTTCACATTATTTCGACATTCACCATACGCCAGCCGACACTCTGGACAAGATCGATCCCCAGAATCTCGCTCTTTGCGTTGCCACGATGGCGGTGATGGCTTATACAGTTGCCGACATGCCGGTGGCTTTAAGTGGAAGCAGGTGACAGCAGATATGAAAGCAGTCTTTTTGCACGCAGCACCTTATGCAGATGACGCCTTGAATCTTCCCGTTGCGGATGTGGACGCAGCGGTTCCTTACTACGAGTCGAAATTTGGGTTTCAAGTCCTGGAACGCCGCGATGAAACTCTTAAGTCCGCAATACTTGGTCGGGATCAAATACGTATTGGGCTGTGCGAAAACGGTGGTGATCCCACACAGGAAGGTTGTTTCTTCGAAGTAGACGACATCGTCGCAGCGTTCGAAGAGATTAGAGGCAAGTTACCCACGGTTAACGACATTAAGACGCAAGCATCATTTGGTAAAAACTATCGAGTCTTTTTCGAGATAGCTCCTGACGGCTTGTGTTACATGTTGGGACAACGAGTTAAACCAACAATTGGCATCGCCGACTGAGAGTCATTCTGCCAAGTATCGCCGCGATATGAATAATACCGAACTTGATTCGCTGTTTCGAGAAGCGGTTTCTTATATCGACGCGGGACAGGTAAGCGAGTTGCGAAGTCTGTTGGCGGCTAATCCGCACCTTACTGCGGAGCGCTTGGAATCACCCGGTGCTTGGCTGCGTGAACTCGTCGACGGCGCTCTGGAAGGATATTTCAAAGCTCCTTACTTGCTTTGGTTCGTGGCTGAGAATCCGATTCGACATGAGAGGCTGCCAGTCAATATCGTCGAAATCACGGAGACGATCCTTGCCGCGGCCCAGCGCGAACAATGGGATAGTTTGCATGAACAACTTGATTACACTCTGGGACTCGTAGTGACTGGACGAGTGCCGCGCGAGAGTGGAATGCAGCTTCAGCTTATGGACGTCCTTATCGATGCAGGCGCCACTCCCGGTGCCGCGCATGGCGCGCTGTCAGGAAGAAATCTGGAAGCCGCGGCACACCTTGTTAAGCGTGGCGGTGAGCTGACACTCGCCACGGCAATCTGTCTTGATCGTGATGCTGACGTGGATCGCCTGGCGAAAGAAGCAACGGCCCGGGACAGGCAGATTGCCCTCGTGGCTGCGGCGCTTAATGGTAAAGCCCAGGCACTCGCGAAATTGCTAAAGCTCGGTGTAGACATCGATGCCTACAGCACCGGCATTCATCCTCACGCCACGGCGCTGCATCATGCTGTTGATTCCGGATCACTCGAAGCCGTGAAAGTGCTGGTGGAGGCGGGTGCGAAGCTCGATACGAGGGACAAGGTCTACAACGGAACGCCGTTGGATTGGGCCGAGCACGAAGGGTGGGGAGAGATTGCTGACTATTTGCGTGAACGCGCCAACTCTTCTCTGCCTCAAAACTCAGGATAGCTGGACCCATCCAGCGGCAGAGCCGAAGCAGTTTCAATTTGCCGAAGAGCTGAGCCGTCTGAAACAGATTCTGACTTTTGAGGCCAAGCCTGTAGCTGGCGAGTCGATTGTTGGAAAGGAGAAAATGATGCCACCTGCAACTCCAGTTGTGAGCAACAATTTCGTTTTCGAGTTGGATGGTGTTACCTGTGGTCTGCTGAGATCGTATACCGGCGGCGGGATTTCGGCCACGGTTGCTGAGGTGCCGCTTGACTACTATTCCAAGAAACATATCGCAGCGCTGAGTTTTGAACCATGTGTCATGCAAGTAGGTTTCTCGTTGGCGGCTGAATTCTACGAGTGGATTGCTGTCTCGTGGACCGGAAATGCAACGCGTCGCGATGGTTCGATCACTGTTACGGATCATCAGTTTCAGGCCCGCAGCGCTCGAGATTTCCTTGGCGCACTGATTACGGAGACAACGATACCCGCGATGGATGCGAGCTCACGTGACGCAGGATTTCTGACGGTAAAGATCAATCCCGAATACATTAGGTTCAAGTCAGCATCGGGTCAGATTTCATTATCTCCCAGCGCTGCGAAGCAATGGATCGTTTCCAACTTCAAGTTGGAGATAACTGACGTTGACTGTAAGAAGGTCAGCAAGGTCAGCCCGATTGCAGTGACACAGAAAACAATTGAGGCTGAGGTGGGATCGTTCCGCGACGCAACGGTTGCCACGCGCAGAGTCGAGTTTTCAAATCTAAGGTTTACGATACCGGCAACTTCGGCAAAAAGCTGGCAGGATTGGTTCGAAGATTTCGTAATTAAGGGCAATAATGGAGACGATCGCGAAAAGAAGGGAAAGCTAACCCTGCTGGCTGCTAACCTCAGGGATGAGTTGGCGCACATAGATTTCTTCAATCTTGGCATTTTTAGCCTGGGTCCCGAGTCGGGCGCCACTGGAAATCTAATTGCGGAAGTCTACTGCGAGCGGATGGAATTTCACGTACCTTAGTAACCACAGTAAGGAGGGCCGCTCATGGGCAAAGTGCTAAGCCTGATCATCATAACGCTGGCAACAGCAACGGTGAGTGTCGCGCAGGAAGTGCCACCGATCCGCAATTTCGTCAAACTCAAT
>JBAPXA010000530.1:0-21139 GCA_049283975.1 Pyrinomonadaceae bacterium | reverse complement strand
ATCGTGGCAAACCCTTTTACAGGCATTCCGGATGGTGAAGTCGCCGAGATTTTCGTTCCGGTCGCTTCCGGCTTGAAAGTGTTCTTGATCCAAACGGGAATACCTCTAGCTATCGCTGGAAACATTGTGTTTGGGTGAACGACTTTGGCGCCGAAGTAAGCAAGCTCGGCGGCCTCCTGGTAAGAGAGCTCGGGAATTATCAGCGCGTCTGGTACGCGCCGCGGATCAGCGCTCAACACGCCGTCGACGTCGGTCCAGATTGTCAGGGAGTCAGCTTCGAGCAGGGCGGCGAAAATCGAAGCGGAAAAATCGCTGCCATTCCGCTTCAGAGTCGTGGCGACGTCGTCATGCGTAGAGGCGATGTAGCCCGTGATGACTACAAAGTCAGTCGGCTTCTCAGCGGCCGGTGAACCGCGTAGCCGTTCACGGGAAAGCTCCCAGTCAACGGTGACGGTGCGGCTGTCAGGTTCGACGATCAGAATCTTGCGCGCGTCGAGCCAGAACGACGACTCGTCGCAGTCTTCAAGATGCGCATGCAACAGTTGAGCGGACCACACCTCTCCGTGCCCGGAGACAAAATCGCTGATCGGCTCGGAGGGAAGGCCGGTGATCCAAACTCCACGCAGGACTTCTTCGATGTTCTTGACATCAGAGGCCAGGCTCTCCCCCAGCGACTGCTTTTGCTCTTCGGACAGGCTGAGTTGGGCCATCGTTCCGAGATGTTTTTCCTTCAGGTCGTGAAGCTTTGCGAGATAAGAATCGTTCTGACTCGCGGCGAGAGCCACCAACTCAATCAAGCTATCGGTTACGCCGCTCATCGCCGAGGCGATCACCGCCACGCGTTCTCCATCTCTTCGGAGAGAACGCAGAATGGATCCTGCCGTTTGGTAGCCATGCGCATTGGCCAAGCTCGTGCCGCCGAATTTGTGAACGACCCACCTGGAAATCATTATGTTTGATTAATCGAACTCCATGACCAGAATCGACAGCCTACGAGACTTTGGACCCGAGATTCAGCGACCTTCTTTGTGAAGACTCCATTTTGATACCAATCGTTGAAACGGGCAGCATATTTGTCTTACCTCTCGGGTTCCGCCAGCGGTTCAAACTGTTTCTGACCCGGCCAGCGCACTAAGAACTTCGAATGAGGAATGAGGATTCTCCTGGAAGATTACCGTTTGCCAGCGGAGTTACGTCACCTTCCACAACACAAAAGAGAAAAGACCACTCCGAGCGAGTAGCCTTTGCCAAGTATTGCTAAAGATTTGTGGTCGGGGCGAGAGGATTCGAACCTCCGACCTCACGGTCCCGAATAGTCAACTCGCGTTACTACAGAATACCACTATCTAACACTGAATACATTAAGTTACCTCGAGTTCGTCAGGCCTAACTTTGCGCCGTGGACTCCTATGAAACTCCGTGGTATCTGGTGCGTTGCGAGTGTACTTTGGCACAAATTATGGCCAAAGATGGACCACCATCAGATTGCACTTTTTATCTGTGCGCTTTCGTTGAAGGACTTCGGCGAACTCGGGAGTGGCTCAAGATCCAAGACGACCCGCAGGCCGAGCTGAGATGCAAAAGCGGAATCTGAGGCTTGGCAGTCTTTGAAGCGATAAATCAAAGAGTTCGCACTTACTGCCGGATGCGAAGGGCCAAGTCGCGAAGGGCGACTAAATGGTTTGGTTTGAGACTCGCTTCGTCCGTTCCGGCCTGGAACCCTACCGAGTCACCGAAGGCGATTTTTCCTGAATGTTTCGGATGGTGTAGCGATGGCAAGCTGCCTACTTCAGCAGGTTCAAGCGAGAAACGCGATGCGCTCGCAATGATCGCAAAAGCTCTGAGGCGGGCTATAATTCCGGTCCTATGAAGCTATCCGAAACCCTCTGCTACAACCTTGCTGTAGCGTTCCTCGGGCCGCTGCGAAAGTTTGGCTCACGAACGCCATCTATCACCCGCTTCGATTCAAACGACAAGTATTTTGAGCAGCGCGTAGCTGACACGTCGCATTATCGGGAGATGTTTGCACCGCACGTCTCGTTTCAGGGTAAGACCGTCCTGGATCTCGGATGCAATCGAGGGTACTTACTGCACAGCTTTAGCCAGCATGAGAGTTTCACCGGGATCGGTGCTGACCTAGTTCCTTACTACCTGAAAGATGCTCGTCGGGATTACGGCGACAGGTTCGAATTTATTCAGACCACGCCGACAACCATTCCACTCCCGAACAGTTCGGTTGATGTTGTCTACACGATTGATACCATCGAGCACCTGAGCAAGCCACGCGAGTTGTTTGCGGAGGTCTATCGCGTGATGAAGCCCGGCGGGGTGTTTCTGGTCCACTTCAATCCGTGGCTCAACCCGCATGGCAGTCACTTGGAGGACATCATCACCTATCCGTGGCCGCATGTGATCTTTTCGATGGATACGCTTCTGGCCACAGCCGCGAAGCTCTACGACTCGCGCCAAGACACGGCCTGCTACTTCCTGGATACGAATGGGAAGAAGAAGCCGAACCCGTACAGGGACCGCGAGTCATGGGTCACCTATCTAAACTTTATGACGATCCGGCGCTTCAACCGATTGCTGAAAGAGACGAGCTTCGGTGTCAGACATCAGGAGAAAATTGGGTTTGGTGGCAACACGTTCAAGATCAGCCGTATGGTACGCGGACTTGCGAACGTGCCGGTGCTGGATGAATTTTTCACTAGCGTACTATTCACTGTGTTGGTCAAGCCCTTGTAAGGAGAGACCCGATGAACCTTGCTCAGAGAGTTTTGTGGTATCGCTGCCCCGCTTTTCCTCGCTTACACCAAACACGTTTGGCACAATTCGCATCACAAAACATTTAGGACCACCCCCCTGAGTGGTCCTATTGTTAACTTTTCCTAAGTAATTGTGGTCGGGGCGAGAGGATTCGAACCTCCGACCTCACGGTCCCGAACCGTGCGCTCTACCAGGCTGAGCCACGCCCCGACAGGAGAAGTGATTCTAGGTGACGGTCATGAGGGTGTCAAACTGCAGTAGGCAGTAGGCACTGGCTGTAGACAGTAGTTAGTACTTCGTCTCCGCTTCTCCGCGTCCCCGCGTCTCCACTTCCCTACTCCGCTTCCATCGTCTCGGTCATCTTTACCCGATCCGCTCGCAGATGCTTGAGGTGCCGCCGCACCCACCAAACAGCAAGTCCAACGACAATGATGCCAATTAAGAAGTCGAAACGATGAAACCATGTCTTCAGAGTTTCATCCTTGTTCCACTGCTCGCCCAACTTTTGTCCCACATAAGCCAGACCAAGACACCACGGCAAGGAGCCAGCAAAGGTGTAAAAAATAAAACGTGGGATGTTCATGCGCGCGACGCCGGCAGGAAACGCAATAAAAGTTCTGATGGCCGGCAGCAAGCGCGCGGTGAACACGATCGCCTCGCCATACTTCGCAAACAGCCGGTCCGCGAGATCGAGATCGTGACGCGATAGCAGTACGTAGCGACCATACTTCTCCACCAGTGGGCGCCCACCGTACATCCCTGCCCAATACGCCACCATCGATCCGAGGACGCAGCCAACCGCGCCCGCTATGCCAACCAGCCAAAAGTTCATCTGGCCGGTCGAAACAAGGTAACCGGCGAAGGGCATGATTATCTCTGAAGGGAGCGGAATGCAGGCGGACTCGATCGCCATCAAGAGGACGATCCCAAAGTAGCCAAGCGCGGAAATAGTAGCAACGATGAAGCTGGAGAGGATTTCAAGAATGCGTGCAATCATGTATTAAAGTTTCGAGTTCAGAGTTTCGAGTTTCGAGTTTGGTTGATTGGTTTCGGCCCGAGCTAAGAGGCTCACAATTTCTTATCCGTGTTTATCCGCGAGAATCCGCGCTAATGATTTCAAGACAAATGAACTCGAAACTTGGAACTCGGAACTCGAAACTTTAAGTTTTCCATCCATGCTGTCCAATCAAGGGGACAAAGGCACAAGCGCCATGATCCTCTTCTTTAGAACCGCGCTCAGTCTTGATTACGCGCACCAGACGCTGCGACTCACGCGTTGGTCCCACCGGGACAACCAATCGACCACCAACCTTGAGCTGCGCCACGAGCGGCTCCGGTATGTTCGGACCACCAGCGGCTACAAGAACGGCGTCGTACGGAGCGTTAGCAGCCCAACCGAGCGTGCCGTCAAAACACTTAACCGTAGCGTTGTAAATTCCTAACTCACGAATCTTTGCCTGCGCTTGTCGTGCCAGGTCACCGATTCGCTCAATCGAATAGACCTGTCCGGCAACCCTTGCGAGCACCGCCGTCTGGTAACCAGACCCAGCGCCAATCTCGAGCACGCGGGAATCCTTATCAACCTCAAGCAACTCGGTCATCCTGGCAACTATGTATGGCTGGGAGATGGTTTGGTTCGCGCTGATCGGTAGCGCGTGATCGCCGTAAGCGCGACCTTGCAGCGCCTCGGGAACAAAAGCATGACGCGGTACGGACCGCATGGCATCGAGCACTTTGGGATCGCGAATGTTGTAGTGATCGCGCAGACGCGCCACCATCCGTTCACGTGGGATCGCGTAGTCCTGAGATCGTTCGGAAGACTGTTGACCGGTTGCTGCCACTTCGTTTCGGAGTTTAGAGCCTGGACTGGAAAATAGAAAGGAGGATTAATTGATCAGTGCCTTGGAAGTGGTAGCAATCGGTACGGAGGCACAACAGCAACACCTAACTCTTGAGTAACTCGGCAGCGTCAACATAATTCCACGTGTCGAGTCCCAACAACGCCTGATGATCGGTCATGTCGCTGCGCAAGGGAGTCACCGAAACGCAGCCCTGCTCGATTGCCTGATAGTCGGTGCCGTCGGCCGCGCCCTTGTTGAAATACTCTTCGCCGATCCAGAAATATGGTTTGCCGCGCGGATCGATGTGTTCACTGATCACCGGGCGAGCATTCTTGATTCCCTGCCGCGTTACCCGGACACCCTTAATTTCGCCGCGCGGGAAGTTGATGTTCAAGAGCGTGCCTTCGGGCAAGCCTTCAGTTAGCACCTTGCGCACTGCCGTGATAGCAAAGCGCGCCGGCTCAGAGAAGTCGAAGTTTTCGCGAGCGACTAGACTGAACGCGAGTCCCGGCACCCCCAGGATTGTTGCTTCAAGGGCGCCGGCGACTGTACCTGAATAAGTGGCATCGTCACCAAGATTGCCGCCGTGATTAATTCCCGATGCACAAATCTGCGGAAGCTCTTCAGGTGGGAGGATGCGATTCAAGGCGAGGGTGACGCAGTCGGTCGGTGTGCCGTCTACAGTCCAATGTCTCTCATCGATTTGCCGAATGCGAAGGGGCCGGGCAAGAGTGAGACTATGCGCCGCACCACTCATTTCTGACTCGGGTGCCACGACGTAAACGTCGCCGACTTCCTTCAAAGCCTCTTCCAGCTTGATCAAGCCGTCAGAGTGAATCCCATCGTCGTTGGTAAGCAGGATACGGGTCATCGGTGAATTAGGTTTTACCACACAGCTGCGCCTTCATGGATCCGGGGAGATCACCTCGTCCGCTCGTTTCTAAGGAGGAACTGCTGGGAGGTAAGTGCGACTGCCGCTCGTCGCACCAAGAGGTGGCAAAGATCTCGTTAGTCACGAGGAGGGGCGCTGCGCATGCGGCCTTTCTTCTTGTTTCGCTTGCGCGCGAGTGCCGATTTCAACTTGGCTTTCTGGCCCGGCGGGATGAAGAACGCGTGTTTCTTTGCGTCCTTGATAATTTCTTCAGTCATTACTTTGCGCTTGAAACGCCGCAGTGCACTTTCGATCGATTCACCCTGGTTAACAGTAACTATCGCCATTCTATCTCCGTCTCTCTTAATTGACTTTATTAGTAACGCCTATTCAGCGCACTTATTTAACACGTCAGCCACGCTCGCGGTCAAGTTGGCAACTTTAGCTTCCCTGGAGTCATGCCGTCTTACGCTGAAATGGGGCGTCCACAAAAGGGACGCCCCCAGAATTTCCTCAAATGAACGTAGCCGCTATACCGCGACCACTTCTGCGTTTGCAGGTTCAGCTTTCTTACGACTAAGCCCCTGAATCTGGACAGGCTTGTCAGCTTCTTTCGTGTCGAGCTGTTGCTTCAGCACTAACTCCTGATAGAGCTTACGCATCATTACAGCTTCTTCGTGAGCGGTCTTCGGACCTTCCATTTCCGGCTTGTTCGGTCGCGTCAGGTCGATTGGATTAAGCACCATGCCGTGGCTCTTGTCCGCGAGATCCACTTCCTTGCCGCGGGCAAAAATCTCATGCCGACCGTGCTCTTCATACCATTTGGCCACGGTCGCATTCTGGTGCATGTTCTCGATGATATTTCTCCAGCCAATTCCCGTGTTGTAGGCACAGAAGGAAATCTCACCTTCTTGCGTGCCGTACGGAATGATGCACATTTCGGTGCGGCGGAAGTCGTAGTTGAAAAGATCCTGGAACCACATGCCGGCGATAAAGAGGAAGTTCCAGCGATCGGAACGACGAACCTCGATGTCCTGTGTAGTCCGGTCGCCGCTCACCCTGCCATAATCCTTGCCCGTCAAGCCGAACGATTTGTCGAACTTCTTGAACAACTCATACAGCGTAAACTGCGAAGGCGAACTGTAAGGGTTGTAATGCTTCAAGAGCGCCAGACCCATCATCATGTTCGACATCCACTTGCCGCGGGCGGCGTCAGTGATCTTCTGCATGTCTTTTACAAGACCGGGAATGTTTAAGAATTCCGGCACAGGCCTCATCTCACGCGTTTCTTTATCAACCATCACCGCGGTGCCCACACCACAGTTAGGATGACAGCCGCAAGAAACCTGACCCCACTCGGCCTGTGGGCCGTGGACCAAATCGGCGAAATCTGCAAAGGCTCCCATCAACGACAGCGGGAACCAATCGCGCGTAGGCTCGGTGATACCCACCTGGTCCTTAACGTCATGAGCCAGGTGCGAAAGGGTGTAGCGCTGTTGCAGGCGGCGCTGCTCGGTGATCTCTTCGTCACGGCCAGTAAAGGAAACGGGCTGGAACGATAGGAATGCAATCTTCTTGGGGTTGTCCAACGCGAAGCGAACGATGGAGCCAACCTGGTCGTTATTGATTCCGTTGACGAGAGTCGTGACGAGCACAATTTCAACTCCTGCTTCGTGCAGGTTGTTGATGGCGCGCATCTTCACATCGAAGAGGTTGCCCACCTGACGGTGGCTGTTCGCGTCGTTGCCGATACCATCGAACTGGAGATAGACATAACGCAATCCGGCGGCGGCGGCTTCACGGCAAAACTCTTTGCTCTTGGCGAACTCAATTCCGTTAGTCGCGGCCTGCACACTGTTGTATCCCACCTTGCGTGCGTAGCGAATCGACTCTAGGAAGTGCGGCGAAATTGACGGTTCACCACCTGAGAACTGCACCGACATCTGCCGGCGCGGCTTGATGGTGATCGCGTTGTCCAAAATTTCCCTGATGTCGTCCATGCTCAGCTCGTGAACGAAACCGACCTGGTTAGCGTCCATGAAGCACGGGTCACACATCATGTTGCAGCGGTTAGTTAGATCGACGGTTAGCACCGCACCGCGGCCGTACTTCACGGTACTTGAGCCATGGTTGTGCAGCTTCTCGTCGTTATGCGCATCGATGTCGCGACCGGGAAACATCTTTTCGATGTGCGTCAGGAATTTGACGTCGATAGCCATCATGTCTTCGAAATGGCCGTGGATCGGACAGTCCTTCACCATCCAGACTTGACCATCGCGTTCAATGATCTGGGCCTTGATTTCGCCCACCTTCTCATTAATTAAGACACTGACATCCTGTTTGCCACTGAGAATTGACTCGCGGGCTTCAATTACGCAGTTGGGACAAAGCGAATCCGTAGTCCGCGGCCAACCAAGTGTTGGTTTGCTTTTTTGCCATGACTTCAGCAGCGGCTTGTCTGACCACTTAGGCGTAAAGGAGGGATTTGGCTTGTACTTATTTACCGATTGAATAACGTCGTGAAGAGCTCCGGCAATTAAGGTCAGGCCCTTTTCCGCGTGTTTGACTGGTCGCATCTATTCTCGTTTTCCTTCTAGTGAATTTTCTTTGATTGCTTTGCTAGTCCCGGTGTGAATAAACCAAAACGGCTGCAAGACTAGCACGGAGCATCTGGCAATGACCATGCCGCCTCCGAGGGCCAAATCGTAACTGATGAAATAATAAGCTTTAGGCCGTAATTCCCGTTTCAATTTCTCCCGTTTCGACTGGACCAATCTGTGTCGTGAGCGCACACATGCCTCTGGAGCCAGGCAGGTGAGCCATTCTGGCCCTCCCCGATTCGGAGTCGTTCCCTTTTATCCGCGGAGCCGGGACGGTGAAGAAATCAGGCGGAAATGTAAGGCGAAACTGATTTAGGAAGGGATGCTACTTAGGAGATCGGTTTCCTATTTTTTTGGAGCGAAGTAGCCGATGCGAGCGGTTACCTGAAGCGCCGGATTGCGGGTCTCTACTCTAACGCGCCTAAAAGCACCGTCGCGCTTTCGATTGAGGGGCGAGTAGTACAGCGCATACTGGTGGCGGAGTTCATCCGCCACTTCGGTATATGTCTTTTCCAGATCACTAAAGGACTGCGGTTTATAGAGCCGGCCCCCAGTGGCACTGGTCAGTTGTGCCATGTTTCGCTCGCTCGCCGCCAAAGCCTCGAGGCCAAGCCGCAGGTCGTTCATCTTAAGCTCGTTGAACCGAAGAGATGCGTCTGACCCGGACTGCAATGCTGACAGCTCCGCTTGTTTCTTTGCTCGCTCAATCTCGGAGTTGCTCACAATGTAAACGGTGGTTTGCGATTGCAGGGCCGCTCGCAATGCCGCTTCGAACGTTGTCCCCCGTCCACTGTCGATGCCGTCAGTTAAGACGATGATCGCATGGCGGGCATTCCCGCGCGGCATTTGATCGCGCGCTGCTAACAACAAAGCGTCGTTGAATCTTGTAAACATTCCCGGCGACACTCGTCGCAAAGCCCGGCGCAGTTGCACCAGACTCTTCGTCCAGTCCTGCAACAAGAGCACTCGATCGTCAAACTGAATCAGGCTGATACGATCATCGACAGCGAGGTGAGAAGCGAAGCCCTCGGCCGCCACGCGAAAGTCGTCGAGATTACTTGAGACTGACGAAGAAGCATCAACCATCAGAACTGCATCTACAGGAACCTTGCGCAAACTGAAGTCGCTTAAGGGCTGGTCGAGTCCATCTTCAAAGACACGGAAGTCGGTTCGTGTAAGACCAGAAACCAATTCCCCATTGGCATCTCTAACGGTGACCGGCAACAAAATCTCCGTCGTCTCCACGGAAATCACATCATCCGGATCGATCTCTTCTTCTTTTTGCGCCGGCGTTGGGGTTGGCGTGGGTGTGGCTTTCGCCTGGGTTGAGCTTGGATTAGTTGGCGTTGCTCTTTGGGCGAGTCCGGGTTTTACGAGTTCGATTGCACCGAAGATCCCGGTCAAACAAACTGCGACAAGTAAACCGCGAAGGGCCGCCCCCGCTTTGTAAGCGCTCGCAGCTCCCATCGCACTAGTTCTCTCCTGGAGTGTTGCGAGTCGCGCTCTTGGGGTCGGATCCATCCATCGCGTTACTCATCGCAGCGATGATGGCATCAGTGACACGACGCTTTCGCAATTCCGCAAGCTTTGCGGGTGAGAGATCGAAATCGCTTGGCGAGCCTTCAATCCGTTTGATAATCGTACCTTCCGAAAAACCTGCCTCAACGAGGTCGATAATCGCTTCGTTATTCAACGTCGGAGTCTTTTCGAGTTTCAAGGCGTCGCCGCCAGCCTCGCTAGGCGGTCGAATAATGCGAACTGTGGCGCTTCCCGTTGTGCTGACCTGTCCCGAGCTTCCCGCACTTTCCCCGCGCGAGCGAGTCTCGCCACTTGAACTGCCGCTCGAACCAAAAATGTCTGTCTCATTCTCTGCAGCCGACTTGTCTTTGGCTTTACCGCCGTTAAAGAACGGATCGTTGCCCCAACCGTCTTCTTCGAATGTGGCGTCGTTCTGCGAGAGCATCGCCAGAATAATATTTTCGCTCACACCATTTCGCTTCAGATCGATGAGCCGATCAGGCTCGAGATTAAAACGATTGGCTCGAGTGCGGATGATGGCGATTACAGTTTTCTCCTTGAATCCTGCCCGCACAAGCTTGACCACCGCTGAGTTGGTCAACGGCAAATGCTGTTGTGCCGAAGCATTGCCGGCAACGCACAGCAAGACTAAAAGGAGGGCCAGAACTGTTAGCGAGAATCTGGAAACGTGAGACTTAGACAAGAGCGTCTCCTATGCACTGGAAACTAAAATCCTCCGGCACTCACTGAACTCCGGGATGGACGCGCGGGAGACTTAACCTGCCGATAACGGAAGCTGATCCGCTTCACGTAGTTACGTGTTTCGCGGTAAGGCGGAACGCGGTGCCCAAAGCGAACCACTGCACCCTCACCGGCGTTGTAACTCGCCAAAACGAGATCGACGCGATTGTTGAACTTGGCCATCAGTTGTTTCAGATAGCGCGTGCCCCCCGAAATGTTTTGTGCCGGATCAAATGAATGACGAACTCCAAAACGCGCCGCAGTACCAGGCATCAGCTGCATTAAGCCTGCAGCTCCTTTGGGCGACAACGCTCGGGCGTTGAAGTGCGACTCCTGCTCCATGACACAGAAAATCAGGTAGGGGTCGACGCCATGCTTCGCCCCGTTCTGCCTGATCAGGGCATCGATCTTCGGACGGCCGGTACTCCAGCCTCGCGGTCTGCGGGCATCGGCTTCAGCGAGAGTCCCCAAAGACTCACGCTCAATGTGGTCCACACGGCTCTTGTCGATAAAGATCGATAAGGGCCCGCGTTTGTACCAAACTCCCGCAGCCGATTCGTTGGCGCTATCGGCTTCAACTCGCGCGCCCCCGACAAGATAAATCCAAACCGCTTCTTCGATTTTGGCCGGAGCCTGGTTCAGATCGGTAACACTAGCGACCTGCTTCTCAATCTTGGTGGGCGAATCACTACCTCGAGCGATAGCCTTGACCCGTTCCCGTGGCAGCAAGTGCGTCATCCCGCCCTGGCGATACCAGAAGCCCTGTTCACTCTCCCAGGCATCCTCAACGGTGATTCGCGTTCCATCCTTTAGCTTCAGTTGTACTTCCGTCCCGGTGAGCGCTTCATCAAGGGCCTTTTCCTCCGCTGCTTGCTTGGCCTTTGCACGGCGAGATTTCTGCGCAAAAGCGCTTCCCGCAAAGACGCAGATGCTCAGAGCCAAACAAACTAAAGAAGACAGACGTAGCCCGATGCGTTGAGTCATTTGTGAACCTGTTTCCGGTTATTTACAGCTCCAGCGGATCGGCCAGCGATTTTTCATTCGCCGCGCGGTCCTGATTGGCAAACGAATGCGACGTGCCGAAGTAATTGCGCCAGGCGGTATCCAGGACCTTCGGAGTAAGCTCCAAAGCCTGACCCTCGAACAGGCAAATGTCGGTCGCCCGATCGAGCAGATCTCGCGGTTCGCAGCCTTTCATCACTCGCTGTTCAAGGCGATATTTGGCTAACAAATGATCCAGCACCTGCTGATCGCAGCGAATGCCTCGGTTGTAAGCGGCGCGTTTGAAGATCTCCGAGAATGCTCCCGGCGTCGGCGGTTCCACACGCGCGCGATAGCCCATGCGCCTGAGGAATGCTTCATCCGTCAGGTCTTTCTCGTCGAGGTTCGTGGAAAAAACGACAAGTTGTTCAAAAGGAACCTCAATTTTTTTGCCAGTATACAGAGCCAGATAATCGATGCGTCGCTCCAAGGGAACGATCCACCGATTAAGCAAGTCTTGAGGAGAGACACGCTGCCTTCCGAAGTCGTCGATCACGAGGGTGCCACCGTTTGATTTCATCTGGAACGGCGCTTCATAGAACTTCGCTGTCTCGCTCCATGTCAGGTCTGCATTCTCAAGCGTCAGCTCACCGCCAACGATTACCAGCGGGCGTCGAATCAACACCCAGCGGCGATCGTGATCGACGGGTGTTTCATCTTCAGAAGCCGGGCGGTGACAGTGAGAATCGAAAACGCGAATGATCTGGCCGTCGATTTCGACTGCGTACGGAATCCAGATAGATCCCGGGAGGGCGCCGTTGATGCGCTCGGCAACTGCAGTTTTACCGGTGCCGGGAAGACCGGTGAGAAACAGCGAGCGACGCGAATTGATTACGCAGCCCAGGGTTTGTAACAGCGATTCCGGCAAAACAAGATCGTGAAACGCGGCGCGCGCGGTCTCCATCGTTGCGGACTCAGACGGAATCGATTGCAGTCGCATCATATGCGAATAGTCGCGCAAGGAAACCGGCGCCGCCCCTGTGTAACCGCAAATTGAAACCAACCGCGCGAGCCGGTCCCAGCCGTGATCGAGCATTGCATAACGTGTCGAGCCGACGCTGGTCTGCACCTTAACTTCAATCAACTTTTCGCGGTAAAGCTTCTGGAGAATGTCTTCAGTCAGAGTGCGAGGCAAGCAAAGCCGTTCGGCAACGGCCGTCGTCGTTGGCTCCGGCATCATGGCGACATGCTTCAAAGTCAGGTCGCAAAGAAAGCCTTCGGCAATGCCGGTGTCGGCCAATTCTTCGGGAACTGGCGGACCCATCGATTCGACTTCGCTGCGCGTCAGTATCGTAGTTTGTGACATCGCGGTCCTCTTTCTGTTATTTACCGCTCAAGGCAACATTGGGTTCGGCGGCAAGCGCTGCGAGCGCATTGCGCGCCTCTTTTGATTGTTCCGTCTTACCTACCCGCTGATAAAGATCGGCCAGGCGTTTGAGTGCGAACGTCGAATGCGAATCGATTCGCCGCGCACCTTCGTAATACCTGATTGCATCATCTTCGCGGGCAAACCTTTCCATCATGCGGGCCATGTTCAGGTGTCCGGTCAACTCACCGTTGGCACGGGCGAAACTCTTGTAAGCGTCTTCGAATTTTCCCAGCCGACAAAGAGCCAACCCGAGGTTGTTAAGAATGCGATCGTCCCCTGGCGCCAGTTTCAGCGCGCGCTTCAACCGATCTACCGCGGCGCGATAGTTCCCATTTTCATAAAGCGTGTATCCGAGGTTGTTGAGCACCTGAGCGTCTTCGGGGTCCGCTTTAACTGCGCGGTTATAGGAATCCTTTGCGCGATCGGCTAAGCCTTTTTGTGCAAAAGCAACGCCCAGCAAGTTGTGAGCTTCGGCAAGCTTGGGATCGAGCGAAGTCGCAGTTGAAAGTTGCGAGATGGCTTCGTTGATCCTTCCTTGATTCAGGTAGTCGCGCCCGGCTGCCAGATGTTCAAGAGCGCTCTCAGCCCGATTCCCCAACGCCGCGCGCGTGCGGTCGTCGGTGACTTTCATCACGCCGACGCTTTCAAACTTCTCGACATCTTTCTCGCTCATCCGTTGCAGCTTGTTGTCGTTTTTGCCGAAGAGTTTTCCCAACGCCCGGAACGGAGCGGTGAAAATGCGAGCGACTTTGTTGCCCTTCTTCTTCTCAGTGTTCGGCGCTTCTTCGGCGCCCACAGTTGAACCTGAATCCTCCAGGAAGTTAGCGTCGGCATCGCCCTCGCGCATGATCGTGGACGCACTCCACATTGCGGTCGTAACCAGCGTCAACATCAAAGCGATTGCGATAGCGATAAGTCTTCGTTTATGCATGGCCAGCTCCTTTACATCTTGCTAAATGTATCAATCAGTTGGAGGGCTGCGGGGCCAAGTATGGCAATGAACAAAGTCGGGAACAGAAAACAAGCAAGTGGAAACAAAAGTTTGACGGCTGCTTTTTGCGCAGCTTGCTCTGCGCGTTGGCGGCGCTTCGTCCGCAGTGAATCTGAAAAGGCCCGGATTGCTTTTGCGATCGAGGTACCAAACTTATCAGCCTGGATCAGCATGGCCACTAGGCTGCAGAGATCATCAACACCGGTTCTTTCTGACAAGTTGCGCAGCGCCTCTTCGCGATCACGACCAACGCGCATTTCCAGATTCGCCAATTCGAATTCGTCGCAAATATCCGGGTGAACCTCACGCAGTTCCGTACTCACTTTTACCATTGCGGCGTTGAGGCCAAGTCCGGCCTCGACCGAGATCACCATCAAGTCCAACGCATCGGCCAAGCCCCAACGAACCAGCTGTTGGCGCGACCTGATCAATTTCTTGAGCACATACCGCGGCAGGAAAAACCCGATTACGAATGCAAAGAGGATGTATAGAACGGCACTGTTAAGCGGACGTGCCAAAACGGCACAAGCCAGGGCCACGAGCGCCGGGAATCCGGCCATAGCTGTGAATTGGAGGGCACGGAACGTGACAGGCGCGCTTGACCGGCGAAATCCCGCCTGCATTAGTTGCTTCTGAAGTTTCTTTACTTCAGCTGCTGAAGGCGGAAGCAATTTATTCAAAGGCGAAGCAATTCGTTCGGCGAATTCGGACGTTCTTCGAGTTTCTTCAATCGACACCGAACCCGTCATAGGGCCTGCCGCTCTATCCCCGAGTTGTTTGAGACGCTCGGTGGCAGCACTTTGCGGCCGGTAAAACAACCAGTAGGCTCCCATCATGATCAGGGAGATGCAGATGAAGGTTGAGATTGTGATTATGAGTAACATGACTTGGTTCTTCTCGGGCGCTTGTGAATTCCTTGAGCTTTGTACTTTGTCCTTTGTACTTTGGGCTTCCCTTCTGTCTGCTTTGCTACCTACCTGATTGAGACTTGTTAACCAAAATTCAATTTCCAAGCACAAAGTTCCAAGCTCAAAGTTCAGATCTTTATGTTGAGTATCTTCCTCACAATCAGCATTCCGGTGACTTGCAGAAACAAGGCAGCGGCGATCAAGTAATGGCCGCGGGTATCTTTCCAAAGCACGCTCATGTACTCCGGATTCATGGCTGTAATTGCAAAAGTAACGAAGATCGGAAGTCCACAAAGCAGCCAGGCAGACATGCGGGAACTTGTCGTCAATGTCTTTAGATCACCCATAATGCGGAACCGTTCACGAATCGTATACGCAACCTTCTCAAGGATCTCGGCCAGGTTGCCGCCCGTCTCGCGTTGAATCAAAACGGCGGTCACGCACATTTTCAAATCTAACAAAGGCATCCTGTCAGTCAGGTTTTCCAAAGCTAACTTGAGGGACAATCCCAGGTTCTGTTCCTCGTAAGTCTTGCGAAACTCGGTCGCGATCGGTTCGGGCATTTCCGCGGAAACCATGTACAGTGATTCCGCGAAAGCATGTCCCGCTGAAAGGCCGCGACTCATCAGGTCCAACGCGTCTGGAAGATGTTCGAGGAATGCGTTGAAACGTTGCCTCCGCTTCCACCAAACGTGAACGAATGGAATCATCGCGGCAACTAATCCGGCTGCTGCAATAACCAAAACCGCGATCGTCAGCACAGACGCGGCCAGCAGTCCTAACAGTCCTGCCATTAACGAAAACATTACAAGGCGGGAGGGAGTAATATGAACATCAGCCTGATCAAGCATCCGTTTCAAGTGCAAGGCAGCTTGTAGCTGCACGAGCATTCGATTAACGAAAGGGATCTCGCTCATCAACTCACTGCGTGCGAGGATGACTTCTACATCCTCTGTTTGAGCTGAGTGGATCAGCGCCTCATTGAGTCGCTTCTGCAGGCGTTTGCGCTTCGAGTCGGTATTGCGGGTCGCGATCAAATAAGCGCCCAACACGAGGAACAGACCAAAGAGAAAAACTAAAAAGGAGATCAGCATTGGGTTTACATCTCCTCAAAGAAGACTCGGGGCAGTTGGAGTCCGCACGCTTTGAGACGCTCAGCGAAGCGCGGACGAATACCGGTGGGTTTGAATCTGCCAATCACCTGGCCAGATGAATCCACGCCGGTGCGTTCGAAGAGGAAAATCTCCTGCATCGTAATGGTCTCGCCTTCCATGCCCGTGATTTCGGAAATAGAAGTGAGTCGCCGGGTTCCGTCAGACAGGCGCGCGACCTGAACAACGAGATCGATGGCCGACGCAACCTGCTGGCGCATAGCTCGATCGGAAAGACGCATGCCGGTCATCTGAATCATTGTCTCGAGGCGGGCCAGCGCGTCACGCGGGGTATTCGCGTGGATGGTGGTCAAACTGCCATCGTGGCCGGTGTTCATCGCCTGCAACATATCGATAGCCTCACCGCCGCGGACCTCACCGATGACGATGCGATCGGGCCGCATGCGCAGTGAGTTGCGAACGAGATCACGCTGAGTGACTTCACCTCGTCCTTCAATGTTTGGCGGTCTCGTTTCCAGGCGCACGACGTGCGGCTGTTGTAGTTGCAGCTCGGCGGAGTCTTCTATCGTGACGATGCGCTCATCTTCAGGAATGTACGCCGAGAGGGCGTTTAGCAGGGTCGTTTTACCAGCGCCAGTACCACCAGAAATCAAGACGTTAAGACGCGCACTGACGCACATCTGCAGCATGTCAGCAATGTCTTTAGTTAGGGCCTTATGCTCGATGAGCATATGCATCCGCAGCGGTTCCGCGCCGAAACGACGAATCGAAAGCACCGGCCCATCGATCGAGAGCGGAGGGATAATCGCGTTGACGCGCGAGCCGTCCTTGAGACGGGCATCTACCATCGGTGATGACTCATCGATACGCCGGCCGACTGAAGTGACGATGCGTTCGATCACGCGCATCAGGTGTTCGTCATCCTTAAAAGCGACATTCGTGACTTCTAATTTGCCGCGGCGCTCGATGTAGATTTTGCCGTGCGCGTTCACGAGGATGTCTGAGATGGTGGGGTCGGCGAGCAGTGTCTCCAATGGTCCGAGGCCAAAGAGTTCGTGCTTGACGTCATTTACCAGGCGCTCACGGTCGGCAGCGGACAGCGGCATGCCCTCCTGCGCGAGCACGGACTCGGCCAAGCGAGACACTTCGGCATGAGCCTGCTCAGTTGAAAGCGCTCCCAGCTTGGTTAAATCCATCCGATTGATGAGCGTCCGGTGAAGGCGCGCTTTCATCTCCTGGAAAGAGTATTGAGCGTTCTCGGTGCTCGGGGCTCCCGGAACTCCAACTGTCTCGCGAATTAATCTCTCTCTAAGTGCCATGGTTTAGTCTCTGGTTCGAATGTTGTCCTAGATCTTTTCCAACGAGGCATGCAGATCAAACTGACCTCTTGTCTCTTCACGCTTGAACAGCGAGTTCCACAGAGTGCGACGCTCCTTGTTGAGCGGCCCCACTGGAGCCACGCCACCGCAAACAGTTTTCGTGATTCGTCGAATCTCGAGAGCGATTCGTGAGCTTGCATCCGACTGAACCAACGGTTGGCCCAAATTGATCGAATTCACTGCGGTTTGATAATCGCTCGGGACGAAGCCAATGACAGGTTCGCCCAGAAATTTCTCAACCTGCTGCAAATCAAGATCTATCAGCTTGCTCCAGCGATTAACGACAATCCGTACTTTCTTTCGCGGGTACCCAAGCCGATCAAAGATCTCCAGCGCGCGTTGCGTGCTGCGGATAGCAGGGATGTCTAATGTCAGTACCAGCAAAATCTCGTCGGACTGATCAAGCGCAGCGAGAGTTATTGAATCGAAGGTATGTTGCGGATCCAGGACCACGTAATCATAAGACTCGCGCAGCCTTTGCAGCACAGCGAAGACGTGCTCCGGTTCAATTTCATCTGCTGAGTCGGCTTCTTTAGGCGCGGCCAATAACGAGAGATTCGACGAATACGGCGTTGCAAAACTCTTAATCAGCTCGTCGTCCAACCTGGTCCGGTTCTCCGCCATGTCCGCGAATGAATACTTCTGATTGAGACCCAGGAACAGTGGCAAATCTCCTGCTTGTAGATTGAGGTCTACTAAGATTGTGGGTGCACCAGTGCAGGCAGCAATGTTGGTGGCCATAAAAGAAGTTCCGCAACCGCCCTTGCTTGAAAACACCGCAATCATCTTGCCCTTCTTTTTCGGTGCCTCAACGTGCGAGTGGCAGAACTCGGCAACCCGCTCAACTACAGTTCCAAGCTCTGGCGCTGAAACTGGGAGCTGTAGGAATTCGCGCGCGCCCGCTCGCAAACTCTGCAACAGAAGGTCGCGCGATGCGTTGTGGGCAGCGGAGACAATCGCCATGCCGGGAAACTCTGACGAAAGGCGCTTAATGAATTTGATCGAGTGTTCGGGTTGGGGGCCGAGGGAAATAATGGCCGCCATTGGTTTAAGACGTGTAATTTCCTCATGCAATTGATCTGCGTCATCTCCGCCCGCCAACAGTTGAACGCGACTGTCAGCTGAAAGCGCTGTGCGCAGCTCCTTGAAGTTGTCTAAGCCGGTACTGAGGATTACGACTGTTAATGGTTGGTTCATATTCGTTTCTCGAGGTTGAAGCGATAACGCGGGGCGCGCGATCGCCGGGCTAGGGGATCGGGACAACAACGCCAGCGCTTTCACCGGTGAGGGTCGTTTGATAATCGGGCATTGTGATCGTGGTGCCGATGATCGGCACTACAAACTGATGCTGGTAATCAGTGATGCTCACGGACACAGTTCCCTGGCCCACGCCGAAGTTGGAGTACGTCACGTCTATATTGGTCGTCGGATCCAGGTTGGGCACCATGGCCGCTCCCGTGCCGCCCGGATTGCCATAGACGCCAACATTACGGATAGCAGCAGTACTTGGACCGACGTTAGTGCCGGAAGTCGGTACTCCTGCGGGTGTGCTAGCTGGCTGGTTCACTGCATAGCGAGCAGCCCTGCGAGCAGCATCAGCAAGCGCGTTGTGAACCCACAGCGCGCGGCCAAATTCGATGACGGCAAACATCGCCAGCAAAAAAACCGAAGCGCCGATCGCAAACTCCACGAGCGTGGAGCCTTCCTGCCGGGATTTTTTGATCGTCCTGTTAACCATGATAATCACCTAGGGTGCACAGAGTGGGGACTGTGTTAACAGATAGCGCATCGTGACACTGGGTTTGATATCAATAGCCAGTGACAATGAGTTGCCCATTAGTTGCCCCAGATTGAAAAGCGGCTTGTGCTGGAAGTCTACAATCTGGATTGTAATGGTGGTCGGAAAGCCGCTAGTAACGGCCCCTGCGGCATTCCGTTTAACTATATCCACGTTGTCGACACTCAACTCATTAACAATCGGATTGCCGGTTCCCGCCTCGTTGCCATAAACAACGAGCCTCTTTGCGGTCAAATCATTCGTGCCGTCCACGCACGCCGTGGCCATATACCTCGCGGCCATGCGCGTACCCTTCGCCAATGTTGTGTACTCCTGAAAGTACCTCCCAAATTCGGCGGCTGCAGCGAACAACAGGAGCAATACGGGCAAAGCAATCGCCAATTCGACCAGTTGTATCCCGCGTTCATCGCGTCTAAGGGACATCAGTTTCTTAGTGATCCGTCGCATCAGAGTGCCCCCTATCGATAAATGACTGGTTTGGTGATGACGGGGCCTGGATAAGGTGTGACTGTCGGATCGTACACACCGCTTCCAACCATTACACCGATACCAATGTACTCTGCCTGCAAGTCACCCTGTCCGCCTGAGACCTTGTTGCGTAAGAAAAACGCTCCAAAGTGATCGATCTGAACTTCGTCGCGCCCGTTATTAAACTCGCACTGGCGGACAATCGGTATCAGGACAACTCGACGACCCATAACTCCAGGATGTGTTGGCGCTTGAGTGAGCGAGCCCGCCAGGTATTGAGAGTAGGTAATACCTTCTTTGACGTTTGTGTCCGGAGGATAGACGGTAGGATCCATACCGGCCGCGTAATCATCGAAGCGGGTATTGACTCCCTGCCTGACAGCACCAGACGTTACGCCAGGCTTGGTGCCAACGTAACCACCTGCGCCGATCACGTTTTGCACACCGCTGGCCAGGCCGGTGCGATCGTCAGCTCCGCCCGAACCATCAATGGCAAGTACCTGGTAATTACCGGGCGCAACAAAGTCTGAGGCTCCCCCACGAAATGTGTACATGTTGCCCGGCGTAATCGTGTTAAGTACACAATCCTCGACCACAGTTACGGGCAGATATCCTGCATATGAAGTAAGTGGAGCAGAAGCCCCTGCGATTGCATTCGCAGTGAGATCTAAACTTTGACCGAGCACCATCGAAACAAATGCGATGTTTACCGGCGACTCTGGAGTAATGACTCTTACAAAGCGAATCGTCGGCGCTATTGCCACACTGGATGCGGCTGCTGCGTTAAATCCGTTGCCACTGTCGAAGTCTGACAAGTTTGCCGCAAAACGTACGTTATCAGGAGTGAAAGTCACTTGATCGTTATCAAATTCGTACTTGTTCATTTCCGCGACCGCGCGGTTAACCGCACGGGTAATCCCGGTGGATTGGAAATCCAGACCAGATGCCCCCGCTAAAGCGGCGGCGTCTGCCGCATTCTGTAATTCATTCTTTGCCAGGTATAGATGACTGATATCTACACCTAAGCCGACCGCTAGAAGTAAAGAGAGCATGCCCAGTGCGGAAGTGGCGAGGATGGAGCCGCGCTCGGCGCGTCCTTTTTTGCCTGATCTCCGATGACTCATGTGGCCCTCCTTCTTAGTGCCTCATTGAATGCCCTGGTTGGGGCAGCGCTCGAGGCGCTGCCCCTCATGACTAGGGCTTGACAGGTTCGTAGCTAAAATTCGCCGGGATGGTTCTCGCCACCGGCAACGACTGATTCACCGTGCGATTGCTCGAGGTTGTGGTAACACTCGTGTTGGTTTCGTTGGTTTTGGTTTTGGTGTCTACGGGTTCGGCGGTCTTGGGTGCGGCACTGGGAGTAGTTTCCGCAGCCTTGCCTGTGGTTGAGTAACCGGTTCGCCCTTGAATCTCTTCGCCCTTCGGCTCGAGACCTAGCGGAGACGCATTCTTCAGTCCGTCGACACCGCGCATCTGCGGCAGGTCGTCACGGTTCACCGGCTTAACGAGCATCGCGGTGACGATGAACATCAACTCCGTTTCATTCTTCTGAAACGACTTTGAACGGAAGAGCGCACCCAGGACGGGGATGTCGCCAAGCACTGGAACCTTGGAAAGCGATTTGATTTCACTGTTGTCCAAAAGACCGGCGAGGGCGAACGACTGACCGTCGCGTAGCTCGACGCCCGTCTTGGCTCGGCGGGTCTTTAACGCGGGAATCAGGAAGCCGTCAAACT
>JBAPXA010000529.1:0-5187 GCA_049283975.1 Pyrinomonadaceae bacterium | reverse complement strand
CTCAAAGAACCAAGTTCAAAGCTCGTTTTCTTCTAGGTGTGCTTTGCGGCGCTTGGCGACTTCGCGGTTTCAGTTTTTCCTAGAGCTCGTTGAGTTCTGCTCCCGGTAACACCTCCTGCGGCGGTTGGCCCCGGCGAAAAATGCGCGCGCCGGAAGAGCCTTTGAGGACGGCAGAACCGCGTTCGACGCGAATCATTGCTCCCTCGCGCAGACCAATCACGGGCGTCTCGTTCTCTTCCAGAAATTGCAGCAGTCGCTCTTCGCGGGTCTCGCCCATGTGCCGCGAACCGGGATCAGCATTAAGGAAGTGGGGATTGATTTGAAAGTTGACCAGCCCGAGAGCAGCGAAGGATGGAGGTTCGACGATCGGCATGTCGTTTGTCGTGCGAATTGTCGGCCCGGCAACGTTGGAACCGGCGCTCGATCCAATGTAAGGCATACCGGCCGCAACCCTTTCTCTTATCGGTTTTATTAGATCGAGATCATAAAGCGTCTTCAGCAGTCGAAACGTATTACCACCACCAATAAAGATTGCCTCGGCGTCGCTGACTGCTTGTAGCTTATCGTTAGCGTCGTGAAGCGAATTCAGGTCATACCCCATCGTCGCAAAACGCGCTCGCGCCTGCGCCGCGTAAGCATCGCGGTTGGCCAGCGCGAAGGGAATGAAAAGGACGCGTTGGAGGGCCCCGAGAAAGTCGACAATCTCTCCGGCAGCGTGGTCGAGATAGCCGCTGCCATAGAGCGTCGAATTACTAATCAAGAGAAGCCGCATGACAGAATTCACAGACTTCATCTGGTTTCGCTCGACTTTGCACAAAGAATCATTCAGAAATGCGCAAGATATTCTCATTCACACCTGGCTTCAGCCAGGTGTTGGTGGCCGTGGTTTGCGAGAAACCGTTTTACATAGTTTCCTAACATGCCGAATCTCACGCAACTCCTGGCTAAAGCCAGGTGTGAATAAGAAGTCATTCAAGACTTTTGTGCAAAGCCGTTTGGCGCACCTCACTTCATTAACCCACTCAACGCGCAAATCGCTCTTCAACCGTAATCGCAAATACGATCGTCGCGACAATGCCAATCGCCGTTGCCGTCAAGAAAGGTACTTCGGGCGCTAGTTTCCAGAGCAAGCCGCCAATCGCTGCGGCCGGAGTGATGGAAAGGCTGCGCACAAGATAATAAAGGCCGACGGTCCGAGCGCGCAGGTTTGTATGCGCGAAGTCCACAATCATCGCTTTACGTGAGGGCTCGCCGATCTCCCGCAAGCCGCCGACAACAAATGCGAGCGCCAGCAAAGTGAAACTCGAGGCGAGGACAATCGCGAGCGGAAAGAGAGCGAAACAAATGAAGGTTAAGATCACAAAGGGCTTGCGGCCGACGCGATCTGCAATCCTTCCGGCGGGGATATAGACAATGATGGAAGTGACCATTTGAATTGCGATCAGAGTGCCAAAACGCCTGGCGCTGAAGCCTTGCACGTTCGTGACGTAAAGGATCGTCAGAACGCCGGTCATGCCTTCGCACATCCGCACGATGACATCTGAAATCAACAGGCGTTTGAGCGCACCATCAAAGCTGCGCCAGACACCGCGAATCTTGATGGAGTCTCGGCCGCGCACCTCAACATTGATCCGGCTGAGCAGCAACACTGTGACGCTCGCGAGGGCGAGGGTGATCACGAGTCCACTGCGAATCCCTTCGAGCAGACCTAGCTTCGCAATCAGCAGCCCACCGATTAAGGGCGCAAAGACGATGGGCACGCGTTTAAGGATCGATTGAACGGTAAAGCCCATCGCTCGGCGTTCTGGAGGCAGGGAATCGCCGATGATGGCGAAGATCGCCGGCGACGCCATGCTCTGCCACGCCATCGCGAAGGCAAGACCCAGGAAAACGAGTGGCCAACTGCGGCTGGACAAGTAGATGAGATAACCAGTCGCTGCCAGCACCAAGAAGGTCAGAAACGCGCGCCGTCGACCGATGCGATCAGCTAACCAGCCGCCGGGGTACTGGTAGATGGCGTCGAAGAAATTTTCTGCGGTGCCAAACAATCCGATGATTGGCGCGGTTGCGCCGAGCGCCTCGAGATACTTAGGCAGAAATTTCTTCCAGAGTTCCTCGCCCAAGCCCAGCAGGAAAACAGCCGCCGACGCCAATGAAACATTTCTCTCAAGACTGAGAAAGTTGGCAATCTTACCGACATTTGGCCGCAACTGATTTTCTGGGTCTTTGGGCGCCACTGTTATTTAGTCGGAGTTTGCCGAGTATTTAGTCGGAGTTGCCGAGCGATAACCGTGCTTTCGCAGAATGTCTTGACCGGCAGGACTTATGACGAATTCAGTAAAGCGCCGCGCATCGTCCTGCTTCGCGGAAGCATGAACAACTCCGAGGGCCTGGTAGATCGGCTGATGCAGTCGCTCATCAATTTCGAATTGAGTTCCTTGTCCGGCCTGAATGAGCGAACGCGGCAGAAATCCTACTTCGGCATTGCCGGAAGAAACGAACTGCCTTACCTGCGAGACGTTCATCCCGTAAACCACTCTTGGTTCGACTTGTTGCCAAATTTTTAGCGAACGCAAAGTTTCAACGGCAGCTTGGCCGTAAGGAGCAATATCGGGTTTCGCGATTGCAATGCGCTCGACAGAATTGTTAGTCAGATCCTCGAGCCGCTCCAGCTTGATCTTGCTTCCGGGAGGCACCCAGATCACCAAACTGCCGCGCGCATACGATCTCGCTGTTCCGGCGGTGATCAAGCCTTTCTCAGCCAGCGCAGAAACATGCACCACATCAGCGGCGGCAAACACATCGAACGGCGCGCCATTTTCGATCTGTTTCGCGAGATCGGCAGTACTCCCGAAACTGAAAACGACCTTGATGCCGCTCTGTTTGGTGAATTCCTGCGCGAGCTCAGGAAAGGAGTCAGTGAGGTTAGAGGCAGCGGCTACGATGATCTCCGGTTGGCTATCAGAGTCAGTTGGTCGGCTTTCGTGACGGCACGCTGAGCCGAACAACAGCAGGCCGGCTAAGAGGTAAGAGGGTATCGAATATTTGCGAAGAGAATTTGAAAGCAACCGTCGGCTCTCTCTCAGGGTCAATATTTAAGACTGCGAAGCTTACCGGGCCGCCGTAATTGTAAACTGAGGTTGTGGATTCTGATTGTTCGAAACCGCGAAATCAATTCAAGGCCCGGCAGGAAGTGTTAGCGAATAGAGGATTCCCGGAGGACACAGGGTCGTATCGTGTAGTTTCGTGTGGATTCGTGGATTGTCACTTCTGATTGGCGAAGGAGAACGATCTACGACACCACACTAAACCCGGCACTACGAATCTTGGCGTAGATTAAGCGACAGGTGTTACTCCTTTCATCAGAAGCTACCCGCATACTAAGTAGCGAGATTATGAATGGCGCGAATTAGCCAGAATGAGAGAGCGGCGATGATTGCTGCTGCTGGAATTGTGAGCACCCAAGCCCAGACTATGCGTCCGGCAACGCCCCACTTGACGGCTGACAATCGTCGCGTCGCGCCGACGCCGACAATCGCGCCCGTTATTGTGTGGGTGGTTGAAACAGGAGTTCCGGTCAGAGTCACATAAGCGAGGGTGAGTGCCGCCCCCGATTCTGCGCAAAAACCGCCCACCGGTTTTAGCTTAGTGATCTTTGAGCCCATTGTGTGAACGATGCGCCAACCGCCGGAAAGAGTGCCGAGGGCGATCGCCGCATGTGCCCCCAGAACTACCCAGAGCGGAATTGGTGGCAGTGTGCCACCTGGTCCGTAAGCAAGCCCGCCAACATGTCCGGCTGTCAGCACCGCGGTAATGATTCCCATCGTCTTTTGCGCGTCGTTGCCACCATGTCCGAGGGAAAAAGCGGCAGCCGAGAAAAGCTGACCCTTGCGAAAAACCTTATCCACTCGCGTGGGTGTGGCACGGCGAAAGATCCAGTGAACCGCAACCATGAGCGAGAAACCGAGCACCATGCCCACCAGGGGAGACAGGACAATAAACTTCAAGGTGCGACTCCAAACCTCAGTGTTTAGTAAACCGCTGATGCCGCCGTACGCCGCGATGCCTGCGCCTGCATAGCCGCCCAGCAAAGCGTGTGAGCTTGAGGTCGGCAAGCCAAGGTACCAGGTAATCAAGTTCCAGAGGATCGCGCCGAGCAGGGCGCACATAAGAACGTAGAGACGGAGTTCAGGAGTGATCAAGTCCATTCGCACGCCGTCGCCGATGGCTTTGGCCACTCGCGTGCCAAAAATCGCAAACGCAATGAAATTAAAGAAGGCCGCCCAGATTACCGCCATCCCCGGCGACAGCACGCGCGTCGAGACGACGGTGGCGATTGAGTTCGCCGCATCGTGAAAGCCGTTGATGTAATCAAAAATGAGGGCGAAAGTGACCAGGAGCACTACGAAGGCGAAGGTGACGGTCATCGGTTAGTGGTTACGATCGTTGAGTGTCAACTTCCGAGGGGCCTTGGTTCGATTTCCGATTTCCAATTGCCGATGGCCGAATTGGTCTTTGGTCTTCGCTTAGGTCTTCTTGTGAAACGAACGATCAAAGTGGAAAAGCAAAGATCAAAACCCTAAGGTCAAATACCAAATCGGCAATTGGCATCGCCAATCGGCAATCATTCTTACGTGTGCTTAATAATCACGCTCTCAATAATGTTCGCGACGTTTTCGCAACGATCGATTGCGGCTTCGAGTTTTTCATAGACCTCTTTCCACTTCAGTACGGTTAGCGGATCCTTTTCCTCGTGGAACAGCTCGGCGATCGCTGCATGGAATGTGTCGTCGCCCTCATTTTCCAGTCGATGAATTTCCACCAGCCGCTGCGTAATGTTTTTTGGTTTTTGTAGGGTCTTGACGATCTCCTGAAGTTGCGCTGCCATGCGCACAATCACATCAGCAAGATCGTGCGCGTAGTCCTTAATCTCGCGCACATCAAAAATGATTATTGCTCTCGCAGCGTCGTCAATCAGGTCCACAATGTCATCAAGCGCGGTTGACATCATGTAGATGTCTTCGCGGTCGAAGGGAGTAATAAACGACTTGTTCAGGCGGGTGGAGACGCTGTGTGTCAACTCATCACACGCGTGCTCCAGGCCTTTGATGCGCTGAGCATACTCACCAAAGTCGCGATTCTTGTCTGCCAGCATCTCCTTCAACTCACGCGCGGCGTCAGAGATGT
>JBAPXA010000528.1:0-1524 GCA_049283975.1 Pyrinomonadaceae bacterium | reverse complement strand
ATCGAAGATAGGCGCGGTGCAGAATACAAACTGACGGTGAAGGAAACAGCTCGCAAGTAGATCACGAGCTGCGTTTTCAAAACCTTTTACTTACGAATGAAGTAGAATCAATCATATGGCGATTATTAAAGAAGCAGACATAACCCAGGGACTAGAAAGCACCGATGCCGACCAACAGTTGCAGATTCCCAATGATCTGCCGGTATTGCCCCTGCGCGATATCGTTATCTATCCATTCATGATCGTCCCGCTCTTTGTCTCGCGCGAAAAATCAATTCGCGCGGTTGACGAAGCCTTGGGCGAGAACCGCATGATTCTGCTCGCCTCTCAAAAAGATCTCGACAAAGAAGAACCTGCTGCAGATGACCTTTACCGCGTCGGCACAGCCGCGGTGATCATGCGCATGCTGAAATTGCCTGATGGTCGCATCAGGATTTTGGTCCAGGGCCTGGCGCGCGCTGAGATCGAATCGGTGGACACTAACGGCGAATACATCCGCTCTCGTGTCCGAGTGATGCAGGAGATTCTTCCGCCTGAGCGGTCGCTGGAGGTGGAAGCCTTGATTCGCAATGTGCGGGCTTCGATGGAAAAGGCGATCAATCTGGGTAAAAACATTTCCCCTGAAGTAATGGCCATCATTGCGAACCTCGACGACGCCGGTCGGCTTGCCGATCTGTCTGCTTCGAATTTGGAGTTGAAAGTCGAAGATGCGCAATCGGTGCTCGACATTCCCGATACTACGGTGCGCCTGCGGCGAGTGAATGAACTCCTCAATAAAGAAATCGAGGTGCTCACCGTCCAGCAGGAAATCAATACGCAGGCCCGCGCGGATATTGATCGCTCGCAACGGGAGTTTTACTTGCGCCAACAGATGAAGGCGATTCAAAGCGAGCTAGGGGAAGGTAACGAACTGGCAGAAGAAATCGCGCAGTTTAGGGAGAAGATCGAAGCCGCTGGCATGCCCAAGGCTGCTGAAGACGAGGCTCTGCGTCAGCTAAAGAAACTCGAACGAATGCATCCGGACGCCGCCGAAACAGCGACGTTGCGTAATTGGATGGAGATCATGACCGATCTGCCGTGGTCGAAAGCTTCAGCTGACAACCTCGATTTGCAGAAAGCTGAAGAGATCCTGAACGAGGATCACTACGGGCTGGAGAAAATTAAGGACCGCATCATCGAAGCGCTCGCGGTGCGCAAGTTGAAAGAGAAACCAAAAGGTCCAATTCTTTGCCTCGTCGGCCCGCCGGGGGTTGGTAAGACTTCGCTGGGACGCTCAGTGGCGCGTGCCCTGGGGCGCAAGTTCGTACGGCTCTCACTTGGTGGCGTGCATGATGAAGCGGAGATTCGCGGCCATCGTCGTACCTACGTGGGCGCAATGCCGGGTCGCGTTGTCCAGGCGATTCAACAGGCGGGCACTAACAATCCGCTGATCATGCTCGACGAGATCGACAAAGTCGGCGCCGATTTCCGTGGCGATCCTTCGTCTGCACTCCTGGAGGTTCTGGATCCGGAACAGAACAACAG
>JBAPXA010000527.1:0-4462 GCA_049283975.1 Pyrinomonadaceae bacterium | reverse complement strand
GTTGATAAAGCACGCTCACGCTATCGCAGCTTGCCTACCAACCACTAATCTCAAAGTTGCACTTCAAGTTGAATCCACCATTTTCCATTTCTCATTTTTCATTTGACCGGCCACTTGTCGCTTTGTTAGTCGCCCAGCCAGCCATCTGCTGTTAGTCGCCGCACCGCCATCCAAGGCGAATAACGGGCTGGTTAGAGGGAAATGAAAAATGAGATATGGAAAATGACAAATGGAAAATGTTTTTTTGCCTTCCGCGCCCCTGCCTCCTACTCAGCTTCCGTGCATCCTCAACCGAAACTCATCATTGAAAGCGTAGATCTCACTCTTCTTTCCGGAAAGCAGTCGCGACTCGCGCAGTAGCATGGGCAACCCGCCCGTCGAGAGAGTTTGTCCATAGGCCGGGTTTTTGAAAACGGCCGCCAGTTGTGGATTCAGTCTTTCAGTTAAGCCATAGCGGATTGCTTTCAACGCTACCGGAGAAAAACCCGCCGTGCGCCGCGGATTAATCAATTCCAGCGAGTGTTCGAATAAGTGCAGCCTGGTGGCCGGTTCGCGCAGGGCCAGATCGCGGTGAACCAGCGTATTGGCAAGCGCTTCGCGCACGGCGCCGCGATGATAGTTGGCTCGCGGTGCGATGGGACTATCGCCCTGCTCGGCTTCTGGAAAACGGCGTGGCCGCGAGTCCCACAGATCACAATAACGGCCGACAAACTTCAACATGGCTTCGTAAAGCGTGGCCACGTTGCCGGTGAGTGTCACCCGTTCGACGATCGGAGACTGTGTGGTATCACCAGCGAAGCGTGTTGCTATGACCGCAGCGCGCGGCAGCAATTCGGCCACGCTTTCGTCGTGTCCAAACAAAAGCAAACCGGCAGTGGTCGGCACAACTTCGATTCCGTTGTTTACTCCCAATAGGAGTTCGCGTTCGAGAACGTCTGCCGTCGGATAACCGGCGACACTCGCTTCGTCGAATGCATCTCCGGCAAATCCACGCAGGAAACTCCACAGATGCGCCTCATCGATGTCCTTTATTGAAGCGCCGAGCACCGGCACATTTTCAAAACGCTGCGGGCGTGTTTCATCCAAAAGCGCCGAAAGTTCCTCGCGTGAGGCTTCCCTCTTTTCCGCGCCAATTCTTAGGTAGAAACGCCCGTCGCGCGTCCGGTACGGCCGGCGTTTGCCGGCAACATCAAGCGCCACCACTCGCCGGCCATTATCGAATGCGACGCGATCGATAAAGGGCACCAGGGGAGGCTGAATCTCTTCGCGACAAATCTTTACTAGTTGTTCCTGCACACTCTCAGGATCATCGACACCTTCCACTCGCAGTTGATCGTTGACGCCGAAGACAATCACGCCGCCGCCGGTGTTAGCCAGGGCTACGATCTCCTGCGCAATCTTTTCGTTGTTGGAAAGTTTGACCTTGAGCTCAAGGTAGGTGTCTTCGCCGCCGCGAATCAGACGCAGCAGCTCAAGTCTGGAAGTCTGCGGCGCAGAAGTAGAAAGGATGTACTCCTGAAAGGAGCGCTCGGTGGCGGGTTCGTGCCGCTGATTGCTGCGAAATCTTCTGCGAGCCATTTGTGTAGGGACGGGGCTCCGCGTTTCAATGCCCGCCCGGATGCGCACCGGCGCATCGCTGGAGTTATTTAGAGAACCTATTTCAAGTATCCGACGGTTCGCGGATGGCTTCCAAAATTTCCACCTCGCGTCGCTGCAACGCTTCTCCCTGCGACCCAATCACCAGTAGATAAGCGCCCACCGCAAGCACCGCGAACACCGCCAGTGTAGCATATTCAACTAACAGGCTCTGGGCGATGAACCCGACTGCGGCAGCTGCCAGCGGGGGCAACGCCAGCAGAATAATAATTGGGATTAGCAGCAATCCGGTGGCGCCAGAAACATTCATGCGTTTGCCAAACTTCATGCGCTTAGGAAAGCGCACTGAGAGTGCGTTGCCAATGATCGACATGAGTCCTGCAAAAACAATAAAGCTCAGTGCGGCAAAGCTCAGCCCCCGGATGGTCAAGTCACCAAAGATGAGCTCATTGACCAGCAGCAAGGCGCCGGAAAACATCAATGCCATTATCGTTACCGCGATGTTTTTCCCAACCAGGATCTTTGCGCGCGCTACTGGCGAGAGAATCAAAGTGCGCATCCCGCTTTCTTCAAAGGCAAAAAGATTGCAGGAGATTCCGGTAAGGATCAGAAACACGTAAAGCACGCCGCCTGTCGCAATCAGTCCTTCGGCATAAGTCAGGATTTCGCTGGCAAACGAACCCTTCTCTGGCGACATCTCGGCGCGGAGCCGGTTCGTGTTTACGACTCGCAGCACAATCAGGATCAGCGGCATGAGCACCATCAAACGTGCTTGCGCATTGCGGAACACGTAACGCAGCTCTTTTTCGACTACCGCCACAAGCTCGGCAGAGAGTCCCGGAAACTCCCAGCCTGTATAACTCTCGCTGACTGTCTTCAGCTTAGGTTTGACATCGCGCCGGTTGCCGCCTTTCCCTAACGCGGCTCGCTGAGCGATCCAAAAGCTTGCCATGATCAGAAGCGCCGAATAACCGGCGAGGGTGGCAAGGGCGAGAAAGTAGTCTGCGGCGCCATCCGCCGTCAAACCAACGGTCAGGGCCACCGCAACTGCGCCGGGTGGTGTCCAACGCAGGCCACGAAATGATTCGGCATATTTGAAAAACGCTGGGGCTAATTCGGCAAGGGCAGCGCCTCCCAGCCCGACAATCACTCCGAGCAAAGCGAGCAGGCTTTCGGCTCGCGCTCGCTTGCGGCGCATCATCGAACCAACCGTGATCGCCAACCACTTTGCGAGTGCCAAGCCAAAAATCGCCGCCAACAATGCTGCCGGCAAGGCCCAGGCTAGCGTTCTTTTTCCTAACCCGGCGCCGATACCCAATGCGAGAATTGCCGGAATTGCGAAAATCGACTGGAGATTCACTGCTTCGCTGATAAAGTCCAGAGCGAACAGTTTGCGCAAACTGATCGGATACATCAGCAGCCGCCCCGGCTCGAATTGGCGACCAGTGCCAACGCTGAGCGGCAGCGTAGCCCACATCAAATAGAAGAAAGTCAGGATTGAGAAGAAGATGAATTGAGCCGAAGGAATCGCTCCGAGCCCGGCGCCGCGGGCTTCACGCCGGGTGATCTGCGTCATAATCTCGGGCGAGGACACGACATAGGCGGTCACTCCCAAACCGAACGCAATCATGAGGGCAAAGACAAGCGCTACCAGCATCCCCAGTATGGAAGCGATGCGATTCACCACCGCCTTGGATGAACGCAGCGAGTTGCGAAAGAGCGTCCACTTTAACCAAATTAGCGTTCGAAGTTGGTGCAATTTGTTTTAGGCCTTTGAGATTAAAGCATTGTACTTTGAACTTGGTGCTTTGATCTTAGTCCGCGCAGCGGACGAATCAAAATAGCCCTGCACTTTAGTGCTGGGAACCGAGTCCCCAAGAAAGCCGAGCCCGTAAAACGGGCGACTGAAACACCCAGGTTCGCTGCTCAATTTTTCAGCCGTCCGCTTCGCGGACTGGCCTCTCAGTTTTGCGCGACGGTTCTTCATCAATGGCAAGTTCAACCAGCGGTCGAGCTTACATCAGCCTGGGATCAAACCTCGGCGATCGTGCCGGCAACTTGTTGCTGGGTATACGCGGCATGATGGATGCCGGTTTGTCAGTCGTGCGCCTCTCGAGTATTTACGAAAGTGAGCCGGTAGAAACTTTTGCCCAACCTTACTTCCTCAACATGGTTGCCGAACTGGGCGGCAGCAGTCTGACTAATCCGGAACAGCTGATGGCGCGTCTTCTGCGCGTCGAATATGCGCTCGGGCGCCGAAGGGAAGCGACCAAGGGACCACGCGTTATCGATCTCGATTTGCTCTTGCTTGCCGATCACACATCCGCCACCGAACTTCTGACCTTGCCCCATCCCCGAATGCATTTGCGACGCTTCGTGCTCCAGCCTCTGGCTGAGCTTGCGCCGACGTTGGTTCATCCTACATTGCACCAAACAATCGCAACCTTGCTGGAAAACGTGGATGACCAGTCGCAGGTTAAGCATTGGGTGCCCAACGCCGAGACGGGGAGACGGGGAGAGGGGGTGAAGTGGAGAAGATGAGGGGCAGTAGGCCCAAGAACATTTTCCATATGTCATCTGTCATTGGTGGATTCAACTCCGAAGTGCAACCCTGTGACGCCTGGGCAAGATCGAGAGCGGTAAGCGACAGCATTCAAGTAACGTCGCTACTCGGTACGGTACGGGAGCGTTAGCGACCGCATTCAACTAACATCGCCACTCGGTACAGTACGGGAGCGGTAGCGACCGCATCCAACTAAGGGATCGATCAGGTTTCGAGAGTCGGCGATTATCCGGGCTTTACTAAGGTCGGAATCTTGAGCCTGGGCCTCACTTGAATGCGGTCGCTACCGCTTCCGTACTGTAC
>JBAPXA010000526.1:0-4814 GCA_049283975.1 Pyrinomonadaceae bacterium | reverse complement strand
GCGTTAGCCCGCCGGGTTTACAGCCCGGTGCCATTAACCACTCGACCACCCCTGCCTGTATTTCAAGTGCCTAATGGAGCCGGCGAAGGGACTTGAACCCCCGACCCTCTGATTACAAATCAGATGCTCTACCAACTGAGCTACGCCGGCCGCTATAGACTGGAATAGCGCATTCCGACAAAAGGCGGATACTACCAACAGCAAAACGAAAACGCAAGTCACAGACAGAGTTACACATACTTTCGTTCTTCGCACTAAGGAACGCAAGCGGAGGATGCGCTACTACATTATTTTTACTCACGAACTGTAGCGATTTGAGCCGCCTTGGTCTTCGGGGAAACTGGCGTGGGGGACAATACTGAATAGTAAAACGACCGGAAGTACCCGTACATCGACAAGCAAGCCGAAACGACTACCAACCACAACATTGCTCTCCCAGCAGCATATAACAATACCTGCCAATCATTAGCTGTAGTTCCGCCGGCACCCAACAAATGTTGAAACGCGGTTCGTAACTCGGGTACGGACCAAAACTCAATCGCCGGAAAAGGCTGGCCAAAGTTAGACACCTGCGGGGCTTTGCCCCCCACACTGGAAACGATCAGCAGAGCAACGGTGATAACCTGCGCCAACATTTTGAACTTTCCCATTCTGGACGCGGAGATCACCACGCCGTCAGCGGCGGCTATCGAGCGCAAGCCCGTCACGGCAAACTCGCGTCCAATAATGATCACCACCGCCCATGCTGGTGCCAGTTGATTCTCTACCAACGAGATCAACGCGGCGGAAATCAGCAGTTTATCTGCGATCGGATCAAGTAGTTGACCTAACCGGGTCACTTGATCCCGGCGCCGCGCTAGATGTCCGTCGAGGTAATCGGTGAGGGCTGCTCCGAGAAAAAGCGCTACTCCCAGAATATGTCGCGGTAGTCCCAACCAGTTTTCTGCGAACGGGGTTAAGAGAACGACGACGAGTAACGGGACGATGAATATACGGAGCAGTGTTAGTGCGTTTGGAAGATTCAAATTTCGCCGCCTCTATCGCGATCAAGATCTAACCGTGATTTGAGTTTAACCAAAGTTTAGGACTGGGTTAGAAATAGTGCAAGATACTAAACTGCTAACTTGCCCAACACTTTCTGCTCAGCTAGAATCTTGGTTTCTTCAGTGTAAGAAATTCGCATCCGTAGCAGTACAAGCGTAAAAGCAATGGCAATAGATCTCATCACTGTCAGGGGAGCCCGCCAACACAACCTCAAGAACATTAACGTAGAAATACCGCGAGAACGTTTTACAGTCATTACTGGCCTCTCCGGCTCAGGCAAATCCTCCCTGGCCTTCGACACGATTTATGCAGAAGGGCAACGTCGTTACGTTGAATCTCTTTCAGCCTATGCGCGACAGTTTCTTGACCAGCTGGAAAAGCCGGACGTTGATTCTGTCGAGGGACTATCACCCGCAATTTCTATCGAGCAGAAAACCGTTTCGCGTAGCCCGCGGTCAACCGTGGGAACAGTGACGGAGATTTACGACTACATGCGACTGCTCTTTTCGTCGATTGGCCAACCGCATTGTTACGTTTGCGGCGCCGCAATCACGAGACAAAGCGTGGAGCAAATCGTGCAAAGCGTACTGGGTTTGCCCGAGGGCGAGAGAGTCATGATACTCGCGCCGATCGTTCGTGGGCGAAAAGGAGAATTTAAAAAAGAGCTGGAAAAGCTTGCAAAAGATGGCTTCCTTCGCGCACGTGTTGACGGTGAATTGCTTTCGCTCGACGAAGAGATACGCCTCGATAAACGCCGCAACCACACAATCGAAGCTGTCATTGATCGCTTACTAATCAAACCTGGAATTAAAGAGCGGCTCGCGGAATCGGTTCGCACCGCTTTGAAACTAACGGATGGAGCTGTCCTGGTTTCTATTGTGGACGGTGAGGAAAAGCTCTATTCGGAAAAAATGGCTTGCGTGATTTGCGACATCAATGTTCCGCCTCTCGAGCCGCGGTCATTTTCCTTCAATTCAGCTTACGGTGCCTGTAAGCGCTGTCATGGGCTGGGAACGGTGCTCGAAGTTGATCCTGCCAAGCTGATTCCAGACGCCAGTGTCCCCGCAGACAAACTTGCCTTCATGGGCCCGGCCGATCGCCAGGGTTCTGCCTACCTCAAGAGTGCGCTGACGGCCGTTATCAATTATTTCAAAGCCGACTCGAAAGTGCCGTTTAACGAATTGCTCAAGGAAGTGCGGGAAGGATTCCTGGAAGGGATTAACGGGCAGTTGAACTTCCGTCAGGGTGCCTACTCATATCAGAGTCGCTGGAAGGGAGCATTGCATTGGCTTCGCGACCGGCTAAATGAAGCGCCTTCTGAGAAGGTTCGGACAACGTTAGAGGAAATGGTCGCGCCTCGTACCTGTCCCGAGTGCAAAGGGAGACGCTTACGCGCAGACTCACTTGCTGTGCGTTTTGGCAGCCGCGGGATCTCTGAATACACGACCATGCCAATTGAAGACGCGTCCACAGCGTTTGTCGGCATCAAGCTTAATGCACGCGAGGAACTTATCGCCGGTACGATCCTGCGCGAAATCGTGAACCGGTTGAGTTTTCTAAACACGGTCGGTCTCGGTTATCTGACACTAGATCGGCCCTCATCGACGCTATCCGGCGGCGAGGGGCAGCGGATCCGTCTGGCGACGCAGATTGGTTCGCAGCTTCGCGGTGTGCTCTACGTTCTCGATGAGCCCTCAATCGGATTGCATCCCCGAGATAACCAGAAACTGTTGGAAACGCTTTGCGCCTTGCGTGATCTCGGTAACACAGTTTTAGTTGTCGAACACGATGAGGAAACAATCAGGCGAGCGGATTATGTGGTTGACTTGGGACCCGGTGCCGGTGCACATGGCGGTGAAGTTGTCGCGAGTGGCACCGCCGAAAATGTCGCCGACAACCCCAATTCGATCACCGGTCTTTATTTGCGTGGAAAAAACAAGATTGAAGTTCCTGCTGAACGACGTGTCCCGAACGGAAAGAATCTCACCATTCACGGCGCTCGTGCCAACAACCTCAAAGAGATCGACGTTACGTTTCCCCTGGGTCTCTTGACAGTAATTACGGGTGTTTCGGGATCGGGAAAGTCTACGCTCGTGGGCGACATCCTCTATCCAGCACTGGCCCGTCATTTATACGGTTCGTTAGCAGAACCAGGCCCTTACGAGACTATCGAGGGCCTCGACAATGTCGACAAAGTGATCGAAATCGATCAATCGCCAATAGGCCGGACACCGCGTTCAAACCCTGCAACTTACACAGGACTCTTTACTCCGCTTCGCGAACTCTACGCGATGCTGCCGGAGTCGCGCGAGCGCGGCTACAAACCGGGCCGCTTTTCTTTCAATGTAAAGGGTGGCCGGTGCGAAGCCTGTGAAGGCGACGGGATGAAGCGCATCGAGATGAATTTTCTACCCGATGTCTATGTGCTTTGCGACGTCTGTCGCGGTGCCAGATATAATCGTGAGACCTTGGCTGTGAAATTCAAAAACCACTCGATCGCTGAGTTATTGGACACAACAGTGGAAGAAGCGTTGCTGCTGCTGGAAAATATTCCTCAGATCAAGCAGAAGCTGCAAACACTTCTTGATGTGGGGCTGGGCTACATTAAGTTGGGTCAATCTGCAACCACACTTTCTGGAGGCGAAGCGCAAAGAATAAAGCTCGCTAAGGAGTTATCGAAGCGAGCAACGGGAAGGACCGTATACATTCTTGATGAACCAACGACCGGACTTCACTTCGCGGATGTTCATAAACTGCTGGATGTGCTGCAACGACTGGTGGCGTTGGGAAATTCCGTCTTGGTAATCGAACACAATCTCGATGTGATCAAGAGTGCGGATTACATCATCGACCTGGGTCCGGAAGGCGGAGAGCATGGCGGCCGGGTCGTCGCGTCGGGAACACCAGAAGACGTGGCACGCGTTCGCCGCTCACACACCGGTCAGGTGCTGAAGCCCTTACTCAATGGTCGCCTCGCGCGTAATGTCAACGGCGTGCGGCGCGAAGACAAGAAAATCGCGTGATATACTGCGCCGCGCTCGTGTTAGCAAACAACGCCGAGGCTATGACGCACCATGTCAATCTATGACGATCTCGGCCCGCTGAGTCTGGAAAACGTCAGTACTTATCCCCTATCAAGTCGTCCCAGCAAAGTTTCGTTAAAAGATTTCGCCCAACCGATTCAAGCAGACGGTTCTCTTAGCGATTTTCTTCGCACACTACCCAACATTCTTGCGGTACAAAATCTCCGGGACCTCGCTGTTCGTATTCGTCGTGCGCGCGATCTGGGGAAGCCAATCATTTGGGGGATCGGTGGGCACGTCATCAAAACCGGACTTGCACCACTGTTGATTCAGCTGATGCAGCAGGGATTCCTGACGGCCATTGCAGGGAATGGCTCGGTTATGGTGCACGACTCGGAAATCGCGCTGACCGGTTCTACTTCAGAGGACGTAGACGCCACGCTCGGTGAGGGAATATTTGGGGGCGCTGATGAAACTGGAAAACTTCTAAACCGCGCAGGCGAAGAAGGCGCTCGGGACCAAATCGGCCTCGGCGAGGCTGTTGGTCGTGCTTTAGTGGAGTTGAAGCCGAAGCATCAGGACGTCTCCCTGTTATGTGCAGCGTATAGCGCCCGGCTTCCGGTAACAATCCACCTCACTATTGGTGGTGACATTGTCCACTTCCATCCGCAGGCAAATGGTGCCGTACTGGGCGAGACTTCCCATACCGACTTCCGTTTGCTTGGGGAATTAGTACGACGCATGAAC
>JBAPXA010000525.1:0-3896 GCA_049283975.1 Pyrinomonadaceae bacterium | reverse complement strand
TCTACATGCTGGGCACGTCCTCGCATGCTTTCAAAGTTAACTTCTGCAAGTTTACCAACGAGACGCGCTGCGCCATTGAGGACGACTCGCGACATTCCGGCCGCCGTTATGTGGCCGCGTTGAACGGTACGGCTTCAGGAGGCGGTTATGAGTTAGCGATAGCCTGCGACGAGATCTACCTCGTGGACGATGGCAACTCGGCAGTTTCCCTGCCGGAGGTTCCACTGCTCGGAGTGCTTCCCGGCACCGGCGGCTTAACGCGCCTGGTAGACAAGCGCAAGATCCGTCGCGATCGGGCCGATGTCTTCTCCACGCTCGCTGAAGGGCTGAAGGGGAAACGAGCGAAAGAGTGGGGACTGATAGACGACTTCTTTCCCACCAGCAAATTCCAGGACGCAGTCGCGACCAAGGTCCAGGGGATGGTTGATGGAAACAAGTGGAATGGGGGACCGGGGATCAAACTAAATCCGGTGGAGTTCACAAACAGCGACAGCGGGCGCGACTACAAATATGTTTCCCTGAAGCTGAACCGCGAACAACGTTATGCAGATCTAACCCTGCGCAGCCCTAACGAGGAGTTGCCTAACTCGCCGGCTGAAATTCAAAAGCTTGGTGATAAGTATTGGCCGCTCCAGGCTTATCGCGAACTGGACGACTTGTTATTGCACATCCGCGTCAACGAACCGGAGATGGGTTTGGTTTGCCTGCGCACTGAAGGCGACATTGATCGCGTATTAGCAGTTGACGAGACGCTCGCAAAGCACGCAGACCATTGGTTGATTCACGAGATCACCTTGCACATGGCGCGTGTGCTGCGACGTCTTGATTTAACAGCGAAGAGCTTTTTTGCGCTCGTGGAACCAGGCAGTTGTTTCGCCGGCAACCTATTGGAACTCGCCCTGGCTTCAGATCGCGTTTACATGCTGAACGATCCTGAGGCGAGTGAAACCTCGATGGCTGTTTCCCAGTTGAATGCCGGAGCCTTGCCGATGAGCAACGGTCTAACGCGTTTGCAGTCCCGCTTTCAGGCCGAACCGGACCGAGTTGGCCAAGTGCTGGCGCACGAGGGACGGTTGGACACGGAAGCGGCTGATGAGGCTGGCTTGATTACGTTCGCTCCCGATGGTCTTGATTGGGAGGATGAGATCCGCGTCGCGATTGAGGAAAGAACTTCGCTCTCGCCGGATGCACTGACGGGAATGGAGGCTTCCTTAAGGTTTGCCGGTCCCGAATCACTGGATACAAAAATCTATGGACGTCTGACGGCGTGGCAAAACTGGATCTTCCAACGGCCCAATGCTGTCGGCGAGAAGGGCGCGTTAACTAACTACGGCAAGGCAACGCAGGCGCAATTCGACTTTAAGAGAACTTAGTACTTTGAACTTTGTTCTTGCGCTGTTGATTGAAGGTTTTCCTTATTGAAGTGACTCAAGATTGAAGAGCGAACAAAGTCCAAGGCACTAAGTACAAAGTTCGAAAGGTTAGCTCAAGCTAGAAACACCAGGATCGGAAGTAAAGAATGAACTTAAACGAACGCATTCCTAACAACGTCAATCTTTCAGAAGACAAGAAGCTCCAGCGCGCGCTTGAGAAATGGCTGCCGAACTACCTCGACTGGTGGCACGAGATGGGACCAGACGGCTTCCAAACCAAGGATGTCTACCTGCGCACAGCAATCAGTGTGGAACCGGACGGCTGGGCCAACTTTGATTTTGTGAAAATGCCCGATTATCGCTGGGGTATTTTCTTAAAACCTGCCGAGCCGGGCGCGCGGATCGGCTTCGGCGACAACTACGGACAGCCCGCTTATCAGGAAGTGCCTGGGGAGTTTCGCAACTCGCTGCGTCGCATCATCGTTACGCAGGGCGATACCGAACCAGCTTCCGTTGAGCAGCAGCGCGAGCTGGGGAAGACTTGTCCCTCACTCTACGATCTGCGCAATCTCTTTCAGGTGAACGTCGAAGAAGGCCGCCATCTGTGGGCGATGGTTTATCTGCTGCAACGTTACTTCGGGCGCGACGGGCGTGACGAGGCAGATGCCTTGCTGGAACGACGTAGCGGCAATCCCGACAAACCAAGGATACTTGAGGCCTTCAATCAACCTTGCGACGACTGGCTGAATTTTTTCTGCTTCACGATGTTTACCGATCGCGATGGCAAGTACCAGCTTTCCGCACTCGCCGAATCGGGATTTGAACCGCTCGCGCGCACCTGCCAGTTCATGCTCACCGAAGAAGCGCACCACATGTTTGTCGGGGACACAGGCATCAATCGCGTCGTGAAGCGCACCGCCCAATTAATGAAAGAAGGTGACGTGCGGGAGCTGGGCGGAATTCCACTCGACATCATTCAGAAGCACATCAATTTTTGGTTTAGCTACTCACTCGATCTTTTTGGCGGTGAGATTAGTTCAAACGCAGCAGACTTCTTTGCCGCCGGCCTGAAGGGTCGTTACAAGGAGCAGGAGCAATACCAGGATCACGCCGCGGTTAATCAGACGTTTACGATGACGGTGGTTGAAAACGGCAAGCTAGCGAAGCGCGAAGTGCCGATGCGGAACGCACTCAACGAAGTATTGCGCGGTGAGTATGTGCGCGACTGCGAAAAGGGACTGGCACGCTGGAACAAGGCGCTGGCGGATGAGAGTATTGGCGAGCGGCTGTACCTGCCAAACGTTCGCTTCCATCGTCACGTTGGCGAATACGCTGGTCAGTACTTCGACATCGAAGGCAATTTGGTCTCGAAGGAGTATTTCGAACAGCGCAAGTCTGACTGGCTGCCGTCAATAGAGGATCGCGAGTATGTCCGCAGCCTGATGCACCCGGTAACTGAACCGGGCAAGATCGCCAACTGGATCGCACCACCGGCAAGTGGCATTAAAGGGAAGCCGTTTGAGTTTGAATATGTTCGACTTTAATTAAAAGCGGTCTTTGGGCTTTGGTCTTTGGCCTTAGGGTTTTGAACTTGGTGCTTTGAGCTTTGTGCTTTGATGTCTTTCGCAGCTTGCGGAGTTTCAAAGACCAAAGACCTAAGTCCAAAGACCTAAAACACACAATGTCAACACCGGACTCCCAAAACATTACGCGCTACGATCAAAAATTAGAATTCATCCTGCGGACCGCTGCGCGTATCTTTGCGGAAAAGAGTTACCACTCGTCATCGATGCGCGACATCTCGCGCGCGACCGAAGTCAGCCTCGCCGGTCTTTATCACTACTGCAAATCCAAAGAAGAACTGCTCTTCCTGATTCAGGACAACTGTTTTGGGCGCGTGCTCGAGCGCTTGGAGGAACGGCTTGCCGCAGTGACGGATCCCATCGAGAAACTACGCATCTTTATCGACAATCACCTGGCGTTTTTCGCGGCTAACATGGCAGAGATGAAAGTGCTGTCACACGAAGCTGATTCGCTCGCGGGTGATCTGCACCAGCACGTCTCGGGAAAAAAGCAAAGATACACAAAGCTCGCCCGCGAAATACTTGAGGAGTTACAGCGGCAACAACCGGTTGCGCAGCGGATTGATCTGACGGCTGCCACTTATGCGCTCTTCGGCATGATGAATTGGATTTACAATTGGTACGATCCGCAGGGCAAGCTCAAGGTTTCTGAATTAGTCGAAAATGTCAGCCGTTTATTTCTGCATGGCTTCATTGCTGGTTTGCCGGCGGCGGAATTAAACTTTGCCGCAAATACACAAACCGAATCCTTGAGCGTGTGGCGCGCTGTGAATGAGCGGCGCAGCGGTGGAAGAGTTTAGGCGGTCACTGATTTTTTGCGGGTCGAAATTCTCGAAGGAGTTCCTCGAATGGCAGAAGTTGCTGAAAAACTAGATCTCGTGGGTTACACAGTGAGCGAGGGCGTTGCCGTGCTCACCCTCAACGACCCGCCCGCAAACAC
>JBAPXA010000524.1:0-1654 GCA_049283975.1 Pyrinomonadaceae bacterium | reverse complement strand
CGTTTGGGTCATGGTGTCCTCCTTTTTTGTTGTTTTGTTTAGTTACTTGGATTTTTCTTGTTCGTGGACGTGGAGCAGCGCAAGCATTCGTTTCTACAACAGCGCCGATTCTGATGAACGTTTCCTTGGGCGCTCACTTGATCAGCGTGATGAGCGGCTTTCCTTTTTCGACGACATACGTGGCGAGCTCTGCCCCGTTGCCGGTGCCAACGTTCTTCACCGAGTGGATCGTTCCGGCCGGGACGAACAAGACGTCCCCGGGCTTGACCGTGATCGGCTTGCCGTCGATCTGATATTCCAGCGTACCTTCAAGGACATAGATGATCTCTTCGCCCGGATGAGTGTGCCGGGGAGCGACATATCCAGGCTCAAAGTCGACGCGCACCTGTACTACCTCGCGTCCGGGGGCGCTGAGGTCGTGCCGCTGCAGGTTGGTTCGTTTGGTTCCCGGCTGTTGCGCTCGTGCGACGTACAGCACCAAACCGCTGGCGGCGATCAGTAGTGCGACCGTCATAAGTCTAGTCGTCTTCATTGTGGATCTCCTTCGTCCTCAAATGTGATTCAGGTACTTTTTCATTGCTTCGCTCACCCCACGCAGGGATTCCATGCGTCGCGGGACTCTTGTGTAAAGCGTTCAGCAGGCCGACGCGATGGATCCGCCCGAGATAAGACGATGGACCTAGAATCCGTTGCGAAAGGCGTGTGGGTTCAACTCCCGCCCTCGGCAACGATCCTTATCTCAACATCCCATCGGTTGAGTTGTTCCCGCTTTGCCGGCTCTTAAGAGGTTGTTGGTCTGATTAGCGATTGATGAGGAATCGGACCAGACATTGTCGGATTTAATGCAAATATTTCTTTGGCTTTGGTGTGGGCGCGAACCGATCGCCACTCGCTTCCTCAAAACAGATTTTGTCTGCCCTGAGCGAACCCGACTGAGTCTGTTCAACGCGAATGAAATTGAGCTGAAAAGGAAAGTCCTCTTCTCTCTCCAAATCCTTAAGCGAAAGGTTTTTCACTCGGTCCAGATCAACGTAGCGGGTCCACGATCCCGGATTGAAGTAGCCGCCCTCCAAAGTACCGTTTGAGCCGCGCCACTCATCTGGTTGATGCGTGTGGCCAAAGACTACCACTTCATAAGCTCCTGACTCCATCGCCAGATAGCCGATCGCCTCGTTCTTCAGCGTCTCCTTGTCACTGGACATCCCAGCTCGAATAATCGATAAGGATGTCTCGTCACCCGCGCCCAGCATGGCGGATTCGTACTGGCCCAACACGGGCAGCCATTCCTCTGGATTCAGCTTCAACATCAATTCTTTGAGAAACTCAATAAGACGCACTTCCGAGCTGAGATTATCAATCACCGTCTCAGTGGTGGCCTTCGGATCACGAACGCGCTGGTAAAGGCTCGTCATTTCTTTCTGAAAACTGTCGTTAACGGCAAGTTCCAGAAGCAGCACCCTGGCGGTGCTCTTGAGATCGGCGGTGGGATTCAGTCCCAGTGCTGTCAAAGGGTTTTGGTAAGTAAACTGAAACAGAACTTTCGCCGCGGCTCTGAGATCGGCGCGTTGCTCATTCCATAACAAACGAGCCAGGGCCGTCACAGGCTTGAGATTGTCGGAGAAGGAGTATTTGTCTTCGAGCCAGTTAACAAACT
>JBAPXA010000523.1:0-8574 GCA_049283975.1 Pyrinomonadaceae bacterium | reverse complement strand
TTTGTTCTTAGTACTTGTTCTTGTAGTTTCGGCCTTAACATTGTGCTTCACATTCAAATTCACAAAACCAAGTTCAAGGCTCGTCTTGTTTTTCTTGGCGAACTTGGCGGCTCTTGGCGCCTTGGCGGTTCAGTATTTCAATGAGAAATGAGAAATGACATATGGAAAATGTTCTGATCTGCCTCTATCTTTTGCGGCAACCCCTTGCTTTAGCTATACTCTGATTCCCAATATCTGCGCTCCCGACCGCGTCGCCTAACGTTTGGCAGCACCAGTCGGAAGCGCGCGGCTTCGGTTTTCCCAAAAGGCGGTAAGGTTTTATGTTCGAGCTTCCGAAAGACCAAAACACTTTGCAAGACGTCGCGATCCTCCGCAAATTACGCATCTGGATCGCCGCGCTCGCGGTCGCATGCCTCGTCGCCGGGGTCGGCATCGGCGCCATGCTTTCCGGCCGCACCACGGTGGCGCAGAACCAGGTGCAGATTGCGCGTGCGCCCGAGGCGCTCTCGGCGTCGTTCGCCGAGATTGCGCGGCGCGTAGAACCGGCGGTGGTAAACATTGAAACTCTTACCGCCGCTCCCGAAGCTGCCGAAAAGGATGAAGGCGATAAGGAAGAGCCAGAAACGACCAATCCCCTGCTCGACATGTTTCGACGCCAGAACCGCCGCCCGCAGCGAGGCGTCGGCAGTGGCTTCATCGTCGATTCCAAGGGTTACATTTTGACGAACGAACACGTCGTTGAAGGCGCCACCAGAATTACGGTGGGCTTGCAGTCAGGCGAGAAATATCGTGGCCGTGTGATCGGCATTGACGAAGAGACTGACGTTGCCGTCATCAAGATCGACTCTGCTCAAAACCTGCCCACCGTCACTTTGGGTGATTCGAATGCTGCCCAGGTTGGCGATTGGGTATTGGCGATTGGATCTCCCTTTGGTTTGGATCAAACAGTCACTGCGGGAATCATCTCCAAGAAGGAACGGGAGACGGCTTACTTCACGAGCTTCCAGCGCTTCCTGCAAACCGACGCCGCCATCAATCGCGGTAACAGCGGCGGTCCGCTCGTCAACATGCGTGGCGAAGTGATTGGCATCAATTCGCAGATCGCCACCTCCACCGGTGATTACAACGGTATCGGGTTCGCGCTTCCTGCGAGTGAAGCCAGCTTTGTCTATCAGCAGATTGTTTCGCAAGGCAAAGTGAAGCGCGGCTACCTCGGCATTACACTGGACTCAGTCAAAGACGAATTCGCGAAAGTTTACGGTCTCAACGAAACCCGCGGGGCGATCGTGATGGATGTGCAGCAAACCAGAGACGGCCAACCGACACCTGCTGCCAAGGCCGGAATTCAATCAAACGACATTATCGTGGCATTCAACGGTCAGCCGGTTGTCAGCGCCCAGGATTTGATCACCAAGGTTGCCGGCAGTCCTGTCGGTCAGGCAGCGGAGCTCGGTTATCTGCGTGATATCGACGGCAAACTCGAGAAGCGAACCGCCAGTGTGGTTCTAGGCGAACGACCAGGGCTGCAAGTTACGAAGAGCGCTGATCCAGTCGCTCCGAAGGATACGAATCCCAAGGGCAATTTGCCGCATCTCGGCATTACGCTTCAGGAGATCACGCAGCAGCTGATTGCGGAAAAACATCTTACGGGCGTGCGCGGGCTCTACGTTAAGGAAGTCGATCCCAATGGACTGGCTGCGGACGTGCGGTTGGCGGGTGGCGTGCCGGCGCTGGGCGAAGGCGATGTCATTACGCGAATCAACCGTGTGCCTGTGACTACCCTGGCTGACTTCCAGCGTGTGCTCAACGGGTTGAAGCCCGGCGATCCGATCGTGCTTAACGTTTCGCGCTATCAGCGAGATGGCGACCGGATTGTGCAACGCATCGTTCAGTTCACTTACCAATAAGATCCCGGTATCGGGTGTCGGGTGTCGGGTTCCAGTAAAGCCCGGTTCAACCGGCACCCGATACCTGTCACCTGATACCTGAATTATGGCGCAAGCAAAGAAAGCACTCGCGAGATCCTCTCGCAAAAGCAGCGGCGGCAGCCCGCCACGAACTTCCACAAAAACATATTCCAACTACATCGGCGGCAAGTGGGTGCCCAGTCGATCCGGCGAGGTCTTTGAGAACCTCAACCCGGCGGATACGCGCGACGTGATCGGCCGCTTCCCCCGATCCACCAGTGAGGACGTCAACGACGCCGTCAATGCCGCGCGCGAAGCATACGATCGCTGGCGCCACATCCCTGCGCCACGGCGCGCTGAAATTCTCTTTCGTCTCGGCGAGATTCTGATTCGCGATAAGGAAACTCACTCCGCGGACATGACGCGCGAGATGGGCAAGGTTTTGAAAGAAACGGGCGGCGATGTGCAGGAAGCAATTGATTGCACTTACTACACAGCCGGCGAAGGCCGGCGGCTGCACGGCTTCACGACGCCTGCTGAGATGCCTGACAAGTTTGCGATGTGTGTGCGTCAACCGGTGGGGCTCTGTGGCTTGATCACTCCCTGGAATTTCCCGATGGCGATTCCGTCGTGGAAGCTTATTCCCGCGCTTGTGTGTGGCAACACTGTCGTCATCAAGCCTGCCGAGGACACGCCGCTCTCAACCTACAATCTCGTCAAAGCATGTGAGGAAGCGGGCATTCCTCCGGGCGTGGTTAACCTTGTGACCGGATACGGCGATCCCGGAGCCGCGATGACTAACCATCCGTCGTTGCGCCTGATTTCATTCACCGGCTCAACCGCCACTGGGCGCCTGGTCGCCTCCGCTTGCGCCGAACGTAACGCAATCTGTTCGCTCGAAATGGGTGGCAAGAATGTGATCATGGTGATGGAGGATGCTGACATTGATTTGGCCATCGAAGGTGCCGTCTGGGGAGCGTTTGGCACTTCTGGTCAGCGCTGCACCGCTGCCTCGCGCGTGGTCGTTCATAAGAAAGTCTACAAGAAGTTCTCGCAGCAATTGGTAGAACGAGCGAAGGCACTACGCGTCGGAAATGGCGCCAATCCCAAAACCGACATGGGTCCCGTCATCAATAATGATGCGGTCGAAAAAATCATGGGCTACGTCGACATCGGCGTGAATGAAGATGGCGCTACGCTCGCCTGTGGCGGCAAGCGTCTGACTCGCGGAGACTACGCGCATGGTTACTTCATCGAACCAACCGTATTCACCGACGTCACACCCGATATGCGCGTCGCTCAGGAAGAAATCTTTGGCCCCGTCACCTCAGTGATTCCGGCGAATTCGTTGGATGAGGCGGTGGAGATTGCCAACGGTGTGCGCTACGGGCTCTCGGCGGCGATCTACACGCGCGACGTTAATCGCGCCTTCCACGCCATGAACGAAATGTACACCGGCATCTTTTATGTAAATGCTTCGACGATCGGCGCTGAAGTTCATTTGCCGTTTGGCGGCACCAAAGCCACGGGCAATGGCCACCGCGAAGCAGGCACTCAGGTGCTGGATATTTTCTCGGAATGGAAATCTATCTATGTGGACTACAGCGGCAAGTTGCAGCGGGCTCAAATTGACGAGGTAAAACTCTAGGTCTTTGATCTTGGATCTTGGATGTTTGATCCTTGCAGTTCGTAATCTGCCGATCAAATTCTGTCCATCGTACGCGTCGTTTCGAACTAAGCATCTAACCATAGCTAATTCAGGTATCACCACCGCATCAAAGATCAAAAACCAAAAACGAACCGGTCTGAGTTCTTGGAGGAACGATAGTGATAATCGGCTTGCCAAAAGAGATCAAAGACAATGAATACCGCGTCGGCTTAACTCCAGCCGGCGTGCGCGCTTTAACCGATGCGGCCCACACTGTCATTGTGGAACAGAGCGCCGGTGAAGGTTCTGGCTTTGATGATGCTCTTTACGCAAAGGCCGGGGCGCAGATCATTGCTTCCGCGGACGAGGTCTGGGCCCAAGCCGATATGATCGTAAAGGTGAAAGAGCCGATCGCGCCAGAATATCCCCGCATGCGCGAAGGCCAGCTGCTTTTTACCTATCTCCATCTCGCTCCCGATCCGAAGCTAACCACTGAATTGCTCGAACGCAAAGTTACCGGCGTCGCTTATGAAACTATTACAGATCGTCGCGGCACCTTGCCTCTGTTGACACCGATGTCAGAGGTGGCGGGCCGAATGGCAATTCAGGTTGGCGCTCACTATCTGGAAAAGATGAGCGGCGGACGCGGCATTCTGTTGGGTGGTGTGCCGGGTGTGCCTGCTGCTCGCGTGGTAATCATCGGCGGTGGGGTCGTCGGTACCAATGCCGCCAAGATCGCTGTCGGCATGGGTGCTCACGTCACGATCATCGACAACAACCTCGATCGTTTGCGCGAGCTCGACGACATTTTCCTCTCGAAGATTTCCACGCTCGCCTCGAGCGCTTACATGATCCACGACGCAATCTCCACAGCCGATCTGATTGTTGGCGCGGTTTTAGTGCCGGGAGCCGCCGCTCCGCGATTGGTTACGCGCAACATGCTCAAGGATGTGCCGAATGGCGCTGTCATTGTTGACGTTGCCGTCGACCAGGGTGGCTGCATCGAGACCACACATCCGACAACGCATTCCGATCCCACCTACTACGTTGAAGGCGTATTGCACTATTGCGTGGCAAACATGCCGGGCGCAGTGCCGCGCACTTCGACGTTCGCATTGACGAACGCCACGCTGCCCTATGCACTCAAATTGGCGAATAAGGGTTTTCTCGAAGCAATTAGCAGCGATCCCGGCTTGAAGGAAGGTGTGAATACTTACGCCGGCCACTGTACTTATCAGGCAGTAGCGACTTCTCAAGGACTGCAATACACGCCACTCGATCGGTTGCTGGAAAGTACGAGTTCAACTACAGCATAAAAGTCCCACGTCTCAAGTCTCAAGTCTCAAGTCTCAAGTCTCAGAACTCAAGAAACATTTGTGTTACCTGAGACTCGGGTCTTGAGACTTGAGACTTGAGACTTGAGACTTTGCTATCAACGCCGCTACACACTCAGTCAATCTGTTCGCGGCTACCGGCTTCGCCAAGAATGCGTCCGCCAGTCCTGCCTCCGAACTAACATCCTTCCGTTCCATCCCACTCAACAAGATAATCGGAATGTGAGACAGGTTAGGGCTGTTGCGCAGGAAGCGACATAGTTCATGCCCACTGAGGTTTGGCATCATTTCGTCGGTGATCACCAAATCGATCGCGGCTGACAACGCGAACTTCATCGCCTCGAGCCCATCAGAGGCAGTTAAGACTTCATACCCGGCGCGTTCAAGGGACACTTCGAGGTAGCGCCGCAAAGCCTTGTCGTCTTCGACGAGCAAGACGCGTGCTTTCTGCTTGCCGATGGTTTGTGGCTGCTTGTTATCGGATTCTGCCAAGGGAGCTTCTTTAGTAAAAATGGCCATCGAAGTAGTGCCAAGGCTCCCTATCAAACCAGACGCCTCCGCAGCTTGTCCAATTGGCAATTGCCAATTGGCAATCGGCAATGCCTTCACGGCCCGAAGCGGAAGCGGTACTCCAGTGAGTTCATGAATCCGCAAATCCAGTTCAATCCAGAAACTCTCTGTGCCACAGTTCCAGGTTCAGCAATTGGAAGACTTGTAGGTTGTAGTCTTCGCGTCCGGAGAGATTGGCGTTGATGATGCGCCGTACTTCTTCCGGGCGAAACAAGCCGCGCTTGCGCACGGTGTCTTCCGATAGCAAATCATCAACGAGTGGCCGCAGTGGTCCGCGTAGCCACGATCGAATCGGCGCTCCGAAGCCTGCCTTCTTCCGCCAAACCACATCGTGAGGCAAGACTTTCTCGAGCGCCCGCTTGAGAATGTACTTCCGTTTGAATCCGCGCAGTTTCAAGTCCACTGGCATCCGTGCCACAAATTCGATCATTTCGCGATTAAGAAAAGGCACGCGCACTTCAAGATTTGCCGCCATCGAAGTCTTGTCGGTCGTAATCAAGTTCAGACAGGGAAGAAAAGTCTTTAGATCGACGTACAGCAGACGATTGAGCGGATCCGCGTTCTTCACGCGGGCAAAGTAACGCCGATGAGTGGCGTAAGCATCGAGACCGCGCGTCGCGTCGCGCATTTCATCGCTGTAGAGATCCTGTTTCGCGTCGTCAGTGAAATAAGTGCCATAGCCCAAATACCTGTCTTCAAAATCCAGACCTGCGCTGCGCGCAAACTTCTTCGCGTTGCGCAGCGGCGCTGTAAGTCTTCCCGGCATCCCGCCGGGCAGTGTCGCGGCGAGTGTCCTCAAGAGCGGGCGCCGCAACAAGCCAGGCACAGGATCAAATGCGCCTGCAAGTTTCATCGCCAGTTGTCGCGGATACCCGGCAAAGACTTCATCACCACCCATTCCAGACAGCATCACCGTTAGCGTTTCGCGGGCGGCGCGCGAAACGAGGTAACTCGGAATTGCCATGTCGATGGGTGGCTCGTCCATGTGATAGACGAGCTTGGGCAAAAGCTCGGCAACCGCAGGCTTGAGCATGATCTCGTGATAATCAGTATCGAGATGCTGATTAACTTTGCGAGCCCACTTCACGTCGTCAGGGATGATGTCATAGCGCAGATCCTCACTCTCGATCCCCACTGTGTAGGTCCCAATTCTCCGGCCTGCTTCATGACGTTTCATCATCGCGACAATTCCCGATGAATCGATGCCGCCCGATAGGAAAGAACCGAGCGGCACATCCGCCACCATCTCAATTGCGACAACGCGATCGAGTGTTTCCAAAACGCCTTCCTGCCACTGCGGCTCGGTGCGACCGGTTTCGATCTCGTCAAACGAAACATCCCACCATTCGTTGAGTGAGATGTGATCATCACGAAACGTGAGAACATGTGCTGGCGGTACAGTCTTGATTCCTTGAAACAGAGTGTGGGGATCCGGTGACCAGAGGAAAGTAAGAAACTGGTGCAGCGCTTCGCTGTCGATTGCTCTCCCAATCAGACCGGTAGCGAGTATCGCTTTAATCTCGGAGGCAAAGACGAATGAACCGGGCTGGCCGTTGTTAGCAGGCAGATGAGCGTAATAGACAGGCTTGATGCCAACATGATCGCGGGCGAGCGTAAGGGTTTGCTCGTGCTGGTCCCAAATTCCAAACGCAAACATGCCGTTGAGTCGCGGCAGACAATCCGCCCCCCACTCAGCAAAGGCCGCAAGCAAGACTTCGGTATCACACTGCGTTTTGAAGTTGTGACCTTTTGCTTTTAGCTGCTGGCGCAGATCGCGGTAGTTGTAGATCTCTCCGTTGTACGTGATTGAGTAACGGCCATCCGCGGAGATCATTGGTTGATGGCCGGCGGCTGAAGTGTCGATGATCGAAAGACGACGATGGCCGAGGCAGACATGTTGACCTGCGTTATTGGTTGCTGCAGTCCACAGTCCGTTGTCGTCGCGCCCGCGATGCTTAATTGTTTCGAGCATCGCCGCGACTTTCGGCTCCGGGTCGTCACTAACTATTCCGGCGATGCCGCACATGTGTTGGTTTCAAGTTTCAGGTCCAGGTTTCAGGTCTCAGGTCTCAGGTTGGGTTGAAACGAGCTCGTGAGTAATGCTCAGTCAGGAAGGCCGTTGCCCCCGCTCTCACAAAGCCAGCTTGAGGGGCAAGCCTACCTTCCCGACTGAGCATGTCTCAGAAGTCCTCAACTCTAAACCGATACGCGCCCACCTGTGCGCAGCGAATCGATGATCCTGAAGGTAGCTCGAGTTGTCGCGGCCAGTTCAGACAAGGGAATGGGTGACGGCTGGCCTTCAAGCACCATCGCACACACAGCCTTCACTTCATCTGCCTGGCCCTTGTCCTGACTACGAAGCGTGAACTGCTCTTCTTTGCCCTTGTGATAAAGACTAGCGCGCCGGAAATCATCGAGCACAAAAGTCTTCTGCTCACCAAAAATCTCCACTCGCTCCTTTCCGAGTGCGGCGTCACCTTCAGCGAGGTAGGCAATTGCTCCGTTTGAACCATCGGCAAAGCGGAGGGTGATGAAAACTGAATCATGATTGGCGGCGGCCGCGTTATTTCCCGAAACAGCTTCTGCAAACACGGAAACGGGAGGCGCGCCGATCAGGTATTGCAGCAGATCGACAAAATGGCAGACCTCGCCGATGATGCGCCCGCCTCCTTTGTCCGGATCCTGTGTCCAATGCTCGCGCGGAATGCGCCCCGCATTCACGCGATAAAGAATCGACAGCGGGCCGGACCGCGCGGCAAAAAGCTCACACGCTCTGCGGGCGAGCGGAGAGAAACGCCGGTTGAATCCCACCATCAGCCGGGCGCTGGAGTTTTGTGCCGCAGCCAAGACCCTTTCCAGCTCTTCGTCATTGAGCGCGAGTGGCTTCTCCACAAATACGTCGCGGCCCGCTGCCAAGCCCTGGCACGTGAGCGGCGCATGCAGGTCATGCTGCGTCCCGATCACAACCAGATTTACGTCGGGGTCGTTGATGACTTCGTCAGCGGTGGAAACTGCACGGGTAAAACCAAATTTCTTGCCGACGTTGTTGGCAGAAACTCCGGAGGCAGTCTGGAGCGAACGGAAATCGATGCGGTTAGTCTTGAAGTGTGGCAGC
>JBAPXA010000522.1:0-6907 GCA_049283975.1 Pyrinomonadaceae bacterium | reverse complement strand
GATCTCGACGGGAGCGGGCGGCCCTGTTTGGTCGCCTGACAGCAATTGGATCGCGTTCACTTCGGAAGTACATCCTGACTGCAACGACGATGAATGCAACAAGAATAAAGATGAAGCTGCCGAAAAGAGCAAAGTTAAAGCTCACATTACCGAACGCTTACTCTTCCGTCACTGGAACGAATGGCGCGACGTAAAACGGAGTCATGTGTTTGTAGTCTCGGCCAAGGGTGGTAACGCCCGAGACTTGACCCCCGGCGACTTTGATTCACCGCCCTATGCAGCCTCGAGCAGCGTCGACTTCTCTTTCTCCCCGGACGGCAAAGAACTGGCTTTCGTAAAAAATCCCGACAAGGTTGAGGCTACGTCGACCAATAGTGACATCTACGTCGTAGCACTCTCCGGCGGCGCGCCGCGAAATATCACCGTTCGCAATGGCGGCTATGATGCCACCCCCGTCTACACCAAAGATGGAAGCGCAATCATTTATCGTTCTCAAGCGACAGCTGGTTTTGAGGCTGATCGCTGGCGCTTAATGAAATATGACCGGACCAGCGGCACGAGCACGGAACTCGTGCGAGGCTTTGATCAGCAGGTTGATGAATTCGTTCTCGCTCCCGATGGCAACTCAATCTACTTCATTGCCGGCGAGCGTGGCCATAGTCCGGTTTTCAAAGTCGCGATGAGCGGCGGTCCAGCTAAGAGGGTTGTCGCTGACGTATCTGCAACAGGTCTCAACGTTCTGCCAGATAGTCGTTCCCTCGTTTTTGCCCATAGCTCGATAACCACGCCCCCAGAAGTCTATCGGGCTAATGCTGACGACGGAGGCCTAACGGCGCTCTCGAGCGTGAATCATGAGTTGATGTCGCCGGCCAACCTCACTGCCGCGGAAGAATTGGAATGGACGGGCGCACTCGGAGCGAAGGTCCACGGTTTCTTATTAAAGCCCACTAATTTCGACGCGAGCAAAAAGTATCCGCTAGTTGTTCTCATCCACGGCGGACCACAGGGCGCCTGGAACGATAGTTGGAGCTATCGCTGGAACCCACAAGTCTTCGCGAACAATGGTTACATTGTTTTCGCTCCCAACCCGCGCGGCTCAACCGGGTACGGCCAAAAGTTTGTAAATGACATCAGTGGCGATTGGGGTGGCAAGGTTTACACAGACTTGATGAATGGCGTTGCGGAAGTCCTGCGACGCAACCGGTTCATCGATCGCACCCGTATCGGAGCCGCAGGTGCGTCATACGGTGGCTACATGATCAACTGGATCGAAGGCCACAACAAAGATCCGCGTGCCCATTTCAAAGTCCTCGTTTGTCATGACGGTGTCTACAACCTCACCAGCATGTATGGCGGCACTGAAGAGCTTTGGTTTCCGGAGTGGGAATTCAAGGGCACGCCCTGGACCAACAAAGCGATGTACGAACGTTGGTCGCCACATAACTTCGTGGCCAACTTCAAAACCCCAATCTTGATCATTCACGGCGAGTTCGACTATCGCGTGCCGATCGGCGAGGGCCTGCAACTGTACACAGCGGTTCAGCGACGGGGGGTCGATTCGAAACTCTTGATCTTCCCGGATGAAGGTCACTGGGTCTTGAAACCACAAAACTCACAACTGTGGCATCACACGGTGCTGGGGTGGTTGGATAAGTATCTCAAGTAGTAGTCAGTAGGCAGTAGGCAGTAGCCAGTAGCCAGTGGACGCTTGGCAGCAGCACCTAATATAGTTGGTTGGACCTTTGCAGCGCTGTAACGAACCACGAAATGACACGAAGCTCACGAAAAACATTCGTGTTCGTTTGTGTGACTTCGTGGTTCGTTTTTAAACTAGCCCTAGATTCGACAGGTTTAGGTTAGTGATTGAAGAAGGCGTAGTGAGGAACGTAGTTAAAGGGATGACAAAGAGCAGGCACTAACGTGAACTTTGTACTTTGTTCCTAGTACTTTGTTCGCCAGCGGCACTCGCTCGTTTTCAATTCAATTGCGAGTCGCGGAACCAGAACAAAGTACAAAGCACAAAGTTCTAAGTACAAGAACCATATGTCTTCGCCGGAGAAACTCAAGAAATTGACAGATCTGGACCGACTGGCTGTGCGTGAACGTCCGCAGGGCCAGCCGCTGATGCATCAGACCTGGGGCAAACTACTCTTCATGCATTGGCGCATTGACGCGAAGCTGCTGCGGCCATTTATTCCCGAGCCTTTGCAGATCGATGAGTTTGACGGTTCGGCCTGGATCGCCATCGCGCCTTTCACGATGTGGGACATCCGCGCCTTTCCTCCTTTCATTCCGCCAATACCGGGACTGAATTCCGCACATGAGATGAACGTCCGGACCTACGTTCACTACGATCGCGTCCCCGGCGTTTGGTTTTTCTCACTCGACTGTAACAGCGCCGCCGCCGTACTGGGCGCGCGCGCTTTCTTCCACCTGCCCTATTTCAACGCCGATATCGAGCTGAAAGAACAGGACAATAAGATCGACTATTCACTCAGCCGTACAGACGATCCCCCTGCCGACTTCGACGTATCGTGGAAGATTGGAGACACAATTCCCTTCTCACATCCCGGCTCGCTCGAGTTTTTTCTCACGGAACGCTATTGCCTCTACAGCAAAGACCATGGACAACTCTATCGCGCGCGCATCCATCACCAACCCTGGCCGCTTCAAAAAGCTCAACTGCTGTCACTCGACTCAACCATGATCGAGTCGCAAGGTTTGCCCACACCGCAAGCCGAGCCGCTATTGCATTACTGCGAGGAATTGAGTGTCGAGGTTTGGGGGTTAGAGAACGTCTAACGAACACCGCGGAAATTGCTTAACCCCACCGAGCCGTAGCGTTCCCGAACTACTCCAGTTATACTTCGCGCCACTCGCTAGTACTGATAGAGCCAAGGCATTGACCTCAACTTGCAAGGATTCCCATGTCTCCGGAAGGTCGACAACTCGAAGATGAGCTGATCGCTGCGCTCAGCATCGAAGATGAGCGCCTTCGCGTGGAGAAGTTGTTGGAACTTGCCCCCTCATTGGCTCCCGAGCCTCTTGATCGAGTGCTTGTCTCAACGAATTACCTGCATGACGCTTACCTTAGAAGTTTCGCGATAGCTACGCTCGCGCCTTATTTAAATGAAGAGCAACTGGATAAGGCTGCTACTTTCGCCTCCAGAACAAACGACCTTGCCCAAAGGAATTTCGCACTAGGCTCTCTTGGACCTTTTTTGTCGGAGGAGACTAGAGCCAATGTGATCGAGACCATTAGATCAACCCCGATTGCCCAAGACCGTCTTAGGGGCTGGGTGGGATTGGCGCCTTATCTAACTTCCGACCTGAAACAGGAAGCAATTTCGACGGCGTTGACTCTCACCGATGAGGTACAAAAATCAGAAGCGCTGGTAGCTCTCGTTCCTTACCTTCCTGACGTTTGGAAAATGAGAGCTCTGGACTCCGCCAAGTCTATCGCTAACCAGCCACTCCAGCTCAGAACTCTATCGCGGCTAATCCCCAGTCTGCCTAGAAGGGAGCAGGCAAAAACTCTAAACGAGGCACTCGCTCTTGCGCGAGAGCTTCCAGATCAATTCGATCGTTCAGAGGCACTCTTAGATCTCGCGCCGCTTATGCCAATTGATCTCAAGGAGGATTTGTTCAAAGAAACTCATCGGGCGATCTCCGCGATTGAGGATCCAGTCCTCCGCGTTGAGACTGCCGTGCGGCTAGCCGATACTCTGCCGCTCAAGCAAGCGGTTGGCTATTTGCAGAGTACAGCTATAAATCAACCTATTGACGATGAGCACTTGCGTGGTGAGGTGCTGACCACTTTGGCACTCAAGGGCCCCTCCGAGTTACATCCTGAGATACTCGACGCGGCCAGGAAGATTAAGGACCCGAAAGTAAAATCAAGCGTAATCATTCAACTGCAGAGCATCATCGAACAAGAACCATCAACGACGCCTCCCCGTGAGACGGTAGTCGATATTTCGGAACACACCCCACCACCAATCCAGGATTTTCCAGATGCGGTTCCCTCCGAAGAATCGAAACCAGACTCGCCGATTAGAACCACGGGCAGAGGCGAGGCGGCCGCTGATGCGGAACCCGGAGGTGGGTCTGTAGGATTTTCGGGAGTCCCATCGTCGGTTGTCGAACCGATCGTTCCGCCCCCTGTTAGAGCGGAGCAAGCGCAAGGAGAGACCGCTGTCGCTCCGCCACAAGGAGCAGCGCCCAAGAAACCAAGCGTCGATGTTCCGGAGTTAGAGGAACTATTTGAGCCAACTTCACCGGAAGGGTCGCGCGGCGTCAAAGCATTTCTTCATTCAGATCGGTGGGCAACTGAGGACCAACTTGACTACATGCCCTACGCGGATGCCATCACTGAGTTCATTTTGCATCCCGACACCAAACCGCCTCTCGCAATCGGCATCTTGGCACCGTGGGGACAGGGGAAGACTACTCTTATGCGGCTAATTCAGAACCAACTGCAAGCGAAGGTTCAAGGTCGTGTCACCGCCAGTCCAACTGGCGTTGTAGTTCCCCCTATTACGCCTAGCGTCAGGTTTGGCTACCTCAGACAATGGATTCAGGATCCTACCAACTACAAGCTTGATGAGGCTAAATTACTAAATCGTCCGACTGTTTGGTTCAACGCATGGAAATACCAAAACACTGAGCAACTCTGGGCCGGAATGGCTTACTCGATCCTTTCGCAACTTGTCGAACAGATAGAAAGTCAGGAGGAGAGGGAGAAGTTTTGGCTTGCCTTGCAAGCCGAGCGCGTCGACTTCAATGCGATTCGCACCGATATTCATCGGATGATATTTGAGCGCGTCGCACCTTGGATCGGAATTTCGATGATCGGCGTGGTGCTTGGAATTTTGCTGATCATCGTCGGCTTCTTTGCCGGCGGTGTTCTTTGGGGAAGTAGCGGCGGAATTGTGATGTTGGCTGGTGTTTTGGTTCCCGCCGTGAAATGGCTGGTTACCAACGTCAAAGTAAACAGCAAACCGTTGGAAGGTAAGTTCGCACAATATGTCCGGCAACCGACTTACGAAGGCAAGCTTGGCTTCTTCCACGAAATTGAAATGGACGTGCAAAGGGTTTTCCGACTGCTGATAGCAAAGGGTAAACCAGCGGTTGTGTTCATCGACGATCTCGATCGCTGTTCACCCGGAACTGTGGCGCAGGTAATAGAAGCGATGAATCTTTTTCTCAGTGCCGAATTTCCCGACTGCTACTTCGTGGTGGGAATGGACGCCCAAGTGGTCGCCGCTTCCATGGAGGTAGCGTATGAGAACCTGGATAAGAAAATGAAAGGGGTAACCCGCAGTTACGGATCGCTGGGATGGTATTTCATGGACAAGTTTATCCAGTTGCAATTCAGCATTCCGAATTTGACTGATGAGCAGCGCAACACCTACCTCAATAAGCTAATGGGGCAAGCCGGGAAGAAGGAACCAGTGGCGCCAGCAGAGTTAGATAAGGTTGAGCAGCAGCTCGAAGCCAATCTGAACAGCAACACTCTGAAGACGGAGGAGATGCCTGCGCAGGCGGCCGAACTCTCCAAACTGCGACTTCAAAGGCCAGAGAGTTGGCAACGGCTAACACATACCTTAATCAAGGCCCGTGCTCAGCAGCTGACCGATGACAATCCCACGTTGCAAAAGCACATTCAGCGCTACGAACCGTTTCTGGGCGCTAGTCCCCGAGGAATAAAGCGATTTACGAATCTGCTGCGATTTTATGATCTTTGCCAGGTGACACGCCGAGCGCAGGGATTGCAGGCTAGTTCCGAATCGGCCCTGGCGCGTTGGCTAGTGATCATGCTCCGATGGCCGCAAGTGGTGCGTTGGATTCAGTGGGAAGGTGAAGCAAAGTTCAACGCGGGCTCAAGTGCTCTAAAAAAAGCGGAGGTTTTCGAAGAGGAACTGCTAGGTACAAAAGATCATGCGACATGGCTCAAGTATCTGAGTGACCTTGACCCAAATTATGCAGAATGGATGGGTGATAAACAGCTGTACGAATTCTTAAAATCGACTGCTAGTTCCAGCGAAAAGCTCTCACTAGCCGTAAAAACAGGCGTTTGGTAAGTCTACTACTCAGCCCGTTCCAGGGGCGGGAGGGTAGCGGCGAAGTCCGTTGCGAACCGCGTCGCATAATCACTCAAGAGTTCCTGCACCCGTTCCAGCTTCGGCGAGCGCACGATCAAACCAACGTGATGTTTCTTCCTGACCCGGTAAACAACTTCGGAATCGTCGTAGGCTGAAGTATCCGGAAACTCCTGCCGCGCCAGTGACAAAACGATCCCTGCATATTCTTTGCGCTGCGGAGTGATCCTGGGTACCGGACTCTCTGACAGTTCCAACTTCGCCCATTCGCGCCAGAGATTGATTCCCGAGGCAGCTTCCAGAACTTCGGCAATGTAAGCGCCACCTACGCGAGCCGCAATCTCCAAAAAGTAGAACTTACCGTCGGTGAAGCTCTTGATGAATTCGGCATGAGCCGCGCCGTGTTGGAGGCCGAGTGCCTTTAGCAGCTTGCGATTTATCCGCAGCAGCGTCCGTTCATCGTCGGAACCACGCGCAACTGTATGTGAGATGTAGGCGCCACCCCCGTGCGCCACCTCCATCGGTGGTCGTCCATATTGATTGGCCCCCGAAAAGATCACGCGACCATTACTGACGATTGAATCAACGTGGAAGACGTCGCCTTTTACAAATTGCGCGAGCAGATGATGCGCCGCGCGCTCGCGCAAACGTTCGCGGCTATCTAACGTATCAAACGCCTGCCAGACTTCAGCAACCTCATTGATCTTCTTAACTCCAATGGCAGAAACATCGGAACGTGGCTTAACGATCCATGGGGGCGGCACCCGCTCCATAAAATCTCGCAGGTCGTTGTAGTTCAGTAAGGG
>JBAPXA010000521.1:0-14408 GCA_049283975.1 Pyrinomonadaceae bacterium | reverse complement strand
GGTTCCGTCCTCTCCGCTAACGGCGAAGAATGGGTGTTTCAACACGCCGATATAAGACTTCATCCACGGATGCTGATTACACTTCACTGGAATCAACACTTCCGCGCGAGCAAACGTCTTCTCGATTGGAGCCGCGCCATTCGGCTGCGTCTGATTCCATTCCGGATTGCTCTTGGGCGTTGGGTGAATGTTGTGTTGCGTCGGATCGCTGTTGGTGATGGTTAGCTTCTGGTTGGTTTGCAAACCAAGCACGTGCGGCACGTAGTGACATCCTTTCTGGTCGAGCGCGGCTGCGCTGGACGGTGTCGGATAGCTGAAGTCAGTGATCTTCTTGCCATCGGCCGTCGTGCCATCCTTGACGTAAACGAAGACGTTCGCGAGCTTGCCGTCTTTAACGACAGTGTCTTCGGTAGACAGATTAGGATTCGCTTGTCCGCAAGCCGGGTCGGCGGATGAGTCGATCTTCTTCGGCGCGGGCGCCGTTCCGTTGTAGGCAATCGCTCCAGTCACGCTGCCATCACCAGCCGTATAAGGTGTTCCTGCCGAAGCGGTTTCGTTCGTGGTAACCGCGTCGTTTGTTGGCGCTTTTGAACATGATGATCCGAATGCTAGTAGAGAGAGCACGATGGTCAGAATTGTCCCGACCTTCAACTGCTTCGTTGACATATTTAGTCCTCCAAATCAAATTAACTTTCCTGTAACTCTAACACGGGCGTAGCTGATCAGCAGACCCGCGTCATTACGAATCAGAATCCTGGACTTCGGGAATTGTTCCGGCCCGGCGCAGTTCGCGCAATCACTCCGCGGCGATATTTCCGTCGCGAATTAGCTAAATTATCGTTGCGCTTGCGTCGCAATGAACCCTGCGCCTGCGATTGCGCAGTCGTTGCGGGCTGCACCGGAGAAGTCGCTAATAATCGGCGTTGCTCTTCGGGGGTCAGCAAGAGCATATAGCGAACCAAAAGCTGCGCATGATCCTGATGATAAGCATTGGCGCTCGCCGGCGGGTTGGGAAGGTTAATCACCCAACGTTCACCTTCCCTTCTAAACAGACCGCTCGGCATCGCAGTTCCCGGACTAATCTGTGCCGGGTCTAACAGCCAGCGGAAAGTCCAATCGGGCTTTAGCCGCTCTCCTGCGAGTAGGAAGTTTGGCGCGATCGCCTTCTCGTCATGCACTGGGTCGCCGGTGATGTGACACTTCAGACAAGGAGTGCCAGACGTAAACATTTGCCGCGCGACCAGCTTTTCTTCTTCTGTTAGCGGTTGCAGCGGTTCCTTGATGTAAGGCTCTTGCTGCCCGGACAAGGCCATGAAGAAGCGCACCAGGGTTTGCAGTTCATTCGGTGAAAAGTTGAACGTAGGCATGCGCGCTTTGAGATAAGGTCGCACGCCATTGCGATTCAAACCTGGCTGAGCTTTCAGACTGCCGGCAGTTGTCGCCGGCCGCGCTGCAGGGGAAGCGCCCGGACTCGCACTCGCCTGCGGTGAAGCTTGCGCTTGTGGCTGTTGTTGCGGTAACGCGAACGCCGTCGTGCCTTTTGCTTCACTTAGAGATGGATCATGCAGGAAGCGAAGCAGCCAGCTCGGATCCACTCGTGCGCCTTCACTGGTCAACCGGGGTGGTAACAGATCCTTTCCTTCCGGCGTCTCATAGAACGGAACATCCATCAAAACTGATCTTTGGCCGACCTGAATCTGATGACAGCCTACACAGTTGTACTTCTTGATTATCCACCAGCCGTTCTGCACGTCCTGACGCCGCTGATCCTCGGGCTCATAAAACAACGAGCGCGGCACGTTTGCTCCTTCTGTTCCGACACTTCCCAGTAATAGCGTTGTTAACGCGTTGCGCCATTCGGGTTTCAGGTATGGCTTTGGCATTCGCAGCTGATCCTTGGGATCCTTTTCTTTTCCGCGATCATAGATCGAAGGGTCAGCGAGCTTGTGTTCGAAGAAGCCTTTATGGTTATACCAGGGCTTCGCTTCATGTTTCGTGTTTGGCTCGGCAGCCTCGTGATTGGCCTCCGCTTCGTCACGTGGCATTGGTGGCTCGTGCCCTTTCTCCGCATCATGCGTCAAGAGGGCAAAATCAAGTCGCTCAATGGGAGTTGCGCCTTCGACAGTCAGCTCTTTGCCGATTCGTTGTTCCTCCTCGAAGCCCTTGATTTCATGACAACCGGCGCAACCGTATTGCTTAATCAGCGCCTGACCCTTCGCCTTCAGATTCGGATCGTCCATGTATGACGCATCGGGATATGAAGGCGGCGATGAGAGCGAGAAAAGATAGGTCGCGATATCGCGTGTTTCGCTGTCTGTCAGCCTGAAATTCGGCATGACAGTCATATTCTGCACTTGCAGCTCAGTGCCGTCGTTCGGGCAACGCGAATGAAGTTCAGTGTCAAAAACGTAAGGCTGATTGTGGTTGGCGTAATCTTCCGGCGTCAAATCGCGCTTCTCTTTGGGACAATAGGGCGCCCAGCGTTCCCGAGGATTGTGAATCCAGCGGACGATGTATTCGTAGTTCGCCTTCTCGCCAATTTTTTGCAGGTTAGCGGCAAAGTGACCGCCGACAGCGCTATCGGCCTCGCCGATTGAGTGGCAAGCGAGACAGCCACGCGTTTCGAAGAGTTCTTTGCCGTTGGTGGCATCGCCGCGTGCCTGATCGGCAGGTTTCCCGTCAAAACTCTCTTGCCAGAGATAAGCCGAAATAGCTTTGATCTGCTCCTCGCCGTCCTTATCGACTGTAAAGCGCCAAAACTGTGGCATCTTGGTTCCCGGCCGGAAAGCCTGAGGATCTTTGAGCCAAACTGGAATCCACTCCTTGCGCAGTTTCAACTTCACATCTTTCAGATTCGGTCCAACCTTCTTCTGATCCTGCATCAGATATTTCGATTGCAGGTTAACCTGATCCTTTCGCGCCGCTAGCAGACTGTTCGTTACTCGTAACGACTCAGCATGAGCCAATAGCCTTTGCGCCTCAGCATCGTCGGCAGCCTGATTCGCAGCTTCGGTGTCCTCTCGAATCTGCTTCTCGTTAGCAAGAATTTGTTCTTCCAGTTGCGTCGTGTTCTGCCGCGCTGCTGAGAGTGCATCGGTCTCGCGATCGAAACCTTCGTAACGGTGGCAACCGACGCAACCGCGTTCGGCAAAGAGATCGCGGCCCAGGTTCAGAGTTTCGGCTCCCTGCGTGACTCGGTCGCGCGCATGGCACTGCTGGCAGCCGGCCTCAATGTTTTCCTTCTCGAAGAGCGGCCAGAGCCAGTACTTGTGCCGCCCGTGTCCTTTGATATCGCTGGTCGTCGCGCGACCATTGCCCCAGTGGCAGCCCGAACAGCCGAAGCGATCAGGATTGTGGACTCGCAGCAATTCTTTATCTGGGTGACTAACGAAGGCACGAGCCAGGCTGTCCGGCTTCTTTCCGGGACCGTCTGGAGCCAGGTCTTCGGGTTTGAGGTCGAGCGGTTCACGAACGCCAACGTGGCAGACCTCGCAACGATCCACGATACCCGCAGAGTTGACGCTAATCTGATGACCGAGGATGGAATAATCAAAAGCGTCCATCTTGCGCAACAGGCCATCAATCTGCGTCGGCCCCAGTCCGATCAAATGATGTTTCAGATAATCGTCACGCTTTTTGGCAACCTCTGTCGGCTCCTTAAGTAACTCAGCTTTTCGCCCCAGCAGTTGGGCCTTTTCATCACGCAGGTCGTTGTAGAACTTTTCCAGTTGTTGATAGTTCATTTTCTGAACTGCAAGTGCCCCTGAACCATCGGCGGCGGGCAGTTCGACTTCCACCACCTCAGCGCGTTTGCGCTCCGCTTCTTTGCGATACTTCTCTTTGGCAGTTCCGGTGGCCGTCTCGATGTTGTAGCTGATTACGGTGAGGCGACCGCGCTGATTTTGAAAAGGATCGGTGACGGCGTTGAGCTGTCGCTGAATTTGCACCACCTTGCGATCGATGTCGGTAGTCTCCGGTTTTACCTGCTCAAGCGCTGCTTGTGCCTGCGCTTCCAGCTCTTGATACTCCGGACTCTCTTTAAGCTCAGCTTCGGTTTTGCCGGCTTGCGGCTTGATACTTCTGAGGTAGCGACTGTAGCGGCTGACAAATTCCTTCTGAATGCCCTTCCAGGGACGCTGACCAAGCGCCTCATCAAAAAGAGCCCAGGCGAGCGAAACGGTCAGCAGCAAGGCGCAGATCAACATGATGCCGCTCGTAGAGCGGCTGACGATGGGATCGTTTACCGGAACCTCTGGCTCTTTTTTTACCAACGACTCGGCAGCTTCAGGAGCATCAGCCACTCAGGGTTATTCCTCCGCGTCGTTAATCTCGGATTCGTTCAAACATTAAAGAAAGGCGTCACCCAGACGTACTTGATCGTCAGGGCCAAGCGCAAAATCAATTTCACCGGCAGTGCGAGCAGCACACTGACCGCAAAAAATTGAAACGTCAGGTATTGGAGCAAGCTCGTGCGCGCCAGAATCTTGTTTTCAAATTCGTTCTTGGGATAAAGGTTCTGCCGCAGCGGCCGTCGCAACCTAATCCTCTTAAAGTCAACATTCATCAACCAGTGGAAAAACAGCGCGCCCAGAATGTAGAAACCACCGACCACAAGAGCACCAAAGATTGCCTTGCCCACCATGGTTTGCAGGAATCCGAGATGCAGTGTCTTTCCCAGCCAACTGGTGGCGATGAAGTCGTGCAAGTCGATGTTCTTGTCGAAGACGACGGCGTTGTGATCCCACGTTTGACCAGGCCAGAACCAGATCCAACCCGGGCCGCGAATGAACGTGCCGATAACGATCAGCAGAATCCACATCAGAAAGCCCGCACCGAACATGCCCACCGCGAAACGTCTTTGCTTGAGCGTGTAGTAACCGTTGCCGAGTGGATTTGAATCGACGTAGGGAAAAACCATCAAGCCAATCATGATGATCGACGGCATTACCACGCCCGCGATCCAGGGATCGAAATAAACCAGCATCTCCTGCAAACCGAGGAAGTACCACGGAGCCTTCGAGGGATTCATGGTGAGATTCGGGTTAGCAGGTTCTTCCAAAGGCGCGTTGAGCGTGATCGACCAGACAAAAAGAATGACGGTTACGATCACCGCAGCTAAAAACTCTATGCGCACGAGATAAGGCCAGACGTGCAGCTCGCGCGCCCAACCCGGGCGCCATGGTTCAACTTTCCGATGGTGAGTTTTGGCGAGCTTGGGATCGCTTTCCAGAGTTTCGATCAGTCGATCGTTGGCGTTTGCCTGTCTAACTCCCAGCCACGTAAAGAAAGGGACGAGGAAAAGCATGGCAACGATGGGCACGTTGTCAGGCGCGGAAGAAATCTTCCAGAGCTGTTGCCAGTCCTGAACCATAAAGATGGCGAGACCGACGAGCCCCACCAGCACCACGATGGCGATCAGTTTTCCACGGCTCAGGTTGAATCGCTTAGCCATATCTCTTTAGGATTAGCTTGCCACGAGCTAGGTTTTCTTCTTCACTGCTTTCATCTCAGACTCGAGCACCACCGGCGCCGGGCCAGAGATGCCACCGTCCTTGCGAATACGCCAGAAATGCACCGCCATAAATATTGACGCAACCAAAGGGATGCCGATGCAATGCCAGATATATGATCTGAGCAAGGCGTTTGAATCCACGATTGACCCACCCAAAAGACCAAAGCGCACATCGTTGAACGGCGTCATTCCCAACTGCACGCCAAACGGTCCTTCAGAACCGAGCATCGGTGTGGCCCGAGCCATGTTGGTTCCCACTGTAACCGCCCAGAAGCCCAGTTGGTCGTCAGGCAGCAAATATCCGGTAAACGAAAGCAGCAGAGTCAGCACGAGCAAGACAACGCCCACGCACCAGTTGAACTCTCGGGGCTTCTTGTATGAGCCCGTCAACACCACGCGAAACATGTGCAGCCAGGTCGTAATCACCATCAAGTGCGCCGCCCAGCGGTGCATGTTGCGCAGCAGTTTTCCAAAAGGAACGTCGTGCTCGAGGTAGAGGATGTCGCGAAAAGCATCGGCCTTCGTCGGGTGGTAATAAAACATCAACAGCACGCCCGTGAAGGTCAGCACAATGAAAAGGTAAAAAGTTATCCCGCCCATGCCCCAGGTGAACGCATAGCGCACCGCATCGCGATTGATCTTGGCCGGGTGGAGATGCAGAAAGACATTGGAAAGGACTGCTAGTGAGCGATTTCGCGGATCAGAACGATCGTGAGAGACGCGAAAGATCGATTTCCAGAGTTGGGTTTCCTGAGGATCTTTGTAAGTCTTTGCTTCTTCAATGGCACGGTCCTTCAGCGCCGTGCTCGTCTCGCGCACCTTCCCGATCAAGCTGGTGTTGCCTTTCTCGCCACCGCTTAGCTGCTTGGTCTCTGTCTGATCAGGACGTTCAGGATCCATAACTTCTCATCAGTTCCTACAAAGGAATGTAGGCGCCCGCGTCATCAAACTCGTCCTTTTCGCCCTTCGGCCAGTGATAAAGCCGGGCGATATCCACAACAATTTGACCCTCCGGGTCCAACTCAACGTGCGCACGATCCATCGGGCGCGGCGCTGGACCTTCGAAATTAATCCCTTCGCTGTCGTAACCACTACCGTGGCAGGGACACTTGAATTTGTTTTCGCTGGCTTTCCAGTCAGGAGTGCAACCGAGATGGGTGCAGCGGGCATAAATCACGAAAAGCCTGTCGGAAGTCTTGGTGACCCAGATGCGATACTGCTGTTGCCACTTCGTATCAACACCCAATGCGTAGTCGGCGGGAGGCCCTATGCGAAAAGTACTTGAAGGCTCGAAGATCGCGCGCGGTAGGAAAAACCTGAGGAACATGAAGAAGCAAGTGGCCAGAAATCCGGTGATACTCGCCCAGACGATCCGCCGGCGCATCTTGTTGACGGCTGGCGGTGCGCTTTCAACTACTGATCCTGGCGGCGCCACGGGACGCGCTGCCGCCGCCGGCACTGCCGCCTTCGGTGCCGCTGGTGGTGAGGCAGGCGGGGTGCCCGCTGGAGTTTCTACTGCGGGAGCCGCAGGTGCTTGATCCGGATTGTTGGAACTATCCACTAACGAAACCTCCGTCAGTCGGGAAGTGCAACGTGGCTGGCAGGTAATCGTGCCTTATGAAGATACACGTTCACTTCCATTGCAGAGCAAATAGTACAATTCCCCACAGTGCAGGGAACTTTCTCTGCCGAGTGGCTCAGATTTTCGTGTAAACATTAAGAGCGCCCGCTCCAAAAAAATTTTATGAAATTGGTGCGGTCGGGTACTTATAACCTTTTTCACGATTCAGTGGCAAGCGGTATTTACAACATAAATCGACGAAAGTCTTTCACGCGCTTGAGTTTAGTTTCGAGCTCAAGCGGACACACGATCGGAGCGCCACTCACAATCACGTCATGACTAAAGTAGTTATCTATTCAAAACCCGAATGTCACCTTTGTGATGAGGCCAAGGCGGCGATTCAGGCGGCGGACTGCGAAGGCCAATACACGCTTGAGGAAGTAAACATCGAAACCGATCCTGATTTGCGACGTCGCTATCGCTACGACATTCCTGTAATTACGTTAGACGGCGTCGAGGCATTCCGCCATCGCGTGAGTCCGGAACAATTTAGAGAAGCACTGCGACGAGCGCGATCCAAATAGGGCGACTGAGCGAAATGCTCAGTCCGGAAGGCGGGCTTGCCCCCGCCCGAGGTTGAATGGCATTCAACCAGCGGGGGTAAACCACCCTTCCTGACCATGAGATTCCTAACCAGGTTCAAAATGGGCGCGCCCGCGATATTCCTCGATCGTCTCAAACAATCTCGCCCGTTCGCCTTTCTCCGCGGTCTCCCGATAAGCCATCACGAGCTCTTTCAACGTCGCTAGCTCCTTATATAAGCCGGCATTCTCGATAGGCGGCGTCAGGTAGGAGATCAGCTCGGCATAAGATCGGCGCTTGGCGATTGATCCTTCCGAAGGGTTGTTGACGCTGTAGAGATAAATATTCGGCAGTTCGCCGATCAGGCGATCAGGCCAGCACTCACCTGACAGTCCTACCTGTTTACCGGGCATGAACTCCAGCGATCCGTGCGTGCCCACATGAACGACGCCGTCGACATTGAGTACACGGGACAAATACGCGTAGAAAGCCATGAACCCGTGATGCGGCGCTCCACTGCGAGCCATCATCAGACGCATTGGGTCGCCTTCATACCCGAATGTCGGCTGTACTCCTATGAACACATTTCCCAGCTGAACACCTTGAATTAACAGTTCATTCGCAAATGAATTAATTGACCCCGGAGCCCTGCCCCAATCCTTTTCGACATCGTCAACGTAAGGACAAAGCCGCCGATACTCGCTGACGGTCATGCGATATCCGACGTTTGCGGATGCGGCATACATTTCCGAGTTGCCGCCGAGTACGAGGTCGCGAAGTGCCTCCGGTGAATCAGGAAGATCTATGTCGTAGCCATCGCGCTTGAGGTTAGCGAGTGTTTCCCAAACACTGGGAAACACATCCAGGTCTGCGGCGGTTCCGATGTTTCCCTTGTTCGGCGGAAAACAAAAAAGGACGAAAGCAATTTTTAGTTCGTTACGTGGGGCGGTGCGTAATCGATTCCAGCGGCTGAGTCGGCGGGCTAAGCGCTCGCAACGATCCTGGAGTGCAATCGGTTCAATTCCCGCAGTCGTCATTCCACCGTAAACAAAAGGTTCCGTTGCGCCGTCAATTTCCGGGATGGCGATTTGCATTCCTGCCTGAATGGGATTCAATCCGGTTTGCGACGCCTCCCAGGCCTCGATGGTTTGCATATCAAGACTGACCGCCGAACGATAGGGCCGATTGAGCCGCTGCAAAAATTCCGAAGCGGAGGCGCTGTCGTTCATCGCCGGTCCGCCTACAAAACTAAAGCCGGTTAGAGACACTATCTGACTAACACGGGACGTTGAGATGAATTGGTCTTTGGTCTTTGGCCTTTGGCCTTTGCCCTTGAAACCTGGAACTTGAGACGTGAAACTTGAGTTTTGAGACTTGGGACCTGAGACTTGAGATTTCGAATTTTCGACAAAGAACTTCTCACATGCTTGCCGGTTATCCATCAGCGTTGAAATCGCGGGGATAACGCTAAGTCCCTCGGCTTCAATTGCTCTTATCAGTGCGTCGTAGTGTTTACGCGTGTTGCTGACGATCTGAGGTCTCATTAGAAGCAGTCCCACTGTGGATTCAGGATCCAACAAGCGTTGAACAGACTTTGGATCTGAGACTTGGGACTTGGGACTTTTGGTCAGGTACCACTTGCGATAGCTTTTGAATGTCTCAAATAAGGCTGCGGCATCCGGATGATAAATCGCGACTGAAGGCATGGTAGCCGGTGGGGGGAGTTTCTTTAGCGCTTTGAGCCGTGCGTCCGGAACATACTGCTGCAACGCGAAGAGGATCATGGTGCGAATGTTTGCCGGCGTCGGCTGCAGGAAATAACAAAAGAGATAAAGGTAGTTCTTGACGTCTCGCAAAGTGCCGGCGCTGGGCACAAAGCGAAGAATCGCGGGCACGTGGTCTACGAGCCTTAGATAAGAGCTGTGGTCGCTCTTCCGCTTACCCGACTCGCCGTTGGCAGCGCTTGTTCGCGCCTGGCGGCCAATCCAGGAACCAGCAGCAGTGACCAAGCGAAGCGCCCGCCCTGTATTCTTCTTTCCATTCGGCTGTCGAGTCCTCGCTTCCCCCCGTCGCCCCTTCGCCGCGTCCCCGCGTCCCTCTTGCTCCCCTTCGCCTCGTCCGAACAGCCGGGTCACATCCAACTTCCCCATGCGCGTGCGCCGCATCAGGTCAGGCATACAGTTGATTACGATTACAGCGTGGTGACGTTTTTGATGCTGGTCGAGCGAAGCGAGGAGTCGGGTGGCATTCTCACCATCCATTACATGAATGATGAAAACTACATCAGACTCGCCGAGGTCGCGTTCAACGATGGCCCACTCCTTTTGATCGAGGGCCGCACCAAAGTTATAGGCTGCAACGTCCAGGTCGAGCTCGTAGTCGTGATTAATCTCGCGCTGCGCATTTTTCAGCGGCGCCAGCAGACTCGACCCGACGTATAAGACTGTTGCCTTCATTTTCCTTTGGCGTCTGAGATTCTTTGGTGGTCAGCGCTCGATCAAAACAAAACCAACCACGAAACCACACAAAATGCCACGAAGGGGTTTGCCCTTCGTGTTTGTACGTGTCACTTCGTGGTTCATCGTTCTCGCCCCGATTGTAGTTCACCGATTAGATCACATAACGCTTCGATTCTAGCTTTGGACGCGCCCCAAAATTAATCAAGAGCCCAACCCTCATTCGCGTTATTCTCATGTAATTGAGCAGTTGACCTTCTTCAATCGGTGATAGTCGAACCATGCTCTTAATCTCAACGATAATCTGATTGAAGCAGACAAAATCAGGGAAGTACTTTTTTCTAACAATCGCTCCTTGTACCAAATTCTAAGCTCATGCTGCGGCTCAAAAGGCAGGCTCCGGTGAGCTAATTCAATTCCCATGGCTTCTTGGTAAATCGGTTCGGCTAATCCTGCCCCCAAGCTCCAATAAACCTCCAATGCGGCGCCGATGATTTCATAGACTTCATTCTTGAGGACTAATTCGGTCATGAGGTAACCTCCTTAGGGAGCTAGGTCTAATTCAGTTGTCAATTAATGGCTCGTCTTTTTGGGAGCTAAGAAACGCAACCACTAATTCACACGAACTAACACGAATTCTCTCTTCGCTTTTGTCTAATTGTTCGTGTGCTTTCGTGTGGTTTAGTGGTTCAGCATATTGAGGCTAGGAACCAGCGGCCTAGCCTACACCTTCAAGTTGATCTTCAAGGCTGTTGTTAATCTCACGAAGACGATCTAACAAATCCGGATCGGGGTTCCAGTAGCCACGGCCATTCGCCTCCAACAAGCGACGCACCAATAAATGCGCGGAGTGCGGATTCAAGTTTCGCAGCCGCTCCAACATTGCTGGCTCAAGTGCAAATGTCTCCGCCACTTCCGTGTAGATCCAATCGTCGACCGCATCTGTCGTCGCACTCCAACCAAAAGTGTTTGAGACGTGATTCTCGATCTCTGCCACACCACGAAAACCATGATGCAGCATGCCTTCGTACCATTTAGGGTTCAGCGTCTTGGCGCGCGTCTCCAATCGCACGGTCTCTTCGAGCGTTCTAATCTTCGACTCTCGCGTCAACGAATCGGACAAGTAGATTGCCGGACGTGCACTCGCCCTTTGTTCTACTGCCTTTGAAATTCCGCCCAGGTATTCAAAATAGTGATCTACGTCCGTGATTCCGATCTCAAAGGTGTCAATGTTTTGATAGGTGGCCTCCACGCGCGCCAGCGCCCGATCCATCGCTACCCTTGCTTCGCGCCCTTCAATGGAGCGGCCGCTGGAATCGCGACCGTACGCAAAACATTTGCGCGTTACGAACAAATCGCCGAGCGTCTCTTCACGTTCCCACTGCGAGTCGAGCACCATGAAGTTGACGTTCGTACCGTAGTTCCCGGGCGCATTTGAAAACACGCGCGCCACCGCGTCATCAAATTCACAGCCGCCTTCGCTCATCTGCTCGTTCACATTGCGCCTGACATAGTTAAGCTCATCCGGTTCGTCGAGTTGGGCAACCAGACGTACGGCCTTATCCAGCAGTTGCACGGTGGGACTAAAGAGATCGCGAAAAATTCCAGAGATCGTCATCACGACATCGATCCGCGGGCGACCCAGGATATCGAGCGGAATAGCTTCAACCTCCGTCACCCGATTGAGCGAGTCACGCAAGGGTTTCACCCCGAGCAACCAGAGGGCTTGGGCTACTCCTTCGCCATGCGTCTTAATGTTATCCAGTCCCCACAGCACCAGGGCCATTGCTCGCGGATAACTTCCATTCTCCTTCAAATGCCGGGCAAGTAGATTGTTAGCTACCGTCTCCGCGCGGGCATAAGCAAGCGGCGCCGGTATGTTGTAAGGATTGACCGCGTGTGTGTTTCTTCCGGTAGGCAGGATGCCAGGGTTCTGCACGATGTCTGCGCCCGGACCCGCTTCAATGTATTCACCACGAAGCGCACGCATCAACGCCTGATTCTCACCGTTGGTTTCGAGCTCTTTGGAAACGTTGGCCAGCAGACCAAACACCGGACGAGACAATTCCGCGGCGACATTGGCCGTATTAGTCAACAGCGAGACCGCAGCATCAGGTCCTGAGTCAACAAACGCTCTCACTGATCTGTAGACAATCTCGCCGACTTGTTCGTCGCTGGCGCTGACACAGAGACCTTCGGCTACGAGATCTGGCAGCGCCCGAGCCCCGGCTTCAGGGCGGTCAAATGAAGCGATCATCCGCAGCATGTCCGCGCGTTCACCAACCGCGCCGGGCTGGCCGAATACGTGGAGCCCCGTGGGAATTAACCGCTCCTCGATCTCAACCAGCTGGTTGTAGAGCTCGAGAACCTGTTGATCACGGTCCTTGGCTCCACCGGTATCCTGTGATTTCAAATGGTCGAGCTGCTGTTTCATCGTTGTCGACTGCATTTTGGAACTTAGAGTTCGTTCTCTCCGAAAAAGTTAAGTCAGGAATACGTCCAGTCAGAGGATTTGCACAGAAAGTCGGGCGATAGGAGTCTCCGACAATGAATCATCTGCATATTTTATTCTCACCTGGCTTTAGTCAACTGGAAACGTGAGCGGTAAGCTACGGAAAACCGTTTAAACGGTTTCCATAACACAGTGCCTTACACACCTGACTGAAGTCAGGTGTGAATGAGAGGAGCAGGGTTCTTTTGCAACGCCTCACTGAGAAACACGCTCAGTCAGGAAGGCCGGCTTGCCGCCGCTCCCACCTCGATCGGTATCAAGCTGTACCTCGCTCCCATCAGTTTCGCTACTGCTCCTGCGTCGCCGGTGCGAATAAAAGAATCTTGCGTATCAACTACCGTCAGAGTGATCCGCGCCTTTCGGAATGCGACACCGAGCAGCGACAGTTCCTTTTCAATCGCCTGTCGGCGCAAGCGACGGTCGCTGGTCAGTGCGGCGTGGAGCGCTACGTTGGCGTTGCCATCAGTAAATAGTAAGACAGAGACTTCGCCCACCTTACTACGACTGTCTTTTGCAAGTTTTAGGGCGCAGGCGAGGCCGGCCGTTAGCGGTGTGCCACCGCCCACGCGTAACGAATCAAGCACCCGGCGCGCGCGCAAGATGCTGCGCGAAGCAGACAGGTACAACTCGGCAGACTCGCCACGAAATCCTACGATCGCAACCTGGTCGCGCCGGATGTACGATTGCTTCAAGAGCTTAAGGACAGCAATTTTCGCCAGCTTGATGCGATGCAAAGCCATACTGCCGGAAGTATCAATGGCAAATATAAAAAGCCTGCCGGTCTTGCAACTTAGTTCCTTGAAACGAAGACTATCTGCTGCAATCCGGCCTGCGGAAGTCTTGAACGGAGCGGGATGGCTTGATACTGCCGCGCGCAGCGTGGCATCGACTGCCACGCGTGACCCTTCAGTTCTCTTTACGGCCGCTCGCACATATCGTCCTCTTAGATGATTCCTGACGGAGTTACCTCCCGTGCGACGATTGCTCTGCGACGCTATCTCGGTCTTCAATTCGCGTGGCGACGATAGGATCTTTGGCAGCCGAACCAGGCGGTCCTTAAGATCGTCAACTGGCATCGACGACGTTTTCCCGCCAACGGTCGCAGGAGCACTCCCACTCGCTACCCGGCGCTTGTCATTAGAATTGCGCGACCTCGAACCATCGCCTTGATTTGCATGTTGAGGGCGGCCTCCCTGATTTTCATCGTCTCCATCGCCACCTGAGCGAGCTGTGGAGGTCGTCCGCGTTTCGGGAAAAGTTTTTTCAAGCGCCTGCTGAATTCGTTCACTCTCTCCTGCTTCCTCTAAAGGATCGCGCCGCAGGCGATGACGCAACGCCATCGCCGCGACTCGTGTAATCTCAGAGGGACCCACTCTTTTTTTACCCTCAAATGCCGTGAGTGCCCGCGCTGCCCTCGTGATCGTCAGTTCACCGCGATGGCCGTCGATCCCCAGTTCCGCGCAGAGTTCGGCGATCCTACGCACGAGGGTACGTTCAACTCTAATTGCGCTCGCATGCTTTTGTGCAGCGGTGATTCTTTTCCGCAACTGCGCTTGCTGTTCAGCAAACGCTACTGAAAAGGCTTCTGCATCACGGTCGAAAGCTTCACGCCTTTCAACGATCTCAACGCGGTCGTCCAACTCAACTTCGGTTTTGACTTCGACACTCAAGCCAAAACGATCCAGCAATTGAGGGCGAAGTTCACCCTCTTCAGGATTGCCTGAGCCGATCAGAACGAACCGAGCGGGGTGGGTTACAGAGATGTTTTCGCGCTCGACCTTGTTT
>JBAPXA010000520.1:0-12840 GCA_049283975.1 Pyrinomonadaceae bacterium | reverse complement strand
CTCAACACCACTGCGCCCGGTGCTACCACACCCAGCTTTTCACCCAAACAGGACTTCGCCACGGGCTTCATCCCGACCTCAATCACGCTTGGTAATCTCAACGGGGATGGGAAGCTCGATCTGGTGGTTGCGAACTCCAATTCCGACAACGTCTCGGTCTTGCTGAACAGCACCACCCCGGGAGCCGACACCCCGAGCTTTGCCACCAAACAGGATTTCGACACCAGCAACCGTCCGATATACGTCGCCGTTGGCGATCTGAACGGAGATGGCAAGCTCGATCTGGCCGTTGCGAACGTCGATTTCGACACCGTGTCAGTGTTGCTCAATACTCCAACGATCCTGACGGCAACTGGTTTGTCGCTGACGCAATGCTCGGCGGCCAGTAATTCACAAATCGCCACCGTCACGAACTATGGTGGCAACGGCAGTGTGAACGTCACCGTTACCTCCCCCAATCCGGAAAACGGCGTGACGATTTCAAACATCATCAACTCGGAAGGCAATGTTACGGCTGACATCGTTGCGAGTTGCGAGGCAGCAACTGCCGCTTTTACTTTGCAAGCGAGCGATGGGAGTTCGACCGTTACCGGCACTCTGAATATCGCCGTGACGACACCGACACCGACACCGACTCCGACACCCACGCCAACACCGACGCCGACACCGACGCCAACGCCGACACCGACGCCAACGCCGACACCCAGACCGACACCGACGCCAACAATAATTCAGTTTAGTGAGCCGATTTTTTCGGTGGCGGAAAGCGGGCCGCGCGTGGACATCACCGTGACGCGCTCCGGTGATACGAGCGCGGCCTCTTCGGTCAACTTCGTTACAGTTGATGATGCCGGCTTGCAACCATGCGGCACCACGAATGGCACGGCGTCGCCACGCTGCGATTTTATCGACACGCGCGGGACGCTGACCTGGGCCCCCGGAGACGCTTCGGCGAAAACCTTCTCAGTGGCGATTGTCGATGACTCCTACGCTGAAGGAGCCGAGGATTTTCGCGTCGCTCTCGGCGATGCTGTGGGCGCAGACTTAGGCGATCCCTCAAAGGCAACTGTCACTATCAATGACAACGAGACGGTGAATGGTCCGAACCCGATCGATCAAACGGACTTCTTAGTGCGGCAGCTGTACATAGACTTCCTCGGGCGCGAACCTGACCCGGCGGGCTTCGCCGGTTGGACCAGCACGATCAATAACTGCGTCCCGGGAGACACGAGCTGCGATCGGATTCACGTTTCACAACTGTTCTATCAATCGGATGAATTTCAAGCGCGCGGCTACTATGTCTTCAAATTCTATCCAGTGAGCTTCCCTGGCATTGCTGGAGTTGACCCTCCGGGTGCCGGCCACAAGCCGGACTTTGCACAGTTTGCGCCGGATGTCGCTACCGTTAGTGGCTTCTTGACGGACGCGCAACTGGACGCGGCCAAGGATCAGTTTGCAGTTGATTTTGTCGCGCGTCCGGAATTCGTGGCCCTATATGGCAGCCTGAACCCTACCGAATACGTGGATAAATTGTTATCGACCGCCGGCGTGAGCGCGACATTTCCAACACCGACTCGGCAATCTCTGATTGATGGTTTAACGAACGCCACGCTCACACGAGCTCAGGTGCTGCGACAGATTGTCGAAAGCGCGGCCGTATCTGCGAAGTATTTCAACGAAGGTTACGTAGTGATGGAATACTTTGGTTACTTAAGGCGTGACCCCGACGCGTTCTATTTGGATTGGTTGGATGTCATCAATCAGACAAACGATCCGCGTGGCATGGTTACGGGTTTTGTGACTTCGGTCGAATACCGGCAGCGGTTCGGCCCATCGTAAATATTTCTCGAACGGTGAAAAGAATTATGATTCGTTGAAAGGAGGCGCGTGCTCCTAGGGCGACGCTTTCCGATGCGTGAGAACGTTACACGCCTCCACAACAGTGCTTGGATCGACGGCGACGTTTCCTTCGTCGATGTGCCGAATGACGCCTTCTTTATCGATCAGGAAGGTTGCACGATTTCCAAAGCCCTGCTCCTCGTTGAACACCCCATAGTCCCTGACCACAGTGCGTTTGAAATCGCTAAGTAGTGGAAAGGTGACTCCTATCTGTTTGGCAAATTCGCGGTTGGCGGGAACGCTGTCTACACTCATGCCGAAAACCTGAGTGTCGGTTGATTCGAATTTGGCGATATCAGCCTGATACGCCTTCATTTCCTTCGTTCAACCACCAGTGAATGCCAGCACATAAATCGCCAGTACGACGTTCTTCTTGCCTTTGAAATCGCTAAGCTTATAGGTCTTTCCGTCCGTGGCTCGAAGAGTGAAATCGGGAGCCGCGTCACCGACCTTCAAGTGTGTTTTGGGGGGCGCTGGTTGTTGCGCCACTGCGACAACTCCAAGCACGGTGAGCAGCACAACGGAAATCAACAGTCTCATGTACATGATCAGGACTCCTTGCAAGTTAGAAAATGGTGCTCGCTTCGATAGCAAATCCAACGGCGAACTCTTAGCGTGTCACTGTCGAAGCCCGTTTTCAACTAAATCTCGTCAATACCGACAGAGCCAGGCGTCTGCCGTGCGCTGATCTTAGGCGGTCTTGATCGACTTCCAATGCCGCAGCCGCTCTGCGATCAGCTCGGCGCGTTTCCGATCGTCGCCGTCGAGGGTGCTCAGGTCCTCGGGATCCGCGCGCAGGTAAACACCGGCCGTCCGCGTGTTCACTCTCGGGTGCGTGTCCGCACGAGTCGTGAAGTACCCGGACGCGCGCTCGGAGGACTCCATTCGGATTTCCCCAGTCCCGTCCAACTGTGGGGCGTCCGGCTGCAGCGGACGTTCTCCCTTCCAATAGTAGAAGATGCCCGCAGACTCCTTCTTCTCTTTCACCGCTTCGCTCCAATATCTGGCTGACAGGGTGCCGTCCTCTTGCCATGAACGACCGGTCAGCTCCAGCGTGCCGTCGCGGTCACGCGAAATCCTCAGCAGGCTCACGGCGGAAGGCTCCCGGGCGGTGCGCTCCGTCAGGGAGAACTGCCACCATAGACCTTCGATGCGGGCGACGCGGCCCTCGGTCTCGATCGCTTGCCGGAGCTTCTGGTTGATGACTCTGACCGCGGTCGGAGTGGTCGCTTCGTAACGTACACACGTGAGGCCAAGGAGATCGCTGGGAAGCTTGGAACCGTTCGCGTGAAGGATGAAGGTTCGGCGCATTCCGAGAGTTCCACCGAAAAGGCCGGCTTCGAAGACAACATTGTCTCGCGGAGAAGCCTGACCGGACTCGGGCGACGGCAATACCTGCGGGCTCTGAGTCGTCCAGTCGTCATGAGCAAACACGAACGCTGCGAAGTCGACTTCACGGGTAAGCTCGAGGAGACGTTCAAGTGTGGTAATCCCAGGATTGAAGGAAGTCGTCCAGGGTTGTACTTGCGCGACGTCCTCGAGACCGCGTGTCAATGCCTGCAGTAGCTTCTCCTGTTTTCCTGACGAGCCTAAGAAGATGCGAGGCTTGTTCATCCGTTCCTCCAGTTAGCGGTGCTGCACAAAATGTGGACTGCGCTCGTCCCGTAGGGACGCAATGTTTATAGCTCGAGGTCGATTGGCGAACTTCTTTCGCTCCGTTAGGGAGCGAAATGACCAACATTGCGCCCCGGACGGGGCGCATTTGAACATCCGATTCTATAAACGTTGGGCGCCTACAGCGCCAGACTTTTTGGTACAAGGCTCCAGTTAGCAACTCAATTAGCATCGGGCTCAATGCTAACCCGCACTAGATTGGGCGCGAGATTTTGAGATCTGTTCAACGATTTCGCCGGTCTCCTTCTCATGGCCGGCGCGCGTTGCGACGTCGGCCTGCGCGATGATGCCGACGAGTCGGTTCTGCCCGTCCACGATGGGAATCCGCCGCACCTGGTGCTTGCCCATGGCAGCAAGTGCCGCTTGCAGGTCGTCATCTTCGCGACACGTTATCAAATCACGCGTCATTACCGCTTCAACCTGGGTGTTCTTGGCGTCTCGGCCGTCAGCCACAATCTTCAAAGCCAAGTCGCGGTCCGTGACGATACCAATGAGTCGTTTCGTTTGCTGACTATCTATCACGGGGACTGGGCCCACATCCTCCCTCTGCATTAATTGCGCCGCACTATCCACCGTATCACCCGGTAAACAGCACGCGGGGTTGGTCGTCATGAACTCACTACACTTCATCTTCATGTCTCCTTTCAGGATTTCCCTTTCTAAATTTCGAAACGTGTTCGGCGGAAGAGCCGAACTTGTCAACCAGCCAACTTGGAGGAGTCATCACCAACAATGACTTCCGTTCGCTGATCGGGTCGACTCGCTGTAAGGAGCGGCTTACCGGGTCGATAGCCGATCGTATTTTCATCCTGAAGATGGTTGAAGGTATCCTCGTGGCCATCCCATGGCTCATCCAGTGTTATCAGCAACTCCAGGTCTTCTTCGCTCATGTGAACCTCCAAAGCAAACATTCATCCTTAATCTGGTCTTCGTGCCTCGTAGCAATTGACCAGATTCTTGACTAGCTGGCTGATGAACTCATTCCTCAGCTAGTCCGTCAGACTTTCTCCTTCGTCAAACCGCTCGGCGTTGCCGATCATTCTCAATTATGACTCTCCTCGTGCCTCCTCAATTGGCGATACAAGTCATACCCCACCTACTCCTGGAACGGTGCATCCATCAGGAAATCCACCGTAGAAGGCCGCTTGTAGCCGGGGACAAAACGTTCCCCGAAGTCGCCCGCGAAATTGTCGTAGGTGGTCTCTGGCTTGGTCTTGACAATGCGGCAGACTGAATCCGTGAAGTGCCGCTTCATGTCGAGGCGGGGAAATGCGGCGAGGATGCTCTTCATTTCGTTCGGCGGGATCCGGTCGTACTGGAATCCGAATTCAACGCCGATCCCAGCCGTGCAGAGCGCGACTTCCGCCTCCTTGTACAGTCCGATCGATGGGGTGGAATTCAGAGCGACGCTGTCCCAGATCAACTGCACCCGGGCGTCGTCGAGGCCCTGCTCGCGTGCGAACGCCCGCGCTGCGTCGGCCCCTTCTATCTCGAAGCGCTTTTGACCCGTGAAGCTGTTAGTTAGCCCGAGGTCGTGCAGCAGCGAGCCGACCGCGACCACTTCCGCGTCGTGGGCTATGCCCTGCAGCTGTCCGATCCGGGCTGCGAACAGCCAGGATCGGACAGCATGGTTGAAGAGATACGGTTCGGAATGAGTCCGGGCATAGTCCATTGCCCCGGTGACGAGCGGCGTGTCGATCACCGTGATGCTTCCCAGGACTTGCGTCTTTCCGCTCGTAATGGCCGGCTTAGCTGTGGGCGACATCGTACTTCTCTCCCTTAATGAAGGCGAGCAGTTCTGCGTTGATCTGATCCTGATGCGTGGCGGTGATGCCGTGCGGCGCGCCTGGGTAGTAGATGTCCTTCGCGCCCTTGATGAGTCGGGCCGACTTCATAGCGGAGTTCTTCACCGGAACGACCTGGTCGTCCTCGCCGTGAAGTACCAAAGTCGGTACATCGAACTTCTTGAGGTCCTCGGTGAAATCGGTCTCGGAGAAGGCTTTGACGCTTTCGTAGGCGTTCTTCAGACCGGACTGCATACTCCAGGCCCAGAACTGATCGAGCACGCCCTGCGACACCTTGTCACCAGGCCGGTTGGCGCCATAGAACGGGACTGCAAAATCCCTGTAGGCCTGCGAGCGGTCTTTCATGAGGCTCGCACGAATGCCGTCGAACAGCTCGATGGGCAAGCCTTCGGGATTGGCGTCGGTCTTCAGCATGAGTGGGGGTACTGCGGCGATCAGGACGGCCTTGGCGACTCGGCTCGTTCCGTGACGGCCGATGTAGCGCGCGACTTCTCCGCCTCCCGTTGAGTGACCAACCAGCGTGACTTGCTTGAGATCGAGGGCTTCGATCACTGCCGCAAGATCGTCGGCATAGCCGTCCATGTCATTGCCCGATGAGGCCTGGCTGGATCGGCCGTGGCCACGTCGGTCGTGCGCCACGCAGCGGAAGCCGTTCTGTGCGAGGAAGAGCATTTGTCCGTCCCACATGTCGGCATTCAAGGGCCAGCCGTGCGAGAACGTAACGACCGGGCCAGTGCCCCAATCCTTGTAGTAAATCTGCGTTCCATCTTTCGTGGTGATAGTACTCATAACACTCTCCTTTTTTTGTTGTGCCGTCCTCGTAACTTCAGGTTTTCCGAATCTACTTGAGCGGCGATTGTTACGGCCGGTTTAGCGCAGCAGCGTGGTTCTCAATCAATTTGATTCAACAGGCGAGCGATCTCGTCATAGCCGTGGCTCGCCGCTAATGTCACAGCACTCTCATTTGTCTCAGGCAGTCTAGCGTGCACGTCAGCACCTTTATCCAATAAAGCTTGAACCATCCTGAGATCACCGGCCAAAGCAGCCCCCATCAAGGCCGTTCCTCCTTCATTACTCTGGGCATTGACGTCAGCGCCGGATTCCAACAACACTTTCATCGTCTCGTAGTGCATGTTGATGGCGGCAAACATCAACGCTGTCCGGCCGTGATCGTCTCTCTGGTTTATCTCCGCGCCTTGATGGAGCAGTTCTTTTACTCTCTCAGTGTTTCCATCGAGCGCCGCTCGCATCAGAGGTGTGTGGCCATGGCCGTATTCTTCGGCGGCGCTTAATTCTGCGCGCGTTGTCATAATTCCTCCCGCGTTGGCGGTTCAATGTTCTTCATAGTGATCGGGGAGTTCAACAAATAGTCTTCCGCTTTTAGAGCCGAATCTATTGCGGCCGGCAATCGCACGGCTGCCCACCCCATATGCTTCCGGCCAGTTTCCAGGTAGCGCGTGATTCCGGGCTTGTGCAGATGACGCAGATATTCCGGCATCAGCATGGTGAGCGGTTGACCGATCAGTTCTGTGGTTGACTAACCGAAGATCCTTTCCGTGGCGGGATTGACGATAAGGATGGTGCTGTCTGAATTGATCGTAGATCGCATCCGTGGCCGCGTCGGTCACCGCGCGATAATGCTCTTCACTTTCGCGAAACGCCGCTTTGGCTTGCTGAATCTCGATTAACTTCTCGGAACCAGACATGGCCCTACCATGTTCCGCTTGTCGGGAAGCGATGGGGAATCTAGCTCGGCTTAGCTCAAGGAGCTGCGCTCGAGGGTTAGTTGTCTTATCGAATTCTCGGAAATTCTATGGATTGGTTTCGCTGGCGTCAATAATCGTTGTCTTCAATCACCATGAAGTACATCAATAATGGACGACCTGAGACCGGAGCCAGCTCTTCGACAAACAGTTTTGGTCTCTCGTTACTCGTTAATCACAGTCATGTTGCCACTCTCTTTCGATAATCCAAGCTTAGTCATTCTTCATCTCCTCGCTTATTTTGAGAACGAGGGGGGTGGCGGTATTAGGGGACTAAATGTAACATCACTTAAACAACTATGTTTTGCCCCAAGTGTAGCCAAGTTCAACCTTCAAATCGCCTGCGTTTCTGTTCGCGCTGTGGCTTTCGTCTTGATGATGTGAGGTCACTTATTGAACATGATGAGGCGCTGTCAACCGATGAGCGACCAAGTGCCGAGAGCATTCTGCCGCGTCAAAAGGACATTAGCATCGGTGCTTCATTGATGTTCATCGGCGGAATCGTGGCGGTGCTATGGGGGTTTATCATTGGTCAAGGGCCGCTCGATGTTCTGCTTCCCCAGGCATTCTTTATCTTGGGCTTCACGCTAGCTTTCGTTCTTCTCCTCTTTAATCCTCTCGTCCGCACGTTGCATAAGCTTTTCTCCGGAAGCGAAGAGGAACCGCATGACCTGTCGAGGCAGCAAACCGGGATTAATTTGGGCGCGATATTACTTTTCATTGTCACATTGAAGGCAATGTTGCTCGCACCTCTTATTAATCTTGGCAACAGGGGGGCGACGACGCTCCTAATCATGACCGTTGGATTTCTTTTGCTTCTCGTCCTTCGCTGGCTCATTCAGGCAGCTTTACAGTTGCTCTTCAAAGCAACTGCCCGTTCGCATGAGGCGGCATCAGCAATCGATGCCGCTGATCTGACGGCGCGACTCGGACCCGCTGTTCATGAGGGCACCCTACCACCTGCTCAAAGCATTCCATTCGACGACCATGCCGTATCTGAGATGAAAAGAGACAACGTGGCTCAGCCGGCCAGTGTCACCGAATACACAACAGAGTTGCTCGACAAGGAATGATTTTATTACGTTGGCGTCGGACTTGCGATTGGCTGACGATCAAACGGCCCTGGTTATTGAATACATTCCCGCGCTACAACCTTGCGTTACCCAGGAACTTTGGACCAGCTCAGACATAGGCCAGGGCTGCGTATACAGAAACACCCCGCGCTACTCGTAGCGAAGCGCCTCCAGCGGATCTACTTGCGCTGCCTTGCGGGCTGGCAGCCAGCAAGCAACCAACGCCACCAACGTGAGGAGGGCCGCGATCACAAGGAAGGTCAATGGGTCAGTCCCGCTCACACCGTAAAGCTGCTCCGCCATCTGTCGTTGCCAGGCATCCTCTGCGAAATACTGGCTCGCAATGAGTCGCTTTAGCCCATACCCAGCCACCGCCCCCAAGGTCAGTCCGAGCAACACCAACCTCATTCCTTGCCAGACGATCAGCCGCAAGACGTTGGCAGTTTGCGCGCCAAGCGCCATGCGAATGCCGATCTCATTTGTGCGTTGGGCGACAGAATAGGCGAGCACTCCCGACAGGCCGATGGCCGCAAGCAAGAGCGCGGCTGCGCCGAAGAAACTCAAGAGCCGTGCAGACAACCGTTCCGGTCCCAGGGTGGCTTGGGCGCGCGCAGTTTGCGTGCTGACTTCCGTGACCGGCAGATTGCTGTCCAGTTCGCGCACGATTCGACGAACCTCGGCGGCAAACGCGGCCGGTTCGCGTGTCGTGCGCAAGGCGAAATGCATATCGCCAATCACCGCGCCTTCCTGCTGCCACGGTGTGTAAAGCAGCGGCGTGACTTCTTCGCGCTGGCTACTGTATTTGGTGTCGGCCACCACGCCGATGATCTCGACTTCCTGGCCCCCGCTCGGCGTGACGTGCTTGCCGAGTACGTCTTCGTTGGGGAAGAACTGGCTCGCGAAGGTTTGATTGACGATGGCGACTTGGGGCGCACGCTGGTCATCTTGCGCGGTGAAGCCGCGCCCGCGTAGCTGAGGGATTTCCAGCGTCGCAAAATAGTTCTCGCGGACCGTTTGCAACATCGTCTCGTGCTTTCCCGCGGTCTGTTCCGTCTCGCCGGGCAGCAAGACGTCATTGAACCAGTTGTCATTGGCAATGAGCGGGACTTTCCCGAACGTCGCCGCGCTTACCCCGGGCAGGTGATCCAGCCGCGAAAAGAGTTGTTGATAGAATTGCCACAGCTGTTCGTCTTTGTACCCGCTCTGCTGCGGCTGCAACCGGAAGAGGATGAGGTTCTCCTGATTGAATCCCAGGTTGACGTGTTGCAGGTTGTAGAGCGTGCGGATGAACAAACCCGCGCCGACCAATAGCAAAAGCGACAGCGCGACCTGCGCCACGAGCAGCCCTTTACTCAACCGTGACACGGCGCCCGTTGTGCGGCGGCTCTGTTTGAGCGCCGTCGTCAAATCCTGGCTCGTCGCGCGCCACGCAGGCGCCAAACCGAACAGCAGGCCGGTTAATAGAGAGACGGCGAGCGTGAACAGGAGCACTCGCCAATTCAGACCAAGGTCAACGCCGTTGGGTAAGATTCCCGTTTCTTTTTCGGCTAGCGCCAAGAGCGCGCTCTTGCCCCAGAAGGCGAAGAGCACGCCGACCGCGCCGCCGAGCGCCGCGAGCAACACACTCTCGGTCAGCAGTTGCCTGATCAAACGCCAGCGCCCCGCGCCGACTGCCAGCCGCACATTGACCTCTGCGGCGCGCAACGCCGCTCGCGCCAGCAGCAGGTTAGCCACATTGGCGCACGCAATCATCAGCACCAGCGCCACCACGATGAACAATCCATAGATGGTGGATGAATAACGCCGGCGGCTGTCCAGCATCCCACGGCTGCCGGATTCCGCGATCAGGCGAGGGAAGTCTTTCGGTTCGAGTTGCGCCGGTTCATTTGCCTTGCGCGGTGGCGGCATTACTTCCAACGCGGCGGCTTGAAAAGCGCCGTTCAAGCTGTCGCGCGCCTGTTCATAGGTCGCGTCCGGTTTGAGGCGCCCCATCAAATTCAGCCACCACACGCCCGGTTCTTTCGCTGTACCCAAGTTGCTGCGCTCACTCTGCAACAAAGGCTCGCAGACCAACGGGACGGTGACGACGGGGTGATAATCCACTTGCGATATTTCGGCGAAGCCGGGCGGCGTGACGCCGATGATGGTGAAGAATTGCTGGTTGAGTTTGAGCGGCTGACCGATGACTGCCGGGCTTGCGCCGAACCGCTCCTGCCAAAACTGATGGCTGAGGACGACTACCGGCGCTGCGCCCGGCTTGTCATCTTCGTAACTGATCACGCGTCCCAGGCTCGGTTGCACGCCGAGCCCGGCGTAATAGCCTCCGGACACGGCTTGGCCGCTAACGATCTGCGCCTCATCCCCCACAACCGCATTCAGTTCACGCGTTGGAGCGAAGGCAAAAAAATCGCTGAGAGGGCTGTCTGACGCGTGCCGCTCGGCTTGGCGCATCCTTTCAAAGACCTCATATCGAAACAGCGAAAGCCCGCGTCTTCCCGGTGGGACAGGTACGGACGAATTGCCGCTCGCCCCATTGATCCTGAAGGGGCGTCCGGCTTGCCATTCAAAGAGCACCAGGCGTTCCGACTCTGTGACCGGCAAGGTCTTCAGCAGCACGGCATCCAGGACGCTGAACAACGCCGTGTTTGCGCCAATGCCCAGTCCCAGCGAAAGCACGGCAACCATCGTGAAGCCTTTGCTCTTGAGTAGCATTCGTATTCCGAAGCGCAAGTCTTGCAACAGATCCCACAACAGGTTGATTCCCCTGGCTCCCCTTGCTCCGAGGACTATCGGTTCCTGGCTGACTGGGGGTTCGATCAGACTCAGTTCCTTCGTTAAGGAGTCGCTCTCATTCAACTCCTGCAATGTCTTGCGCCGGGAATCTGCTTTTGTTGTCCCACCGGCTAGCAACTCCTCGTAGCAATCCTCAAGATACTGGGCCACCTCCTCGACGATCTCGGCCTCGCGCGTGGGAGCCAGCCGCAACCCCGCGAGCCGCTTTCTGATTTCTTTCTTCCAATCAGGCATGATTGCGTCACCTTCACGCAGGATTAATCCCAGCGACGAGATCGAGCGCGGCGAAGAAGTCTTTCCAAGTGCGCCGCTGTTCTGCCAGGATCTTGCGACCTGCTGCTGTCAATGTATAAAAGCGCCGCCGGCGTTGTCCGGGTTTTTCTACCCAACGCCCCTTAATAAAGCCGCGTTTCTCCAGACGATAGAGCAGTGGGTAGAGCGATGCGACGTGAAATTGCAACACCCCGTTTGAGCGCTGCTCGATTAGCTTCCCAATCTCATAGCCGTGGCGGGGCCGATCCTCCACCATCGCCATAATCAGCATTTCCGTGCTGCCTCTTTTTAGATCTCGGTCCAGCATGCCAGCTGTCTCCATATGTGGTTGCGCCATATATACGTCGAGTGGAACCTAAAATCAAGACCTTTCTGAGCCTTTTAAGAAACGACTGAGCCGATCATTGTCGAGATTGATTTCGAGGATGTGAAGATTTCTTGGCGTCCCAAAGCATTCCGAGTTGGAACCAGATTATAAATGGCTTAAGGAAATGGAAACGCCTCGATGAACTGCTGCCGGGAGATCTTAAGGCTTACTGCTTCAGCGGCCACCGGCGAGCGGCAGGTTGATGACTCACAGTGAAGGAGTACATCCACCTGTCGTTACGTCGGCTGCAGCGGAACGCTTGGCTCTTATTCTAATCTTGTAAATTTAAGCCGCGCGTCAGTCGTGGCCCGATCCGCGGGCGGTATCAACCAGAGCGTGTTGGGGGCCTCCAGCTTCAATTCCCAAGTAATGGGTGTTCCGCTAGTCATCACCTCGACGCTCTTTGCAACGATGGGGTGCATTTGGAGCGTCGTTCCCTTCACTTCATAGGTGCCAGAGTTCGCCATAAAGGGGCTCCACTGTTCGTATCGGGCAATCTTCTCGGCGTCCGTGAGGTTCGCAGGGTCTTTGGCTGGCGCAACGGCAGCGCGTGGCTGTCTTGCCCTCACCGCAATTCCGCTGTAATGACCCTTTGTGAAAATGATCATACCGGGTTGGGGGTCTGTTATCGAAGTGGCCTTCTCAGCAGGAGTTTTTGGAGGCGTTACCACCTCGACAAGCTTCCAAACACCCTCAACCTGAGTTTTCGTCTGACTCTGGACAGCAGAATTGTCAGCCGCTACCAAAGCTATTAAAAGCATTGCAACGAGGAACAGCGTAGCAAGGGCGACAAACGATTTGCCGAATTTGTACATGATTATTCTCCTTTTCGAAGCGCATGTCGGCGCGAATTCTGGAGAGGGCCGGTCAGAGGGAGGAAGGTCGGGCGCGCTCGGTGCGCGCAGGCTCCGGGTGTTCGGCCCGCAGCAGAGAAGTGTGTGCGATGCGCGGACTGTATACCCACTGAGCAGGGCAGTCAACGCTTAGGTAGAAACGATGGTATGGAGTCCCGTACGGCAGTCAAACTCGTGTCGGAGCCGTGAGAGAGCGGCCTCTTATCTACCTAGACGAAGGGACGCACGAGAAGGCGATACTTTCAAGCGGTCGTTCCAAAAACTTAAGCCAAATTAGAATTCAATACTCTCATTCACACCGGGCTTCAGCCCGGTGAAATGCGGCACCGTGTCTAACGT
>JBAPXA010000519.1:0-8144 GCA_049283975.1 Pyrinomonadaceae bacterium | reverse complement strand
GTCTCTTCAATACGGTTGGCCCCCGCCAGACCGGCCAATACGGCATGGTGATTCCAACTTTCGTGAAGCAAGCTCTTGCCGGTCGACCCCTCACCGTCTATGGCGACGGCCAGCAGCGACGCTGTTTTGGTTATGTTGGCGACGTGGTGGGAGCGCTGATCAAGTTGATGGATGAACCGACCGCGGTGGGGCAGGTGTTCAATATCGGCTCCAATGAAGAGATTTCGATTTTGGATCTCGCCAACCGTGTGAAAGAACTGACCAAGTCAGATTCCGAAATCATCTTTGTGCCTTACGATGAGGCTTACGAAGAAGGTTTTGAGGACATGCCGCGGCGCATTCCCGACATAACCAAGATTAAGGAGTTGGTGGGATTCGCGCCGAAGATGAAGCTCGACGGAATTCTTCAAAGCGTGATCGATCACCAGAGCGGTCGACCTTCGGCAGCGGCCGCGCAATAAGGTCTCAAGGTCAGGAAGGCGGCTTGCCAGCCCGTCCTTTTGTGGCGGCAATCTGGGGGGCGCGCCTCGGGTAAAGGAGGTCTTGATGGTCGCACCGCTGTGGGCGTCCGATTTTCAAAACGCAGGGGCGGCCACGGAGTGCCGCCCCTACAGCAAATCTGCTCACTTGCATTGCTCCGCGCGGATCGACTAGCTTCTCTTCGCCGCAAGTTCAAATTACAATTCGAGCGCTCCGTCTCGCTGAACGATGCCCTTTAGCTCGCTTAATCTGCTGTCAGTCGCGATGGCCTTTGGTCTGGCCCTCGCGCTGACGCCGCTCGTGCGCGCCTTCGCGCGACGCATCGGTCTCGTAGCTAAACCAAAGAGCGACCGCTGGCATAAAAAACCGACCGCGATGCTGGGCGGCGTAGCCATCTGGCTCTCGGTAGTGATTTCTTATCTGCTCTATTTCCGACCGAACAAACTCTTCGGTTTTGACAGCACCAATCCGAGCGTCTCGTACAGTTGGGTCATCATCAGCGCCAGCTCTTTCCTTTTCCTCGTCGGTCTAGTCGACGATCTGATTCACACCAAGCCCTATCAGAAGTTGATCGGACAGATCATGGGCTCGGCCTTTGTGATCTATTACGGATTGACCCTGCCATGGACCGGTTCCCATTCGCTCAACGTCGTACTCACGATTTTTTGGCTAATCGGAATCACGAACGCGCTCAACCTCCTGGACAACATGGACGGTTTGGCCGCCGGGATTGCCGTGATCGGTTCAGCGTTTCTGGCCCTCAACTTCCTCACCACCGGCCAGTTGACTGAGGCGTTGATGATGATGACGTTTGCCGGCGCCCTCCTTGGGTTCCTGGTTTATAACTCGAATCCAGCATCAATCTTCATGGGCGACTGTGGTTCGCTCTTCATTGGATTCTTTCTGGCGAGTTCGGCTTTGGTAAATGTCGCTGGTGGCCGCTCGCGCAGCCTGTTGCCGGTTCTTGCAGTGCCGATCCTGGTTCTGTTTATTCCGATCTTCGACACGACTTTCGTGACGATCCTGCGGAAGGCTTCGGGACGCGCTGCTTCTCAAGGAGGGCGCGATCACACGTCGCATCGCCTGGTTGCCCTTGGCATGTCGGAGCAGCGTGCAGTTTGGATGCTCTACGGTTTTGCTGCCCTATCGGGAATCCTGGCCCTCCTCGTGCAAAGAATGAAACTGGATGTGAGCCTGGCGGCGATCGCCGGCTTCACGATTCTACTGACGTTGCTGGGTGTCTATCTCGCGGGCGTCAAAGTGTACGACCAGAGTGAAGAAGCGCAGGCGTTAAAGGATAAGTCTCTTTACACATTTCTGGTTGATGTCTCATACAAGCGTCGCATTTTTGAAGTACTACTCGATGTAGTACTAATCGTGCTGGCATATTGGAGCGCCTACGCGATCAAGTTTGGCGCCTTTTCTGGCAGCCAGGCTTGGAATTTGTTTTTGCGCACAGTGCCGGTGCTCGTTTTCGTCAAGATGGCGACCTTCCTGGCAATTGGTGTGTACCGGGGTTTGTGGCGTTATACCGGGCTCGATGATCTGATCGTATTCGTAAAGGCAGTGGTGCTCAGCTCGGTAATCAGCGTTCTGGTTTTGCTCTTCGCCTTCCGCTTTGAAGGTTTCTCGCGAGCTGCTTTTGTTCTTGATGGGATTCTCATGCTGCTGTTTTTGGGAGGCAGCCGCATGGCGTTCAGACTGTTTCGGCAGTTGCTTCCGAATTCGAAAGTCGCCGAAGGCCGGCGTGTCTTTATCTACGGCGCTGGAGATGGCGGCGAGTTGCTCTTACGTGAATTACAAAACAATCGCGAATTGCGCTACACCCCGGTAGGATTTCTGGACGACGATCCGGCAAAGAAAGGCAAATTAATCCATGGCCTAAAGGTGTTCGCTGCTAACGGCGACTTGACCCAAGTGTGCCGGGACCTGGGGGCCGATGAACTCATAATCTCTAGCGCAAAAGTTTCCGAAGAGCGCGTTCAGGAAATTGCCACCACTTGCCAGGCGGAAGATATCTCAGTGAAACGGATGAAAATCACAATCGAGGACGTGAGAAAGATTTAGAAACTCACCGCATGGCTGAACTCCTTCAAATAGACACGACACGGACTGTCTCTCGAGTGGCCCTGTTTCTGACGTTGCTGCTAGCGGTCCTTGGATCGACGTTTATCATACGCGGTTATGTCGGCAGCACCATGGCCGAGTATCTGAGTAGCGATGACGCGAGTTTGGCGATGCCGCGGCGCGCGGTCGCCTGGGCGCCGCGCGATCCCCATACACACTGGCGGTTGGGCGCAATCATGGAGCGTAAACTTCCCGCCGATCAATTACCCCAGGCCCTCGCCGAATTTGAGAAGGCAGCTAGTCTCTCGCCCAACGACTATCGCTTCTGGATGGATTTCGGAACAGCACTCGAACAGGCTGGCGACGTCGAGCGCGCTGAAAAAGTTTTGCGCCGCTCAGTTGAGCTGGCCCCCGCGTACGCTTATCCGCGCTGGTACCTGGGTAACCTATTCTTAAGAAGTGGACGTTACGACGAAGCGTTCACTGAACTGCGCCGTGCTAGCGAAGCCGATCCCACATTTCAACCACAGTTATTCAACGCGGCCTGGTCCGTTTACAGCGAGGACATAAATGCACTCACGGTCGCTGTGGGTTCGACGGCCTCCGCCCGCGCCAACTTTGCTCAATACCTGATTGGCTTTCAGAGATTCGATGACGGTATTCGACTCTGGAAGAGTTTGAGTGAAAACGAGCGCCGGGCAAATCGCGAGGCGGGTGAGGCGATCGTTAAAAGTCTGGTGGCGGCTCAGCGCTATCACCAGGCGGCCGACGTTTCAAATGATCTCGCCCCGGCTGCCGTCCACAGTGCTGACGGTAAATTTGTCGATGGCGGTTTCGAGTCGGGAATGGGTTACCACGAAGGATCAATTTTCGGATGGAAAGTAACTTCGACGCAGCAAGCCCAGATTGGAATCGATCCAGCAGAGGGATACCAGAGCGGTCGTAGCCTGCGTCTCTTGTTCCAGGTACGGTCCAAGCTCGATGCGGTCAATGTTTCGCAACTGATACCGGTCACTCCTGACACCGAATATGAATTGGAGTACGCGGTCAAAACCCAGAAGTTGGAGAGCGCTGACCTCCCGTCCGTCGCGATCTTCGATGAAGTTGAAGGAAAGGCGTTGGCTACTTCCGAAGAGGCTCCGGGCGGCAGCAGCGATTGGAAAGTAGTGAAGCTCACTTTCAAGAGCGGCCCAAAAACTCAGGCGATCACGATGCGTCTACAACGAAACGCCTGTGCGCCGGAAGCAAGTTGCCCCATCTACGGAACCGTCTGGTATGACAACTTCAATCTCCAACGTCGCGGTTAACCCGCCTTTGGAAGTAACCGGCGAAGCTACCGGCGCATCGGGGGAACAAACGATTCTCCGGGTGCCCCATACACTCCCCAGTCGATTCGTCTTCCTCGGTCTTTGCGTGGCAATCGTTCTTACTGCTCTCGCCTTCGGCACCAATCACAACTGGGCGCTAGCCATTTTTAATCTCGGCGCACTCGCCATCGTATTCCTTTGGATCCTGGACGGATGGAAGCTGGGCGTGCTCCGCCTCAGTCGCAATCCCTTGCAACTTCCCTTATTGGGAATGTTGTTGCTCGGCTTAATTCAATTGCTGCCCTTGCGTAGTGCCGCCGCCGTTGATTTGCTTTCCATTCCCGCCGTTAAGTCGCTCTCACTCGATCCTTATGCGACGACTTTGATCCTGGCGGACATGGTTACGCTATTGATCTATTTCGCGGCCACGCTCGTATTTACCGATACGCCCCATCGCCTGCGCCTCCTGGTTAGAACCATAACCATCTTTGGTTTTCTGCTGGCCATCTTCGGACTGACGCAATCGTTCACTACCAGCAAGGTGTTCTGGGTTCGTGAGCTGGCGCAAAGCACGGCCTTCGGTCCTTTCATCAACCGCCATCATTTCGCGGGGTACATGGAACTGACCATGGCACTGCCCCTGGGAATGTTGTTCTCGGGATCGCTCGAGAAAGATAAGCGCTTTGCCTACATCTTCGCCGCTGTGCTGATGGGTGTTGCCCTTGTGATGACGAACTCGCGTGGTGGTGTCATTAGTTTAGTAGCCGAGATTCTGTTTCTGTTGGTGGTTTCTGGTTTTCGCAAACGGAAGAAGCACGAAGTCCAGGAGAAGTCGCACCGCGTCAAACGGGCAGCTCTGCGGGCGGCGATGGCGTTAGGTTTGATTGTCGCTCTGTTTGCGGGAGTAGTTTTGTTGGGAGGCGAACAAGCGTTGAGCCGGTTCGCCGGCACGGTAAACTCAGAAGATCCGACTACCGGCCGCGCACATTTTTGGAATGTGACCCTGGACATCATTAAGGCCCACCCGATTGTGGGCACCGGCCTCGGTGCTTTTCCGACCGTCTACACGCGCTACGATTCGCGGAATGGCGCGTTCCGTTTGGAGCAGGTGCACAACGATTATCTCCAGATCTTGTCCGATGGGGGAATAATCGGAGCAGCGCTCGGACTCTTTTTCGTTGTGATGCTGTTTCGCTACGGCTTTGCGCGGCGCGAATCGCCGGATGATTATCGCGGAGGCGTAGCCCTGGGCGCGCTCGCCGGATGCTTTGCAGTATTGGTGCACAGTTTTTTTGATTTCACTCTGCATACAACTGCGAATGCACTGCTGTTCCTGGTATTAGCAGCGCTCGCCACTATGAACGGTCGAGTGGAACAACCATCTAAACGCAGGCGCCGGCGTCGCCGCCGCCGTGAAGACTCCGGGCCTATCATGATCGAACCGCATTAGATCAAGTTTCGAGTTTCAAGTTTCAAGTTCAAAGATCAAAGACCAAAGACCAAAGACCAAAGTTCAAAAAACAATGGTGGCTTCCGCCAAAACTAAGGAAAAAGAACTTGCGGCTCCGGCCGCTTCGTCAGTTCCAGCCCTGTGCCTGACGGCAACGCTGCACCATGGCAAGACCGACACCCTCAATCATAAAGTTGGTGGCGAGTGGCGTAACACCAGCGCAGCGACCTTCGCCGAGCGGGTGCGCAATGTTGGCCTGGGACTTGCCGCCCGTGGCATCAGGCGTGGAGATCGCGTCGCCCTGTTATCGGAAAATCGTCCGGAGTGGTCGATTGTTGACCTCGCGATTCTAAGTCTCGGCGCAATCAATGTTCCGATCTACACCACTCAGGCCGTCGATCAGGTTCGCTATATTCTCACCGACTCCGGCGCCCGCGTCCTTTTCATCTCCAACCGCCGCCTTTACAAACACGCTCACAAAGCTCTTGAGCGACTGGGCTTTCTCGAGAAGCTGATCTTCTTCGATGCTGAAGGCACTGAGACAATCGAGCATGCAATGTCTTTAAGCTCTCTCGAAGTGGCGGGTAACGAACTGCATCGCGAACGGCCGGCAGCGTTTGCCGAGTTTCTCAGCGCCGTGCAGCCCCACGACCTGGCTACGATCATCTACACCTCGGGAACTACCGGCGAACCCAAAGGCGTAATGCTGACGCACGACAACTTCATTTCCAACGTGCTTTCGATTACCGGCGCGCTGCCAATCAGTTCGAGCGACACAGCGCTCTCCGTCTTGCCGCTTTCCCATATTTTCGAACGCACCGGTTTCTACATCTTCTGTTACTCGGGCGTTTCGGTTTACTACGCCGCCTCGTTTGATCAGGTAGGAGAGAACCTGAAAGAAGTTCGTCCCACAGTAATGACCGCTGTGCCACGGCTCTTCGAAAAGGTTTATCACCGCATTGTGAAGAAAGGGATGGGCGAGAAAGGTTGGAAGCGCAAGCTGTTCTTGCGCTCGCTCGCTGTGGGCCAGCGTTATGCGGGCCTGAAAGACAAGCGACAGCGAGTGCCAGCGGGCCTGGCGCTGCGACAGAAGATTGCCAGCCGGCTTGTTTTTTCCAAATGGCGCGCGGGCGTGGGAGGCAAACTCCGATTTTTTGTCTCCGGGGGCGCGCCACTCTCGCCGGCACTCTCCTATTCATTTCTCGCTGCCGGAATCCCAGTGCTCCAGGGTTACGGCGCGACCGAGACCTGCATCGTCTCTGCTAATCGGCCGGAAGACAATCACGTCGGTTCTGTCGGCTTGCCGTTTCCCGGGATCGAAGTCGAGATTGCCGCTGACGGTGAAATTTTGCTGCGCGGACCAAATGTGATGCAGGGTTACTACGGCCAACCTGAAGCTACCGCGGCCGTGCTTAGAGATGGCTGGTTTTCTACCGGCGATGTGGGACATCTTGATGATGCGGGCCGGCTCTACATTACCGATCGCAAGAAAGATCTTTTCAAATTGTCGAACGGCAAGTATGTGGCGCCGCAACTGATCGAGAGTTTGCTGAAGCAGAGTGAGTTTGTTAGCCAGGTTGTCGTCATAGGCGCCGGGCGTAAGCAACCTGCTGCTCTGATCGTTCCTGAATGGGAAGCGGTGAAACAGGCGCTCACAGAAACAGATCAAGAGTTTCCCAGCGACCGACGTGAGCTCAGTCAGTTTGCGCCCGCGGTCAAGATTGTGCAGCGCGACGCCTCCGCATTGACCGCAGAGCTTGCCGACTATGAACGAGTGCGTCGCGTCGCCTTGTTACCAGAGGAATTTAGCATCGACAACGGTGAGCTAACTCCAACACTAAAAGTAAAGCGTCGCGTCATTGATGAGAAATTTGGCGAGTTAATTGACGAGCTCTACTCTTGAGGCCGTTAACGCAAAGGCGCTAAGACACGGGGATGCGGAGACACGGGGACGCGGGGATGCGGGGACACGGAGAATCTTTTGGAAAGTTAGCAATGCTTGGCTGAAACCACTCGGCAATATGCTCTTAAAAACTTTGCGACTCTGCGACTTTGCGACTCTGTGATTTAGAGTAAGGCGATCAGAGGACCGGCGAGGGGGTTCGCCATAACCATCTCGCCGAGGCGGGATTGATGACTCCTAATCAGTCGCCTGCTAGCGCGCGGACGGTTAGGAGCTTTTTCATATTGTCAATTGGCGATTGGCAATTGCCGACTGGCAGATACCGAAGATGCCAATTTGAAATCAGCTAATCGGCAATGGGACAGGCCCACCGGCTACCGCCTGGTGGTACTGACTGCTTTACGCTGCGAGCCAATCGGCACTCGGCAATCGCCAATCGGCAATCCGGTGATGGGGTGATTCAAGACTTCTAAATCATGCAAAGAATCATTTTTGTAGGCGTGGCAGGGCTCCTCGGGACGCTCGGCAGATATTGGCTCTCTGGCTTGATCGCCAGGCGGTACGGGGAAACCTTTCCCTGGGGAACGCTGGTAGTAAACGCCGTAGGCTGTTTTGTCACCGGCGCCGTTTACTACGTGTCGGAGGAAAGATTTCTTGTCAGCCCAACCGTGCGGAGCGTAATCCTGATTGGACTACTTGGCGGGTTCACTACGTTCTCCTCTTACGGACTGCAAACCTTTACTCTTCTGCGGGAAGGTGAATTTGGTCTCGCGCTACTGAATGTCACGCTTTCCAATGTGCTCGGCTTGTTGTTGATCTGGGCCGGATACACTTTGATGAAGGCACTGTGAGGCTGCTTATGAATACCTTAGAAGAGGGCTACTTGCTGCGAATCTTCATCGGCGAAAGCGATCGTCACGAACATCATCCGCTTTAC
>JBAPXA010000518.1:0-4957 GCA_049283975.1 Pyrinomonadaceae bacterium | reverse complement strand
TTCCCCCCTTTGCTCCGTGTTATGGATTCAGGTCAGGCCATGCAGCAAGCAGCTAAACCGGTAATTCTTGTTGTCGATGATTTCGACGACACGAGGTTGTTACTCAGGACCTGGCTCGAGCGCAAGGGTTTTCAAGTTATTGAAGCGGAAAACGGAAACGAGGCAGTCTTGCAAGCGGAAACAAATCTACCAAATCTGATCATTATGGATTTGGAAATGCCCGAACTTGACGGCCTCGCAGCAACGCGAAAAATTCGCGCTGTTAAAGAATTGGAGAAGGTTCCGGTGCTGGCCGTTTCGGCCTACGGCGCCGAGCAGTTTCGCGATGACGCCCTCGCGGCCGGCTGCGACGAATATGTTTCTACTCCTTTTGAGCCTGAGGCTCTCGAGAAACTAATTCGCTCCTTCGTTAGTTGATCGAACTCCCCAATGCTCCCTTCCGCAAAAAACAGAACCAGGCTTTTCCTCGCCGCGTTGATTCTCATATTAATAAACTGCGTATTCTCAGTTTCCGGTTCGGCTCAAGTTGTTCCCTGCAAAGTGACACTTAGTTCGCTTCCCGCAGCGCCTGAGTTAAAAGGATTTCACCTCGGCATGACGACGGAGCAGGCGAAGTCCAACGTGCCACAAATAGTGTATGCGCCTGCCGATGCGTTGGGCAGCATCAGGACAACTGTGAACCCGGGTTTCGATCCGCGCGCAGATAAGTCGAGGTTTCAAGATGTGAGAAGCATTTCCCTGGAATTTCTCGACGACCGCCTGGTCTCGCTCTGGATTGGATACGATTCAAATTTTAAGTGGACTAGTGTGGCAGACTTTGTTTCCGGCATCTCGCAATCCCTCGCCTTGCCAAACGGATGGACTGAATGGAAAGTACGGGGCCGGCAAATGCGTTGTGCGGATTTTGAGCTAACCGTATCCACGGTTGCGCAATCACCCAGTTTTCGCATCCTCGATATCGGCGCCGAAGAGATACTAGCAGCGCGGCGCACTGCGGCGGCGGAAGAGGCTGAAGCGGCTGAAGCAGCTGAAACCGAAGAGGCTTCGGATTCTGAGGAGATTGTCGCAGATCCCAAGACCAAAACTTACTATCCCGCCGGCTGTCGCCAGGCAATTTCGATTGCGGAGGCTAATCGGGTTACATTCAAAACGACCGCCGAAGCCGTGAAGGCTGGCTACACACTTTCTCGAGCTTGTTCGTGAACTACGGAGTTCTTGCTCACCACCAGAGGAGCTGAAACATGCTGAAAGAGTTCAAAGAATTCATCACGCGGGGAAACGTCCTTGACCTCGCAGTTGCCGTCATAATCGGCGCTGCGTTTGGCCGGATCATCACAGCGTTGGTTGAGGGGATAATCATGCCTCCGATCGGAATGCTGCTGGGGAACGTTGATTTCTCGAACCTCTTCATTGACCTTTCAGGACAGCGGCCGGTTTCGCTTGCTGATGCGCAGTTGAAGGGCTTGCCGGTAATTGCCTATGGCAGCTTTCTCAACGAGGTCGTTACCTTCGTTATCATCGCGTTTGTTGTTTTCCTGATAATTAAGGCCGTGAACAGGATGAAACGTGAGGAGCCGGCAGTGGCAACTAAGGATTGTCCGCATTGCTTCTCCGCAATTCCGACTGCGGCCACGCGCTGCGCTGCTTGTTGTTCAGATCTGGCCTAGCGACTATCAATAACTGCGACTCTTAATTTAGACTTCAGAACATGCGTGAGTGCCCCCGTTGCGAAGCTTGTTATGAAGATGACGTCCTCGTTTGTCCCGACGACGCGGCTGAAACCAAACACACACTCCCTGGTCCGGCGTTGCTTTCCGGTCGTTACCTGCTGGTCAAAAGAATCGGGCGAGGGGCGATGGGTCAGGTGTATCTTGCCCGCGATCAGAATCTCATCACCCGGCGCGTCGCCGTAAAGACGGTCCGTCCAGACATCCTCAGCGACGAAGACATGCAGGAAGGCGAAGCGATCGCACGTTTTGAACGCGAGGCGCGCGCCGCCGCTTCAATCCAACATCCCAACATCGTCGACGTTACAGATTTCGGAAAGAGTCCGGACGGCGTTTTCTTTCTGGTGATGGAATACGTTGAGGGCGAGACGCTGCACCAACTGCTGCGCCGTGAAGGCACGCTCAACCTCAAGCGCACTACTGCCCTCTTAGGCCAGATCGTGGCCGGAGTCGAAGCTGCCCACGATCGCAACATTCTGCATCGTGATTTGAAACCGGCGAACATTTTTATCATGCAGCAACTGCGTCGCAGCGGGTCGGCTGACGACGGCTTCGTTAAAGTCGGTGACTTTGGCCTGGCCAAGATCGTCCACTCTGATAGTTCAGAGACGATCAACGGGCCCGCCTCTCGCGGAATCGTGGGCACGCCGGAATACATGGCGCCTGAACAAATGCGCGAAGGTTTCCTGCTCGACGCTCGTGCCGACATTTACGCTCTCGGCGCCATCGCCTATCACATGCTGGGCGGTCGTCCGCCTTTCACTGGAAACATCACCCAACTAGTTGCTCAAAAATTGTTAGAGAACCCGGCGTCGCTGACAACTTTGCGTTCTGATATCTCGGTTGCCGCCGAGCGAGTGGTGATGCAAGCACTCGCCAAAGAACCAGAACAGCGACCGGCGAGTGCTGGGGAATGGTTTGAAGACTTCGCCGAAGCCGCAGCGGGCCAATCGGAAAAGCCCCAGGGCGAATCGCGAGTTGTGATCATGGCTCCGGCCGGATCTGAGGTGTATGTGGATGATGAGCGGCATGGCAGTGTGGGCCGGTCGGGACGAGTGGTGCTTACGGCAATTGCGCCCGGGCAACACGTTCTGCGCGTTGCTCGCTCAGGCGAAGCCGACGATGAACGGGTTATTGAGATTCGTCCGGATAGTGCGGAGCAAATTATTCAGACCCAGTTTAACAGTACTGTTTCGAGCGAACACTTGTCGCCCTCGCGTGGCGGCAGTCTCGCCAGCCGCACGACTAGCGAACCTGTAACGCATGGTGTTGTCGTTTGCACGGAATGCCATGCGCGATTTGCTGAGGGCGTTAAATTCTGCGGCAACTGCAGCAACACATCCTTTCAATCCCTTACCGCGGCGTTGTCTATGGCCCAGGTCAACCGGGCAGCAGCAGCGGCGCCGGAGCCGCAGACTATTGATTGTCCTCGCTGCGGTAAAACTTATCCGCGCGGGACTCGCTTCTGTGGACGCTGCGGTATTCCCATCGGCACGTCTTCTCTTGATTGGAAATCCCCACGACCGGTCGAGGTACTTTGCAAACACTGCGGTGCCAGCTATCCGGCGGCCTCAAGATTTTGCGGCGGCTGCGGAAAACCACTTAACCCTTGAGCGCCGGAACGGTTTCCAGTAAGGTCAGCGTCAGAACGCAGGGTTTCAGGTTTCGGGTTTCGGGTTTCAGTTACCGGGTATCACGTGCCCGGTATCAGGTGTCAGTTATTTTGAGGGTCTAATTTAGCTTTGAAGTACGATCCCGGTCTAAGAATCCGAATTCGACACCTGAAAGCTGAAACCTGAAACCTGGAACCTGAAACCTGAAGCCTCAAGCTGGAACCCGAAAACCCTTTCCAATGAAACGCTGCCCCAGCTGTAATCGCACCTACACGGATCTAGCGCTTAACTTCTGCCTGGAAGACGGAACTCCACTGCTCAGTAACGCGGGTCCACGTCCTGCCGCTCCCACTGACCGCTACGCCTCGCCGCGCAACACCAACGAACCGCCGCCGACAGAGATCTACCGGCCCGGCTCACCTCTGATGAATCAGGTCCCCGAGATGACGCCACCGCGAGCCGCACCGCATTGGTCAGCGACTCCGCAAACTTATCCGGTGAAAAAGTCGAACACCGTGTGGTGGATAGTTGGAGGCCTCGCAATCATCGGAGTGTTCGGCGTTGGTGTAATCGTTGTTATTTTGGCGCTGGCCAGTATCGATACAAACCAAAATAACGCGAACGCCAATTCCAACTCGGTGGTTCTCAATAACGATCGCAGTACAAGCAATACGAGTCCTGATAACAACAACCTCAATGCAAATTCGACGACCTCCAACACTAATTCCAATCTGCCATCAGCGTTGACCGACGATTTTGCGTCTGGAAAATGGCGCACCGGCACATTTCAGTTTGGAGAGATCTGGTACGCCGACGACGAATTCCACATGCGCGCGAAGGACAAGATGTATCTGGTTATGTACGCCCCCGGCGCCGACTACACGACTGAGAACGCCACCGTGCGCGTCACCGCGCGCAGCGTCGACGGTGTCTCACCCGCATCCGGCTATGGATTAATCGCGCATGGGGAAAAGGCGGCGGATGGATCTCTTGAAGACTACGCACTTTTGATCTACACGGGCAGCGAACCTCAATACCAGGTCGTACTCCATAAGAGCGGTGTGCAAAAGACGCTCGTGCCCTGGACAAAGTCATCAATTATTCGGTCGGGGACCAATCCCAACCAGTTGGAGATTCGCACGCAAGGAGACGAACTTTCCTTTTATGTAAATGGGCGCTACCTCACGCGCGTCACAGATACAGAAAACAACAAACGGGGCGTTGCCGGGCTTTACACAAGCGAGACCGGAGAAGTTGCCTTTGATGATTTGGAAATAACAAGATAGGCGGCCGCCGCCCCCATCCAAAGCAATGCAAGTGAATCTCCGAGTCTTGGCTGGACCCTACAAAGGTCGCGTCTTCCCTTTTGATCAGCACGACACCTTTCTCATTGGCCGCAACAACGAAGCCCATCTTTGCCTGCCAGACGATCGCTTCTTCTCTCGTAATCATTGCCTCCTCGAGATTGACCCGCCGCGCTGCTTTCTGCGTGACCTCGGTTCAACCAACGGCACCTTCGTTAATGGCAAACGAGTCAACGGGACTTTCCTAAAGCATGGCGATCAAGTTCAGGGTGGAGCGACAGTATTGCTGATTGAGGTCAGCACGGGATGGGAA
>JBAPXA010000517.1:0-3007 GCA_049283975.1 Pyrinomonadaceae bacterium | reverse complement strand
TGTCTCTATCGCACGGGTCCTGATTCGCCGATTCCACCGGCGCTGATTCGGGCGAGCGAACAGGGCAAACAGGTGACAGCCCTTATTGAGCTCAAAGCGCGATTTGACGAAGAGCACAACATTGAATGGGCACGAAAGCTTGATGAAGCCGGCGTCCACGTGGTGTACGGCATCATCGGTCTCAAGACGCACGGAAAGCTCACGCTCGTTGTGCGCCGCGAAGGAGATTCGCTCAGGCGCTACGCGCACATTGCCTCGGGAAATTACAACCCGACGACGTCGTGCACGTACACCGACGTTGGCCTCTTCACGGCCGATGAGCAGATTGGTTCCGACGCCACGGAACTCTTTAACTATTTGACGGGTTGTTCACGGCAAACGGATTATCTTCGGCTATTCGTGGCGCCGGTAACTCTGCGGTCGCAAATCACCGCTTTGATCGATCGTGAGATTGAGAATCAGAAGGCCGGTCGCCCGGCGCGGATCGTCGCGAAGTTTAATCGTCTCGCTGACAGGCAGATGATCATGAAATTTTATGAGGCAGCCCAGGCGGGAGTGAAGATCGACTTGATCATCCGCGGTATTTGTATGCTTCGACCCGGAGTTCCCGGTCTTTCGGAGTCGATCACAATCCGAAGCGTGGTGGGGCGATTCCTGGAACATAGTCGTATTTTCTATTTCGAAAATGGTGGCCAGGCAGAGTTGTACATCGGCAGTGCCGATCTCATGGCGCGCAACCTGAAACATCGCATTGAAGTCTTAGCCCCAGTCCGCGATCGCCAGATAAAGGGCTACCTTAGAGACGTAGTTCTCGCTGCTTATTTGCGAGACAACGTGAAAGCGAGAGCGCTGCAAGCCGATGGCACTTACCGTCATATGCCCACCTCAGAGTCTGGTGAGAGATTCGATAGCCAGGCATTTTTCGTGGGACACAGTGCGGACGACATAGCGATGGGAAAAGGAAAAATGATTGCTTAAGCTGAGTCTCAAGAATCGAAAAGAAACGATCACTCTGATCGTCGTGTTTCTCGGCGTCCTTCTTATCAGCGCATTCGCCGTTTACTTTCTTGCCAGCAAGAGCGCGGAACAACGACGCGAGAGTGTGGCGCCAGCGGCAACTGATTCGCGCCTGGCAGAGGGGTCAACGGAATCACGACCGGCTCCGCGTGAGACTCCGGCTACCAGCTCTGCGCCGGGTATCTTTGGCGAAGTTTTCAACACCCCTGACCAGTCAACTGCAACAGGCCGGGCGCTCACCTGGGCCGAGATGCTGGCAATGTTGTCGTTGCGTCTAATACTGGCGGCAATTCTTGGAGCAGTACTCGCTTATCGCCCACGGCGACGCGTACTTGGTTTGAAACAAAATCCCTATGTTGCCCAGACCCAGATACTGCTCGCGGTCGTAGCCTCGGCGCTGATGATTATTGTGGGTGATAACGCGGCCCGTGCATTTGGCATTTTCGCTGCCGTGTCGGTCGTGCGCTTTCGCACCAATATTCGTGATCCGAAGGAAATCACGGTGCTATTGATCAGTTTGGCGATTGGCTTAGGTACCGGAGTTGGGCGCTGGGATCTCGCGCTGATCCTGACTATCTTTTCCGTGCTGCTGCTATGGGTATTGGAGTATCGCGAACGCGAACAGGTCTTCCGCTCGATGGATCTAAAGATTGAGTCGCGTAACGTGACGCAAACCCAGACCGCGCTCAGAGAAGTATTGCAGTCGCACAGCTTCGACTCGGAATTGCGAGGCATCAGCCAAAACGAAAAAGAAGGGCTGGGAAGTCTGGCTTACTCGGTGGACATTAGTCCGGAGGTGAGAACGGACCAGATTAGTGAAGAACTGCTGACCCGGGATGGCGTCAATATCGAAAGCATCGAGTGGGATCAGAAGAAGAGCTTCTCGTATTTGTACCAGTAGTCCAAAGTCCAACGTCCAAAGCCCAAAGTCCGCTTCCCAAAAAGGACCTTGGACTTTAGACGTTGGACTTTGGACTTTCTTTACTGGTTCACCCGACTCGACGCCGCCTGGGGCAGTCTATGTGGTCTGGGTCCCGAAGTTACCGGTGGAACCACCTTCTCCTTCAGCGCCTCGCGAAACACCTGCCGCATGTTCTCCACAAATACGAACTTGATGTCCTTGAAAGGTTCTTTGGGAACTTCATCGAGGTCGCGCCGGTTCTGTAGCGGGAGGATGATCGTTGAAACTCGGGCCCGTCGTGCAGCTAAAACTTTCTCTTTAACTCCTCCGACTGGAAGAACATTGCCGCGCAGCGTGATTTCTCCAGTCATCGCCACGTCCTTCAGTATCGGACGTTGGGAGAGAGCCGACACCATCGCCGTGGCCAGCGTAATTCCCGCTGACGGCCCATCTTTGGGAATTGCGCCTTCCGGAATGTGTATGTGGAGATCGTAGTTAGCAAAGTCTTCTTCATTGATCTCAAGTTCCTTAGCTCGAGATTTTGCATATGAATAAGCCGCCTGCGCCGATTCACGCATCACTTCGCCAAGCTGTCCGGTCAAAACGAGATTGCCCTTGCCCTTCATGCGCAGCGCTTCCACGAACAGAACGTCTCCACCAACGGCGGTCCATGCCAGGCCAGTTGCCACGCCGATCTGATCCTTCTTCAGCACTTCTTCGGGAATGATCTTCGGAGCACCCAGGAACTCGTGGAGGTTTTTCAAGGAAACTCTGACAGCACCTTTGTGACCTTCGGCGATGCGCCGCGCCACTTTGCGACAGATTCTGGAAATCTCGCGTTCCAGCTGGCGCAGTCCCGCTTCCTGCGTGTACTGCTGGATGATTGCCGTTAAGGCTGTTTTAGAAATGTGCACGTCGCGCGCGGTGATGCCATTTTCTTCCATCTGTTTCGGCATCAGGTGTCGGATGGCGATCTCACGTTTCTCTTCTTCGGTGTAACCTGCCAGACGAATCACTTCCATACGATCTCGCAACGCCGGCTGAATCGTGTCCAGCACATTCGCCGTCGTCATGAAGATCACATTGGAG
>JBAPXA010000516.1:0-4693 GCA_049283975.1 Pyrinomonadaceae bacterium | reverse complement strand
CACCTACTGTGAAGGTCAATTGCACCGCGCCGGCTCCGGCTAGTTGTGAAGGAATGATGAAGCTCACCTGATCGAGTCCCGGTAGCAAACCTTGTTTTCCGGCAAATTCCACTGGGAGATTGACTATTACTCCGGTGCTCAACCTTGCCTGCACGATTACAGACTCGGCGAAGTTCTGCCGCACTAAGCCGTCGATGTAAATGTCGTTGCTCGGATTTGAATTGACTGCGCTGCCGCTGACACCGGTAACGAAAAGTGAGACCCGAGTTCGCTTGTCGGAACCAAAATTCTCCTGTGTGATTGCGTCGAAGCTCGCAGCTGTTTGACGAGCAGCATTCAGTGCAAGGGCACTGCCACCGTCATTTTCGTTGCTAGTGAATAACCAGATAGCGTTCGCCGCAATAGTGGTGAGCCCGCGCGCAACAAAACCATTTTGTGAGGCAACAATTACTTCGCCTGTTCCCGCCGGGATGTCCGGAGCGACATAAAAAGATATTCGCGACGGAGAAACGAAGGTGATTGGAACTGCCCTGCCATTGACGGTAACGTTGACGCCACCCAGCTCGTAAGGAACTGTACCTCCCGGACCGATTGGAGCGAACCGAGTCTCTGAGCTAAACGGCGAATTGACCGCATCACCAAAAACTGATCCGAGACTCTGCGGAGCAAGTACTGCCGCTCCATTCAACCTGTATGACGCCGGCGCCGGACCAATCACCAGGTCAAGGCGAGCGTTTGCCGCTGCGGCCTGAACTTGAGTGGCGGTAGAAATGCTGCGGTAAAGCATCAAGTCTTCAGCTACGGCTAGGTGAGCCACCACTCGCAGTAGTTGGTTCCGAACAGTGGTGGATGGTCCGACCCTTGCGGCTAGAGCCGCATCTGATTTCGAAAGATAGAGGGCCGCTGCCACCTGTGTATTTATCCAGTCTGCTGAAGAGCCAAAACTGCTTTGTTCCGCAACGAAGTCGAAATAAGCCGTCTGCACATCGCTCGCCAGGAGGAGCAGATCTCCTGCGAGGTTTGCAGTAGCATAGGTCGCGTCTCCGCCACCGTAGCTTGGACTTGTGGACAAATCGCTAAGCAGAGTGTTTCCACGGCCGCGGGCTCTCTCAACACTAGCCGGAGAGTTCTTAACAGCGATTGCCACGGAACTCGAAGTAGTAGTGGCGCCGCGGTTGTCGGTGGCGACTGCTGTCAAGGAATAGTTGCCGTTGGGAACGTTGGCCCAAACGTAGTTGTAAGGACTGGCAGTCGCCGAGCCAAGCATGATGCCATTTTTGTAGAAATCAACCTTGGCGATCGAACCATCGTTATCGCTAGCCATTGATTGAATCGTGAGGTTAGAGCCGGTACCAAAAATCGAATTGTTGCCTGGGGCGATCAAGGCCACGGCCGGCGGAAAATTTGAGCCCGGACTCGGTGAGGGTGTGGGAGATGGGCTTGGCGTGGGCGTCGGAGTGGGCGTCACATTCGGCCCGGCGCCAAAATACAAGCCGCTCAGCACGGCGCTCTTAGCCCCCGTGCGGTTGACACTTATTCTTACGTGGCCGCGGATATCCCAAACCAGGTACTGCCCGCCATTGAAAGATGCGATCGATCGGGTGTCTAGTAAAGCATTGGTGGCCCAGTCTAAGACATCGATTCGTTGCGTTCTATTGTTTCCATCCCAATCCAGATTATAAAGGGCGACACGGTGAACCAGGCCGTCCGTAAGATTCAAATCGATAGTGAAGGATGAATTTGCGCTCCAGCGGGCAGCAACGCGATCGGTGCCCACGGCCTTTTGCAGGGCCCGTACATCTGTGGTTGAGTCATCCCAGGTCGGCGACGTGTAACCGGTCACATTGATCTGAGCATAACTCGGATAGCTCAGCGCATCGTTGATAGTGTTGTAGCCCTGGCTGCCGTAGGTGTTCTTCCAGTTACCTTTCGTAGTCGTGTCCAACACAACGAATGACGCGTTAGCTGTCGCTGTTGGCGGTGGTGTGGGAGCCGGAGTAGGACTCGGCGAGGGTGTCGGCGTGGGGCTTGGAGTTGCAGTCGGTGTGGGGCTTGGAGTTGCTGTCGGTGTGGGGCTTGGAGTCGCCGTCGGTGTGGGAGTCGGTGTTGGAGTGGGATAGGATCCACCTCCGCGCCATACGAGGTACCGGCCACCCATTCGATAATTCTGGTTGTAGTTTTTGGCGGTGCCATCGGCTAAGTTACGGATGCCGTCTGACCCGACAAAAGCTGCGTCAAATAACTCTTCGCCCATATCCCTAAACGTCGAATCACCGGTGATCTGGTAGGCGTAGCCGTAAGCGCTGAAGATCGTTGAGATCGACTGGCGTTCGCTGCTTACGACCCACGAGCCGTCGGTTAAATCGACGTAACTGCCACCTCCGTTTTGATACTTCGTAGGGTTGACCGTGGTGCCGCCGTGATAGAAATACCAAAACGACCGCCAGCGTTTTCCCGTCATGCCCACGACGGGTTCATCCTTCCGGTATGGTCCATCCGCATACAAATGCCGGCAGGCCTTCGTGATCTGATTTAGGATACTCGTCTTAACTATTGTGTTGGTGCTCAGCCGGTGAACATCTATGAGGGCGTTTAAAAGCAATCCAACCATGAACGGCTGCATAATCCCCTTTAGTGTCCCACCGTCTGAGTCTGTGTAGTAAAAGTCATCCCATCGCCACGACCCATCTGATTGTTGTAGTCGACCGAAATAATTGACTGAAACGGCCTCTACGTCAGCAAGATACTGCGCTCGCAGTGTTGCACCATTGGTTTCTGTGCCACCCGTTTGCAAGGGGAAGTTATCTGGCAAAACCTTCGCCAGCCAAGTTGCATAGTGAAGCGCGAACGCGCCCTCACGCACACCGATGTAGAGTTCAGGGTCATTCACACGGCTTTTCAGCCAGAGGTCCAATTGATACCGAGTATAAGCGTTGATCCAATCCCACATCTCTGGCCGGCCGTCCAAAGCCCTTAGTATCAACCCTCCAATGCCGGCATGACGCGGCGGTGGGGAAGCAGTATCTGGCCACAGCCTGATTCGACCTTCCCCAATCCACTCAGGGTGCTTCCACCATGAGTCTGCGCACTTTCGAGCGTAATTTAGAAAAGTAACATCCTGAGTACGCGCGTGAATGATGTATTCGGTTAAAGGAAGGTCGTAATAGTTGAGCAAATTAAAACTGTTAAGTGCTGTCGGGTCCGTGGGCGGCGTGGTCGGACATGCTTCACCATGAGTTCGCGCCCTATCTAGCTCGGTTGTATCAAACCAGGAATCCGAAGCGGAAGTTTGAGGGCCAATGATGAAATCGCTGGCCTCAGCACTTGAAAGAGATGCCTGAGAGTATTTGGTATCTAAAGGAATTGCGGAAGCTGTCCGCCCGAGCGTAACGTTGAGCCCCAGGGAAAAAATGATGGTAAGTTGAACTGCGACTCGGAAACGATAGGAATTGAAGACGCTAATAGACGAGGGGGCTCGCCTGGACCGTTTGACCATTGGGATGCTCCACTTCGGTAGCCGGACGATCTCTCGTGCTCCTCGAGAGACTCCTGGCTTTGCGAACCCGCATCGCTGCGGGAGTGCCATTTATCGGTGGCTTGCTGCCTTAACCATCAAGTCAAAGCAAAAACAGGGGGGAACCCTGAGATTGATGGTCAATTTGAAGAAAGGATAGGAACTTGAGACTAGAGTGGTTTGATGGCGATGGAGACGACTCACAAAAGCTAACGCAATGAGAGCCGTTAAGCCTGCTTCAACTCGGTCGAAGTGGCTTTCCAGATCGCCTTCGGCAACCAGACTATCGTCCTTTTTCACCCTGAAGGTAACTAAGGAGACTCTCGGCTTTGCGTCCCTACCTCGCGGCAGGTTTGCCTTTATCGGTGCGTGATTTGAAACAACTGGCCCTTACCTACGGGCGGGGGGCTGGCAAACGAAGTTAAACATTCTTTAGCGGTTTGAGTCAAGGGTCATTTTGAAGGCTGGGGAAGGAGTGTGAAATCGACTCCAATTGGCGCTCTCTTGGGACCCGCTTGTTTATAACGGCTGCGCGGATTAAGTCTGAAGTCACCGTTTTCGAAGGCTATGAACCCGACCTCGGTCAACGAAGCAGGATAGAAGTTATCAGGAGGATAAAGCGAGCCGTTGGCACCGACGATCACGTTGTTCTGAAAAGTGCAGGAGGGCGTGAAAATTCCCAAGGCGATTGTTCCTTCTCCCGTGGCATCGCCCTTTACTCCGTACCCCTTTTCGCCCCGAACGGTAATGTTGTTTTCGTAAACAAATGCGGGGGATGGGTCGCCGTGAAGCGTCATGATGTTTCCGGATTGAAAGTGAGTGTTGTTTGAGATGGTCGCGTTGGGATAGCCAGACATCGTCAAGAATGTCCCGCTGATGCCGGTGAAGAGGTTGTTGGAAATCACGATGTTTCGCGCCCGTTGCGATGGTTTAAGATTATCCGTGCCCAAAAGGTTGAGGGCAGCAGGGCTGTTCTTGACGATATTGTTCGTGAAAGTTACGTCTTCGATCGTGGACCAAGGTGCTGTGCCATCGTCATTGCGAACCGTAAACAGGACTGCCGATCCCGCCTGTGCGTCAACCCAATTGTTCTCGAAGACATTTCGATCGATTGTTACTCGCCGCGCGTTTTTCAACTCTAAGAGATTCTTAACGCTCCAATGTATGCCAGCATAACTG
>JBAPXA010000515.1:0-8545 GCA_049283975.1 Pyrinomonadaceae bacterium | reverse complement strand
GCGACGGATTTCTGCTGGACCATACGCACCATCTCTGCGTCGTACATCGGGCGCGGGCGGACAGTTCCCTCCTCCTGCACTTCAATGATCCGCACTACGCGTCCACCGAGGGCTTGCGCAATTACCTGGGCCTTCGACATCGCTTCACGCGTAGCCAAAGCAAGCGCTTCATCACGCGCAGGGCGGTCTTTCCTCAAAGTGAAGGCCACGCCACCGATGTCATTGGCACCAGATTGCGCTGCGGCATCGATAACTGGTCCGACTTTGGTGAGATCGCCAATCGTAACTGTCACCGTGTTGCGGGCTTCGTAGCCAGTAATTGTTGGTGGTTGGTTTTCACGGTAAACCCTTTGTGGCTGAAGACTGTAGCCTGAGGTTTTTACTTCGGCTCCGGCTCCAGCGGCATTCTTCAAGGTCCGCACCACCGCGTCCGTGCGCGCCGCATTTTGCTGTTGAGCCTCAAGCGCGTTCTTAGCCTGCGTCACGACTGATACTGTCAGAATTGCCGTGTCCGGCTGAGCCTGAACCAGCGAATCTCCGGAGACAACCACTCGCGTCACCCGCCGATCACCACCGGCCACGACTTGATTGCCACCCTGGGTGGCGAGCGGTTTCAGTGATTGCGCCTCGAAGGGTGTGCCCTCCATGTAGATCGTCATCACATCCTTCGTTTCGCCAACCGCCTCCACTTCCACGCCTTCTTTGAACCAGTCCTCGTTTTGAAAACGCTGCGCGTTGAGCAGCAAGAACTTTTGATTGTTCTCAACTACCAGCCAGCCGCCTGCTTCGACGGTTCGCTGCAAACGTCCCCGCACAGTCTTGTCGTTTTCAACGCCATCAGGCGCTGCGATAATCGGTGCCGCAAAAAAAGTAAGCAGCGTTAGCACGCCGCAAATAGTTAATATTCTTCTCATGATTTCATCCCCTCCCGTATTTGCTTCATTCTGCGCTGGGGAAGAGAAAAGTTCTAGCGCTGAGATTAAGGAACGACCCAATTTTGATTTCTTGCGCTGGCTACGAAGGAGAATAGTTATTTTATTCGGGCTAGAGCCTCCGTGAGATGAAAGATTCTCACACTGCTTGCAGAGGTGAGCTAAGGGGATTCGCCGTCGTTGCCGATCGCTTCGACAGGACAGCAGGTGAGGGCTTCTTCGCAGGCGGCGGTTTCTTCCGGGGTTTCCGGCTGTTTGTAAACAAAGGAGTAACTGTTCTCGTCCGATCTGCGGAAACTGTCCGGCGCCGTATCGCGACAAACATCGCAATCGATACACGACGAATCGACATAGTAGGCGCCGGGTTTGTTTTCTTTAACTTTGTCGTTTCGGTCTGGCAATCTTTTGGTCTTTGGTTTTTGGTCTTTTATCTTTGGTAGTTTGAAACTCAGTTGGCGATCGAAGTTGGGCTCGTAAATCTCTAGGTGGTAACTGCCATCCTCAAAGGCCAAAGTCCAAAGACCAAAGACCGTTCAGGGGTGTGTCATCTCTTCCGGCTTCACAAACTTATCGAAATCTTCCCCTGATAGGAACCCCAACTCCACCGCTGCTTCGCGCAAACTAATCTTCTTTTGGTGAGCGTGTTTTGCGATCTTGGCCGCCTTGTCGTAGCCGATATGGGGGTTCAAAGCCGTCACCAGCATCAGCGAGTTCTTCAGATAGTGGTCGATCTGATCGCGATTGAGTTCGATCCCGACGATGCAAAACTCGACAAATCCGTGGCAGGCGTCATGAATCAATCTAATTGAATGCAGCAGATTGTGAATCATCACCGGCTTGTAAACATTCAACTCGAAGTGGCCCTGCGAACCGGCCATCGTGATCGCAACGTCATTACCAAAAACCTGCACCGCCACCATTGTCATTGCTTCGCTCTGCGTCGGATTGACCTTGCCCGGCATGATCGATGAGCCCGGTTCGTTTTCCGGCAGAATTAGTTCGCCCAGACCACAGCGCGGGCCTGAGGCCAGCCAGCGAATATCATTCGCAATCTTCATCAAAGAAACCGCGAGCGTTTTCAACGCGCCACTGGCAAACACAATCTCATCGTGAGCGGAGAGGGCCGCAAATTTGTTCGGGTGCGACTTAAAAGGAAGCTGGGTGAGTTCGGCGATCTTCTTGGCTGCGCGTTCGGCAAATTCCGGATGCGAGTTAAGCCCCGTGCCGACTGCCGTACCCCCAATCGCCAGTTGCAACAGCTCCGGTTGCACAGCTCGTAAGCGATCCAGATCGCGAGCCAGCAAATTCGCCCAGCCAGACATTTCCTGTCCTACTGTTAGTGGAGTCGCATCCTGCAAATGCGTGCGGCCAATCTTCACGACATCTTTAAACGCCTCCGCCTTGGCTGCGATCGCATCGTGAACCTCTTGCACAGCGGGAATGAGTTTTTGCCATTCCTCGGCTGCGGCGATGTACATGGCTGTCGGAAAGGTGTCGTTCGACGACTGGGACATGTTCACGTCGTCGTTGGGATGCACGGGAGACTTGCTGCCCATCACACCGCCGGCAATCTCGATCGCCCGGTTCGAGATCACTTCGTTGGCGTTCATGTTTGTTTGCGTGCCGCTCCCGGTTTGCCAGACCCGCAGAGGAAAATGTTCGTCGAGTGTTCCTGAGATCACTTCGTCGCTGGCCTGCCCAATCAACCTGGATTTTTCAGGGGACAGCTTGCCGAGATCTTCATTAACCAGCGCTGCGGCTTTTTTCAAAATGCCAAGCGCGCGGATCATCTCGCGCGGCATCTTGTCGTGGCCAATATTGAAGTGGTGCAGACTGCGCTGCGTTTGCGCGCCCCAATAGCGGTCGGCAGGCACTTCAATCGCGCCCATTGAATCAGTTTCCGTCCGGGTTTGTTTCTCGTTCGTTGCTGGTTGCGACATGGGAAAGTGCTCTCACTTAAAGGCGATGCGGTAGGCCCAATCAATGATAACACTGACCGGGCGTCAGGGTCTCAGGTCCCAAGTCTCAGGTCCCAAGGCTCAGGTCTCAAGTCTCAGGTCCCAAGTCTCAGGTCTCAAGGGTCTCAGGTTCAGGTTTAAGTTTCCTTCGAGCATTCCGGACTCCAACATAGCTTTGGACCTGAGACCTGAGCCTTGGGACCTGAGACTTGGGACCCGAGACTTGAGACCTGAGACTTGGGACCCGAGACTTGAGACCCGGGAGCCGGGTAATACCAGTCCCCGCTTGAGCCAATGGGCTTGTCAGCTTAGAATGCAGCCTCCCCTTTCCTCCGTCGGGTAATTAGCCAGTCTCAAAAAGCTATGCCCTTGCCCACTACAGAAGCTGCCTTGCTGGCAGCGATAGTCGAATCGTCTGATGACGCGATCATCAGTACCGATTTGACCGGAACTATTGTCACCTGGAACAAAGGAGCCGAACGCACGTTTGGCTACTCGACCGCCGAAGCCGTCGGAAAATCCTTCACGATCTTGATTCCGGCTGATCGCTTCGAGCAAGAATCCGAAATCCTCAAAGAAGTCCTGAAAGGTAAGCGTGTCGAACACTACGAGACCGTCAGGCAGCGCAAAGACCGGAGTCTTATCGATATCTCGCTAACCATCTCGCCCTTAAAAGACGAGAGCGGCAAAATCGTCGGCGCCGCAAAAATTGCCCGAAACATCAGCGAACGTGCCAAACGCGAGAAACAGATTCGCTATCAGGCTCGCTTGTTGGACGCCGTCGAGCAAGCGGTAATCGCCACCGATTTCGACGGCCGAATTGAATACCTCAACTCCTACGCCGAGTGGCTGTACGGATGGTTGGAAACGGATTTGATCGGGAAAAGCTTGATGGAACTCATCGCAGCGTCCGATCTCCAGCAAACTGGTGAGATATTCGCGCGAATTCGTCGGGGGGACAGTTGGTCAGGTGAGTTAGGAGTGCAGCGCAAGGATCAGTCGGAGTTCGCCGCGATGGTGACGCATTCGCCCATTCACAACGAGCACGGCGAGGTAGTCGGACTCGTTCAAGTCTCACGCGATATCACCGCGCAAAAGCAGGCCGACGAGGAACATTCCAAGCTGCTCGAAAGCGAACGCCAGGCGCGCGCCGATGCCGAAGAAGCTAACCGCATCAAGGACGAGTTTCTGGCGACGATCTCTCACGAGTTACGGAACCCACTGAATGTTATCCTCGGTTATTCGGAAGTGCTGGTGCGCAGCAGTGAAGCCAATGAATCTGAGTTCGTGCAGCGCGCCGCCGAGATTCTGCGACGCAACGCGATCGCCCAGGCCCAGCTCGTAAGCGATCTTCTCGATCTGTCGCGCCTCCAACTCGGCAAGTTCTCGCTTAACCGCCAGGTGGTGTCTCTCACAAAAACCATCAACGACGCGGTAGAGACAGTTCGGGCCGAAGCTCTCGCCAAGGGGCTCGACGTTAAAATTGCAATGTCGAACGAACTCATTTTTGTGGATGGCGATCCCTTGCGCATGGAACAGATCGTTTGGAACCTGCTGAATAACGCCGTGAAGTTTACGCCCTCGGGCGGCTCGGTTACGGTGAAACTGGCCAAGCGAAATGGATTCGCTCATCTGGCCGTGGCCGACACCGGACAAGGAATTGAACCAAAATTCCTGCCCCACGTGTTTGAGATTTTTCGTCAGGCCGATGCGACGATCAGCCGCCGCCATGGCGGTATGGGTATTGGTCTGGCTCTAGTGCAACAACTGGTTCAACTACAAGGCGGGTCCGTCTCAGTCTCTTCAGGCGGCGCCGGGCAGGGCGCGGAGTTCACGATCAATCTTCCCTTGACGACCGAAGCAACTGAGCCCCGCAAGACCGGCGGTTTGGTGCAGCCGAATGCCCTTACGGGGCTGCGCATTCTGGTCGTCGATGATTCATCTGACACCGTGGAAATGCTGCGCACGTTGTTGGAGATGGATGGCGCGATGGTTACGACTGCCGCTAGTGGACCTGAAGCTCTTGAGATTCTCGAGCGGGAAATATTTGACGTGATCCTTTCGGACATCTCGATGCCCGGCATGGATGGCTTTGAGCTGCTAAGTCGTTTGCGGAGGTTGCCGAACGGTCGCGAGGTTCCGGTCCTGGCCTTGACGGGCTTTGGCCGCGTTGAAGATGTGGAGCGTGCGCAGTCAGAAGGGTTCTTTGCGCATATCACAAAACCAGTCGACGTCGGCGAGATTGTCAGTATGCTGCAAAAACTTCCGACGAAGGCTTAAGGCTTGTCCGCTGTTACCGGTGCGCCGGAATCTTTCCAGGCCTTCCAACCGCCCGCCATTGACCAGGCATTCGTGTAACCCATCTCCTGCAAAACATCGGCAACCAATGCCGAACGAAAACCGCCGCCACAATAGAGGATCAGTTCGGTCGCTTTGTCGGGAACTTCCAGTTCAATATCGCGTTCGATAATTCCCTTCCCCAGATGTTTTGCTCCTACGGCGTGGCCCGCCAGCCATTCGTTGTCTTCGCGCACATCAATGAGCTGTATATTTTGATCAGCCGCAAGCCGGGCCCGGGTGTCGGCGACGGAAACCTCGCGCACGCGGCTCTTTGCATCGTTTACCAGTTTAAGAAAACCTTCGGAGTGTTTCATAACCGCTTGGTCTCAGGTCTCAGGTCTCAAGTCTCAAGACCCAAATCTCAGGCATCAAGTCAAACCCCAGATTTTGAGACCTGAGACTTGAGACCTGGGACTTGAGACTTTCCCGCATTTCTCGAACCACCGTCGAATGATTATAATGCCTGTCTTTAAGAACGCACCAAATCGGAAACGAGAACACCTGACAAGGCTGTCGCTTGTCTACTTACTCGTGACTCGTCACGGAGGAATCCTACTAAGTTGTCTACCGAACAGTTTGACGTAACGATCATCGGCAGTGGGCCTGGTGGTTATGTAGCGGCGATTCGCGCCGCCCAATTGGGTCTAAAAACCGCAATTGTTGAAAAAGACAAGCGCCTTGGCGGTACCTGCACCCTGCGCGGCTGCATTCCCACCAAACAGATGCTGATGTCGGCACACGTCTATGAACAGATGCAGCATGCTGCTGACTTCGGTGTCGAAGCTTCCGGCATCCAGCTCGCTTTCGCGAATGTGCAAAAACGAAAAGATAAGGTAGTGATGAAAAGTTCAAAAGGTATTGAGTATCTGATGAAGAAGAACAAGATCACGACCTTCAGCGGCACGGGCAAACTCGCGCTCCCGGGAAAGGTTGAAGTCACCTCAGCCGACGGTAAAAAAGAAACTATCAATACCAAGAACATCATTCTCGCTACCGGTTCGGTCGTGCGCCCTATTCCCGGCTTTGAAACTGACGGCGCCCACGTCGTTAGCAGCGATCACATTCTGGAGTTGAAAGAGGTACCGAAGTCTCTGATCGTCATGGGAGCAGGTGCGGTCGGCGTGGAGTTCGCTTCCGTCTATTCGCGCTTTGGCGCCGATACGACCATCGTCGAACTCATGCCGCGCCTCGTCCCTCTGGAAGATGAGGAAGTTTCCAAAGAGTTGGAAAAATCGTTTCGCAAACGCGGAATCAAGTCGCAGGTCGATACGAAACTCGAAAAGCTTGAGAAGACAGCGAGTGGCGTGGTCGTAACCGGCAAGACCTCAAAAGGTGAGGCAGTCCGACTCGAAGCCGAGATGCTGCTAGTCGCCGTCGGTCGCATGCCCTACACGGAAGGCCTGGGACTCGAAGGGACGAAGGTCAAAGTTGAAAAGGGTTTCGTCCAGATCGATGAATTTCAACAAACGGGAGAGAAAGGTGTCTATGCGATCGGCGATATCGTACCAACCCCTTTGCTCGCCCATCTTGCTTCGAAAGAAGGAATCGTTGCCGTAGAGCACATCGCGGGACACAAAGACGTGCGGCCGATTAACCTGCGCCTCGTTCCCAATTGTACCTATTGCGATCCGGAGGTCGCCTCGGTCGGGTTAACGGAGGCGAAGGCAAAAGAGATGGGTTACGACGTGAGGCTGGGCAAGTTTCCCTTCTCCGCTTCCGGCAAGGCACGCATTCTCGGCGAGGAGGAAGGCTTCGTGAAGATTGTCAGCGAGGCGAAGTACGACGAGATTCTGGGCGTGCACATCATTGGCCCGCACGCTACCGAGCTGATTGCCGAAGCCTGCGTGGCGATGCAACTCGAGTCGACGGCCGATGAACTGGGTCGCACAATGCACGCACACCCGACAGTTTCGGAAACGATCATGGAAGCTGCCGAGGGTGTGCATGGCCTCACAATCCATATCTAGAAGGCACATGATCTGAAAGGCAGATGGATCAACCACCACAAAAATCCGAAGCAAAGGATCCGCGCCGCCGCCGGCGCCGGCCCACACGTTCCGCAACCCCCAACCGCGGCCCGCGCGTGTTTACCAAATACGCCCCGCGGAAAGCCGCTGAGGGCCAGGAGCTCTCGTGCACCAAAGAAACAACGCTGAAGCCTGAACAGTTGTTAGAGCTTTATCGCTATCTAAAACTGACGCGCCTGGTCGAGGAACGCCTCGTTAATCTCTACCGCCAGACGAAAGTTGTAGGCGGCGTTTTTCGTTCGCTCGGTCAGGAAGCAACCGCTGTCGGCACAGCCTACGCGCTCCAGTCGCGCGACTTCATTACTCCCTTGATTCGCGATCTGGGTGCAGTGCTGGTTAAGGGAATTCGGCCGCGCGAAATTTTCGCGCAATACATGGCGAAAGCCTGGGGACCTTCGGGCGGGCGCGATCTCAATATTCACTTCGGCGACTTGGAAAAAGGTTTTGTCGGACCCATCTCGCATCTCGGCGATATGATTCCCGTGATGACCGGAGTGCTGCTCGGCGCCCGAATGAAAAAAGAACCGATCGTCGCGATTGCTTACATTGGCGACGGCGGCATGAGCACCGGAGCTTTTCATGAAGGCCTGAACTTTGCCGCCGTGCAACGACTGCCTTTGATCGTGGTGGCGGAATACAACCACTACGCTTACTCCACGCCCACTGCCTTGCAGACTGCGGTGAAGGATCTGGCTGAAAAGGCTGCCAGCTATGGCATTCCGGGACACATTGTGGATGGCAACGACGTCGTCGCCTGTTATGAAACGACGCGCCGTGCGGTAGATTTTGCTCGCCGTGGTGGTGGCGCGGTGCTGATCGAGGCAAAGACATATCGCCGTAAAGGACATGCCGAACATGACGATCAGCGCTATGTCCCACCGGCTGAGATCGAATGGTGGGAAAAGCACAACGATCCGATCGATCGTTATGAGCGCTACCTGCTTGAGTCTGGCGTTGCCGATAAAAGCAAACTGGATGAGATAACCACTGGCGTCGTGCGCGAGATCGAAGAAGATTGTGACTGGGCCGAGAGCTCGCCGATGCCGGATCCGGAACAGGCAGCCTATCGAGTGTTTGACAACGAAGTGGTAGCTCCGGCGTTGCGACCGCAGTTGTTGGAAAGCTAGAAATTGGTTTCAAAGTAATAGCTCAAAAACCAAAGCCCAAATTCCAAAGACCAATTAAGCAATGTCTACAGCAATCAAGAAAGAACACAAGTCAGCGCGACCTGAACGTGGTGGTGTAGTTACCTTCGTAGAAGCCATTCGGCAGGGCATTTGGGAAGAGA
>JBAPXA010000514.1:0-4685 GCA_049283975.1 Pyrinomonadaceae bacterium | reverse complement strand
CTTAACTCCTATTGCGGAAACATCTGAACGTGGCTTCACGATCCAGGGTGGCGGCACTCTTTCCATGAAGTCGCGCAGGTCATCGTAATTCAGCAGGGGCACAAATTCGGGGACGGTAAGCCCCGCGGCTTGCGCCCTGGCTGCCATTATTCCATTGTCTCGAAAAAGACGTGCGGTGGACGCTGGCATTCCCCCTAAACAAAAATGTTCCCGCAGTTGGGCAGCCGTGATCACGTCAAACTCTTCGAGCGCTATCACGCGGTCGATTTTTGTCTGCCGACCTAACAGGCTCAGCAGGTGAATGAACATATCGAGATCTGCATCGTTTGGTAGCGCTATCAGATCGTCGAGACTTTCACGCGGCCAGTCTTCACCGAGCATTTTCTCTTTGGTAATCAAGACCACTTGATGGCCGCGACTCTTGCACTCGCGAATAAAATCCCCGCCTTTGAAATAAGTCGCCAGACAAACAATGTTCAGGGGCTGTTTTTCGCGGTCGGACATTCCCTGGATTCTCCTATCAAGCTTCAGAAGATAACGGTCAGGACGAACAAGATCCCAGCCAGCGCGGGGAAAGACGCTAACTTAACATAACAGCCTCCTGACTCCGGGTCAGCTTCTGCAACTCGAACGGCTAAGCGCCAAACTCTATTCGCTTCAAATCGGAGTTGCCGCTGCGTCAAGGACAAAGTCCAGTCCAAGATTTTCTTTTGCGATAAGGCGAAAGCGTTATATAAACCCTCGGACCGCGACTTTCAATTTTTACAGCTCCATCAGATTTCTTCTCGCGAAGGAGGATTCTGTCCTCATAAAGCGGGGAGTACGACCAAGAGAGGCGGAGGCGGAAAACGCTGGAGTGCTTCGCCCTTGAGAACTTAGCCGAATGATCTTCAATAGTCCCTTTCCCGACGTAACCATTCCCGACATTTCTCTAACCCGGTTTGTGCTGGCACGCGCGGCCGCGCTGGGAGAGAAACCTGCTCTGATTGACGGTCCGACGGGTCGAGTGATCACCTATTCCGAACTTGCAGAGGCAATCAAGCGCGTCGCCGCCAGTCTCTCTCAGCTTGGATTTCGGCAGGGAGATGTTTTTGGGATTCTGAGCTCGAATGTTCCTGAGTACGCCATAATTTTTCATGCAGTTGCATCTCTGGGAGGTGTAAACACTCCCATCAATCCGCTCTACACCGAATCTGAAATTGCTCACCAACTCAAAGACGCCGGCGCAACTTTTCTCGTGACCGCGCCTCAGTTTGCCGAAAAGGCGAGTGCGGCGGCTGCGGTTGCGGGAATCACAAATCTGTTTGTCTTTGGCGAAGCCGATGGCTTCAAGCCGTTTGCGACTTTACTGGACAGCGACGCCAGCCCGCCCGATGTCACCATCAATCCCAAAGAAGATCTGGTGGCACTTCCCTATTCGAGCGGCACGACTGGTCTGCCGAAAGGTGTGATGCTGACGCATCACAATCTCATTTCCAATCTGCGGCAGATGGAAGGGCTGGACTACTTCACCTCAGAAGATACGCTGCTTTGCGTGCTCCCGCTTTTCCACATCTACGGCTTGGTCGTGATTCTCAACATGGGTCTCTATCAGGGATCGACGATTGTCATGATGCCGCGGTTTGATCTGGAGCAGTTTCTGCAGGCTGTCAGTAAGTATAAGGTGACACTTGCTCATCTGGTGCCCCCAAGTGTGCTCGCCTTGAGCAAGAGTCCGCTCGTCGATGAATACGACCTCTCAACACTTAGAGCAGTTTTTTCCGGAGCCGCACCACTTGATGAAAACCTGACTCGTGCCTGCATGCAACGCCTCAATCTCAAGATCCGGCAAGGCTATGGCATGACTGAGACGAGTCCGGTCACTCATTCATCACCGGCGAATCCGGACCTTGTGAAACACGGCTCGGTAGGCGTGCCCGCTCCCAACACCGAATGCAAGATCATCGATCTCGAAACTGGTACTCCGCTTCCGGCTCAGAAAGAAGGCGAGCTCTGTGTACGCGGGCCTCAAATCATGAAGGGCTATTTGAATCGTCCTGACGCGACGACCGCCACAATTGATCGGGACAATTGGTTGCACACGGGCGACATTGCTTACGTAGATGAGGAAGGCCACTTTTTTATCGTCGATCGCGCGAAAGAGTTGATTAAGTACAAAGGCTTCCAGGTGCCACCCGCAGAGCTCGAGGCTCTGTTGCTGACTCATGAAGCCGTCGCTGATGCCGCAGTGATTCCCTGTCCGGATGAAGAGGCGGGCGAAGTGCCGAAGGCATTTGTGGTCTTGCGCGGAACAGCGACTGAGGCCGAGCTGCTGGAGTTTGTGGCGCAACGGGTCGCGCCGTACAAACGGATTAGGTTTGTCGAATTCATTGACAAAATTCCCAAATCCGCCTCAGGCAAGATTCTGCGCCGCATGCTGGTTCAGGCCGAGAGAGACAAGCAGAAGAATTAGATGAGTCACGGCGCTGTAGAACTCCCGCTAATGATTGCGTTATATTTGTAGCCTCTCCATTTCCGGTTTTCGTACTATTCAGACCCGGCATCATTGAAAGGAGCGTCGAACATGCAATCAATTCGCGCCGCGGCCCTAGCCGGCTTGGCTTTATTAGTACTTAACGCACTGCCCCGAGAAGCGCGCGCGCAGGCGAATGCCGCGGGCGCTATCGCCGAATGGGAGACACTGCGCCCTGCAGGTGAGGAGTTTGAAATCCTGATGCCAAAGAACTCCACGGCTGATGTCACTAAAGAGCCTTATCACAAGATGACCCTGACGACTCGTCTTTACTTGTCGGATCATCCTTCCGGGGCAGTTTTTGCCGTTACCTCCATGTCGGGAATCAAAGCTAATCCGGCTCTCTATTCAGAAGGTGAACGGATCAATTCTTATGTCGACGCTTTCAGGCGTTGGTTCCCGGTGAGATTGCGCGGCAAGGATGCAATTGGAAAGATATCCCTCGTCGGACCGAAAGAGCTGAACGGACATGCGGGTCGCAACTACAACTTTGTGATCGGCGAACTCTCGGGCTCACTCGAGGTATTCGCCACACGAAAACGCTTCTACGCCGTAGTCTTCTTGACCAGGAAGAAAGACCTCGTTACGAAGGAGCGATTTCTAAGTTCGTTCGTATTGCCAGACAAGCAGAATGAACCGCCAACAGTTGCGGCCGAAGCTACTGAAAAGCCAACCCCGTCTGAGACGCCAGCCGCAACTGCTGAGGGACAAAAACGTGAAGCGCCGGCACCCGGGTCCGAAGGCTCAACGGACGTGCCGGAAGCTAAACCCGGGCAAGCCCGAGCAAACGAATCGGCTGGACCTGCTGATCAGGCGCGCCGGCCAATTTCGGGCGGCGTGCTAAACGGCAGGGCGATCAGTTTGCCGCATCCTACTTATCCCCCAGAAGCAAGGGCCGCACGCGTGAGCGGTACAGTCACCGTTCAGATCACAATCGACGAATACGGTGGCGTCCTCGCGGCTCGTGCCGTGGCGGGTCATCCTTTATTACAGCCGGCGGCCGTGAGTGCAGCTCTGCAAGCACGCTTCTCGCCGACTTTCCTAATGGGCGAAGCGGTTAAGGTGACCGGAGTTTTGGTGTACAACTTCGTCGCACAGTAGTGATAGCGTAGCCTCCGAGAGACTAATCCGAGCTGTCGCTTTGACTTGGCTTAGCTCTCATTCTCGCCGGGGCTTCAGCCCGGTGCGAGGTATAAGGATCTCTCCTGAAACCGTTCAAACGGTTTCAGTTGATTCACAACCGCGCGACCACCGCGCTAAAGCGCGGTGTGAATAAAAAGGTATGCGAGATGACTCGCATAGTTTTTACGCCTCTATTTTTTGCGTCTCATGCAACGGACTCTGAAACGGCTTGATTCGACGCACGAAAAATTGATCGCCACTGTCACGCCCCTCTCAGCACAAGTATTTTCCCAACGTCCTTCAGAAAACGAATGGAGCGTTTCAGAAATCCTGCAGCACCTGTATTTGGTAGAAGAGCGGGTCATCAAGGAACTCGAAAAGGAGCTGGCCGGCGCACCACAACGGCTGGGCCTCTTGCGCAGACTCGTGCCTACGGCAATCGTTAGCTCACGCATGATCAAGGTGAAGTCACCGCGCGCCGTAACACCCACGGAGGCGCCAGAAAAAGAAAAGAGTCTGACGGACTACAATCAAACGCGAACCCGGCTCAAATCACTTTGCGCTACACACGGCCGCCAGCGTTTGCAACAAACTGTCTTTACGCATCCATTTTTGGGCAAGGTCAGCGGCGTCGCCGCCGTCTCTTTTCTTGGTTATCATGAGCAGCGCCACCTGAAGCAAATTCACGAAGTACTTGGCCGACTAAAATAGGTAGCGGAGCATCACCGAATGTCGTCTCGCGTAGCAGCCGTACATCCAGCCTGGGCCATTCCGGGTTACCTCGACGTTAGCAACGGGCATCTTGCCATCGACGGCGTGGATGCTATCGAACTTGTCCGGGAATACGATTCACCGCTCTTCGTTTTTTCCGCTCCGCGCATACGCTCGAATATTCAGCGTCTGCAACAGGCAGCGACCGCGGTCGATAAGCCGATCCGCTTTTTCTACGCCTCGAAAGCAAATTCGAACATGGCCGTGCTGCAGACTGTCCGCGATGCCGGTATCGACATCGAGGTAAACAGCGGTGGCGAACTCTTCAAAGCATTGCGCG
>JBAPXA010000513.1:0-12354 GCA_049283975.1 Pyrinomonadaceae bacterium | reverse complement strand
CGATCAAGGTGATAGAACTTCCTCCCGTCATAAGCCACGTCGACGTCTGGTAAAAATCCCAAGTGTTTGTCGGTATGGCATCTGATTTTGTATCGATCCCCTTCCGCCCAGTATTCATACGAACCCTTTCCCACCCGGAAGTTATCGCCGTACAAAGTTATTTGGGCGTCAGCTACTATATGGACTGATTTACTCGCGGTGTATCCGCGACGGAGTTCTTCTAGTTTTTCTACGTATTCAGTATTCGTCTGGCTCGTTCCACCGAAAGATACTGGCGGCCTACTGTTTCGGGTTGTAGCCCAAACTACAATCGAAGCCGTGATCGATGACATCAACAGAACAACGATGCATATCGTTGTTCGTCTCCTCTCGATTTTTTTGATTATCATTGAGCCCTCCGCTTGGCGGTCGGAACTGATTGAATCTCACTCCATAGTGGCTTCCCGAACCGGGAAGCTACGGTACCGGTCAAGCCCCGCTCCTTTCTGCAAACGTACACTGCCTGACGCTTCGAGGCTGACCGCACGCACATTGAAACGGACCAATTGGAAAGCAGTACTTGACCCCGCACTGGTTACCAAAATCCTCTGAGGGTACATACCAATCGCCGACCTCATGAATATTAATTGCCGGCAGACTGCTCTCATACCCAGCGGCACCACAATAAGGGTCTGGGTCACCGCATCGTACTGAGATTCACGCATAGGCCTGTGCCTGCGCCTGAACTCTATGAGATTGTCGTACCAAAGAACTGCGAGCGTTAACGAGAGCAGAATTCATAGCGAGCAGGGTATTTTGACTCTCATTGAGATTCCCCCTGAGGAAGAGAGGCGCTGGACCTTCCGGTTACCTGAAACCGGTCGAAGGCTGGATCTAAGACCACACTACTCTCCCAGCGCGAAATCTCAAGAACTCAGAACCGCGACTTAGAGTTAGTCATTGGTGTCTTTTTTCGAGGGTGTTTCGAGCCAACCGTCCAGGGATTCAAGCGTAAAGACTAACGCAACCTTCCCGATGCGCACGTTTCGCAACAAATACTCGACGACCTTCCCAAGAGAATTACGCACTGAACTCGATGCTGGTTGCGATTACAACGCGCACGTCGCGAACGTTGGTGCCCGTTGCTCCAGTGATGATCTCATCGCCGAGTCCGGCAAAGAAACTAAACGAGTCGCTACGTTTGAGAAAGCTCGAAGCATCAAGCCCGGCTGAATCAGCTCGCGCAATGGTGGTTTCGTCGGCGAGAGCACCGGAAGCCGGGCTATTGCCGTCCAACCCGTCGGTTCCCGCGCTTAGAACGACCCAGTGCTGAGCTGTTCCCTCGCGAGCGAACACCCCCAGCTTCAAGGAGCAGCGAAGTGCCGTTTCCAAATTTCTTCCGCCGATTCCGTCGCCACGTACGGGACAGGAAAACTCACCACCCGAAATCAAACAGATGGGCTTTTCGCCATGTTGCGTCCAAAGAGTCTGCGCCCGAGAAATCAGTAGATCGCAACCAACGCCAATCTCCTGTTCGTTGATGTCCGAAGCAATCTCGACTGCGAATCCCCGTGCGCTTGCTTCCGCTGCTGCAGCCCCAAGCGCCGTGCGGTTATCAAGCAGAACGTAGTGGGCCCGCAGGCCGCTTGTCGGTGGTTCCCGTTCGGCCGAAGTAGGATGCTCGATCGCTTTCAAGATCGATGCGGGCAGGGAATCTGCCAGGCCATACAATCGCACAACTTCGCGCGCGTAATCCGCTGTGTCCTTGATTCGAATTGAAGGTCCGGAGGCGACGCTCGTGAAATCTCCGGGATTGGTATCGGAAACAATCAGCGTTATCTGGTCCGCTTGTGGCGCAACGGCCGCGAGCTTGCCACCCTTCACTGCGGAGAATGCACGCCGCACGGCATTAATCTCCACGATTGAGGCGCCACAGGAGACAAGCTGACGATTTGCCTCGCGCAGATCATCAAGGCTGATCGACTCGTCGACAGGTAGTTCGAACATTGCCGAACCACCGCCGGAGATCAGAAAGATGATGATCGCATTTTGTTCGGCGGTCGCAAGGAGTTGAAGAGTTGCGCGCGCTGCCGCTATGCTTTCTGCAGTAGGAAATGGATGGCCGCCGACAAAGCTTAGCCAGTTAGCATTTACTTTCGCCGAACGTGGCCCGCAAGCAATCCCGCGAGAAATTCTTTCTCCCAGCACATCCGTCAAACCTGCCGTCATTGCGCCCGCAGCTTTGCCGATCGCAACCAGATAGATAGGGCGTCCGGCAATGTCAATCGCCGTATCGCCAACTCTTAGCAGGGAATCGCTTAGAGTTACCGCGCGTCGGGTTGCCGCACGAGCGTCGACTGCACGCAGCGCCTCGAGGAATATTTCCTTAGCGTGAACCTGAAGGCTGGTCGGGTTCATTCCACTCTCACCAATGACTGCAACTCGCGAAATTTTCTTTCGCTGATGCCGCGCACCATCATCAGGTGTTCTACGCGACGAAAAGGCCCGTGCTCTTCGCGATACGCTACGATTCGTTCAGCCAGGCCCTTGCCGATGCCCGGTAGTTTCTCGAGTTCGCTTGCCGGGGCCGTGTTGATTTCGACGCGAAGTGCATAACCGTCATTAGCTGCCGTTTCTGAAGGGAGTTCTGGGCTCGCAGTCGAACGAGGTACACGTGCGCACGAACAAAGAACTGAGGCGGAACAGATCAGAGCGACGGCGAAGGCGGAACGAAATGTCAGCAAGCGATCCTACTTCAAAGACAAACAATACTTTGTGAAGACTTTATGAGCACGCCGCTCACGTGTGCAATTCGCTCCCAGTGTTCGGATAGCAATAGGTTTTTTTGCAGGCGTGGAGTTGTCCACAGGGTTTTCCACAGTGAGAGGTGGAAATGTTTGCAAAACTATTGCGACGGATGACGCCCGAACAACTAAGAAACGCCAAGACGCCAAGAAGAATAAGACGATCTTTGAACTTGGTTCTTTGAACTTTGAAACTTGAAAGGCGCAGTTTAAGGCTTGAACTACTTAAACAAAGTACTAAGAACAAAGTACCAAGCTCGTTTTATTCTTCTTGGCCTACTCTGCGGTTCTTGGCGTCTTGGCGGTTTCTTTTGATTAGTCGTCAGCCCCCAGCCTCGTCCCACTGCGCGATCATCTCGTAAGCGCGTCCCAGGACCGGTCGTGGCCGCGAACCATCTGCCTGTCCGATCAGGCCTTCGCGCTCCATGATGTCGAGAATGGCAGCGGCGCGGCCATAGCCAATGCGCAGCCGTCTCTGGAGAACAGAGGTCGAAGCCCGCTTCATTTCTACGCAGATGCGCAAAGCCTCTTCGAAAAGTTCATCATGCTCGCCGTCGCTGTCTTCAAGGCCGAGCGCCTCTTCCTCGGATTGCGTGATCGTCTCGTCGTATGAGGGCGGACCCTGCGTCTTGATATGGTTGACGATGCGGCCGATCTCGGTTTCGTCGATGTACGCGCCGTGGACGCGAATCAGGCGTGAAGTTCCTGGGGGCAAAAACAGCATGTCGCCCCGACCGAGCAAATGTTCGGCGCCGTTCGTATCGATGATGGTGCGGGAATCGACCTTGGACGATACGCGAAAGGAAATGCGCGAGGGGAAGTTTGCCTTGATCAATCCGGTGATGACGTCTACCGATGGCCTTTGGGTGGCTAGTACGAGGTGAATGCCGACGGCGCGCGCCATCTGTGCCAGCCGCGTGATCGATTCTTCAACCTCGCGTCCCGAGGTCATCATCAGATCAGCCAACTCGTCGATGATGATGACGATGAAGGGAAGGGGTTTGTACGGTTCGCCAGTCTCGTCGTACTCCTTAACGAGATTGCGCCGCATGATCTCGGTGTTGTAGCCGTCAATGTTGCGCACACCCCAGCCGGCCAGATCTCGATAGCGGCGCTCCATCTCGCCTACCGCCCACTTCAACGAACGCGCGGCCAGTTTCGGATCGGTGATGATTGGCGTCGCGAGGTGCGGAATGTCTTCGTAGAGACCGAGCTCCAGTCGCTTCGGATCAATCAGGATGAACTTAACTTCGTCCGGACGGGCGCGATAAAGAATCGAGACGATTAGCGAGTTAACGCCTACGGATTTTCCGGCCCCGGTAGTGCCGGCTATCAGCAGGTGCGGCATCTTCGCGAGGTCGGCAACATAGTTGAGACCGTCAATCGTTTTGCCGAGTGCGATTGTTAGTTTTGAGCCTGACTCACGGAAGGCGCGCGACTCGATCACTTCGCGCAGAAAAATCGTCTCGCGTCGCGGATTGGGGACCTCGATACCGACGTGCGGCTTTCCGGGCATGCGATCGATGCGAATCGATTCGGCCTTGAGCGCCAGACAAAGGTCATCTACCAGAGATACGACACGCGAATATTTGACGCCGGGATCGGGTTTGAACTCGTAAGTGGTGACAACCGGGCCGGGACAGATGTGTTTGATCTGGCCGGTGACATTGAACTCTTTACACTTCTCCGCAAGGTTGGTGGCGAGTCTGAGCAACTCGGCATCGGCCTGTTCGCTTGGTGGCGGCGCCTCATTAAGAAATTCAAGCGGCGGCAGACTGTAATCGCTATAGCTGACCTTCTTTCGATCAGCGTCGAAAGGCAACTTTCCCGTGGCGGGCGCCTCCACTTTTGTGCGCAGCACAGATGCGCCTTTCACCATCTCTTCCGCATCCGGATCCTCGACCCCAACCGCACTGGATCCTGAGGGAAAGATCGAACGCCGGCCCGAGCGGCTCTCCACTATCGTCGCGCCAGCGGCCGCAGCAGCCACGCGGGGCGGCTGGGCAGCTCCGGCAATCGAAGCTTGGGCGGAGCTTACTGTTTCACCGCGTAATACCGAAGTAGGCTGCACCAGCTCCGGCTCTTTCATAAATTCTGCAACGCGCTCAGCGGGTGACAGCTCGCGAACGTCGCGCATAGCCGCGCGCGCTGCTTCTGTTTCAGCCTTAAGCGCCGCCTGTTTCTCTTTTCGTAAGCGCGTCTGTTCGCTGCGCGCCGCGCGCCAGGCCGCGAATCGCGCGGGCAAAGAATGAATGACGGAAAAGCGATTACCAATTAGTTGGACAATCTTTTCGTAAAGCCCGACAAAGGAAAAATTGGTCGCCAGCAACAAGCCGGTACAAGCGATAGCAACTAACAACACGGTTGCGCCGAGAGTGTTGAGTCCACTCGCCAGCGTGCGGGCGATGAGGGTGCCTATTAATCCGCCTGGTTGCACGCTCGAGTCAAACAACGGACGCATCTGGGAGATGGACAGGAGCGCTGCCGCAGCGAGTACGAGGGTTACCAGCCCCAACAAGCGATAGATCGGCGCGTGAATACTGCGGGTGCGAAAACGACGCCAGGCGGCCGCCAGAAAGAGTACCGGCAGCAGATAGGCGGCGAGGCCAATGAACTGGAAGAGGGCTGCGGCGACAGAAGCGCCAATCGCTCCGGCCCAATTATTTGTTTCGGCTTGGCCGGCGGAATTCCAGGATGGGTCGTTGGGATTGAAAGCTGCCGAGATCAGACAAAGCGAAAGCAGCAACCCGAGGGCGAGAAACAAAATGGCGATGATTTCATTTCGCCGGCTATTGCGCGGCGTGATGATCCGGGCTTTTTCTTCAAGCTGACTAGTGGCCATCAACACTCCAACGAAACTGTCTTCAAGTCCGGACGCAGTTTACGCTGCTTTCTTCGCCAAGAGGTAGGCTTTTATGAAGTCGTCCAGATCTCCAGCCAGCACTGCTTCGACGTTTCCGCGCTCCAGTTTGGTCCGCGTGTCCTTCACGAGCTGATAAGGAGCAAGCACGTAGCTTCTGATTTGCGAGCCAAAAGAAATGTCAGCCTTGTTCGCCTCCAGCTCGGCGGTATCCGCGCGGCGCTTCTCAATCTCAAGCTCATACAGTCGCGCGCGCAACACCTGCATCGCCACGGCCCGGTTCTGGTGCTGTGAACGTTGGTTTTGACATTGCACGACGATGCCAGTGGGAATGTGCGTAATGCGAATCGCCGAGTCAGTGGTGTTGATATGCTGGCCGCCAGCGCCAGTCGCGCGGTAAGTGTCTACCCGCAGATCCTTGTCGTTGATTTCGACTTCAATGTTCTCGTCGATTTCGGGATAGACGAAAAGGGAAGCGAAAGAGGTGTGCCGGCGAGCTGCCTGGTCGAAAGGAGAAATTCTCACCAGGCGATGAACTCCGGCTTCGGCAGAGAGCAGCCCGTAGGCGTATTCGCCTTCAACACGAAAAGTAACGCTTTTCAAACCTGCTTCTTCACCGGGCTGATAATCAATGACTTCACTTTTGAAGCCGCGCTGTTCGGCCCATTTCAAGTACATGCGCAACAGCATCTCGGCCCAATCCTGGGACTCGGTGCCACCTGCCCCCGGATGGATGGTGCAAATGGCGTTTAGCTGATCGTTTTCGCCGGCGAGCAGCATTTCAGTTTCAGCCTGAGCTAAATCATGTTCTAAACGCTCAACCAGCAGCCGCAACTCGTTCAAGGACTCCGCATCTTCTTCCGCAAATTCAAACAGCACGCCCGCGTCGCCTATCTTTGCGTCAAACTGTTCTTGCCGCTGAATCTTCTTTTCCAGGCCACTGCGCTTTTGTAATAACTTCTGCGCGGCATCCTGATCGTTCCAGAAATCGGGCGCCGAAGCCTGGGTCTCGATAATGTCTAGTTCTTCGCGCGCTTTAGGGACATCAAAGAAACCTCCCGAGCTGTTCTACTCGCTTCAGGAGATCTTCGTAGGTTGTTCGCAACTCTTGTATTGATAACGTCTCGATCATTCGTTTCCTCTAACTATTTTTGTTCGAAATCTAAAAGTACTCACTAATAAAGTCAGGCTTAACAACGCGCAAGCAGCGGCGAAAACGTCGCCATGCCGCGAATAGAATGTTTGGTGGTTGACCCTGCCGCGGATCCGCCAAACCCGCACTGCGGGTTGAAAGCTCTCTGTCGCCTCTTCCACCCGGCCGAAGCTTGTGACGTAGGCACTTATGCCCGAGTTCGTTACCCGCAACACCGGCCGACCATTCTCGACAGCACGAAAGACAGTGTTGGCCAAATGCTGTCGTCTCACCGCCGTTGGCCCCAGATAGCCATCGTTGGAGATATTGATCAGGACGTCGGCGCCTTCTCTTGTCAAACCGCGAGTGATGAACGGATAAGCAGACTCAATGCAAATAAAGACTCCGGCACGAGCCTCGCCCACCGGCATCAGCGTAAAGCGAGTTCCCGGTGTGAACTCCCCAACGATTGCAGTTATCAAATACGCTCCCGGCATCCAGCGCGGCAGCGGCACATATTCGCCAAACGGCATTAAGCGAATCTTATCATACTGAGCGATCAGCCGACCTTGCTCATTTACGAAGAGGGCGGAGTTGTAAATGCCATCGTTCGGCGCTGGCTCCTGCGAGTTAAAGAGTATCGATGTATGGTGCTTCGTCGCGAAGTTTACGAGTAGCTCTCGCAACTGAGAGTCGGTGCCGTAGGTGAAGTTCATCGGCGACTCAGGCCAGATGACGAGACGTGCTTTGGACGACTGAGGTAAGGAATTAAGCGCCGCCTCAGTCATGTCTACGTGTCGCTCCATGAGCGCCTGCATTTCGGCGGTAGACTTTACGAGATCCATCGGCACATTTGGCTGTACAGCGACAACCATTGTGTCGTCGGGCGAAAGGAATGGGTCCGTCTCGTGTATTTCTTTCGAGAGAGTAATCCAAGCTAAAACGGAGATGACCACCAGACCCACGATCACCGCCTTCACTGTGCGTCGCAGGAGAACTAAAGCGATGGCGGCGTTAATCGCAACCAGGACAAAACTGACGGCATAGACTCCGCCCCAACTTGCTCTCTGAATCAGCAACGGTTGATAAGCGAGGGAATACCCTAATGCATTCCAGAGCTGTCCCGTGACTCCCAGACGCACCCACTCGAGTGCCGGCCAGACAGACGCGGCGGTGAGTAACGCCCACGTTCCCCAACGCCTGACAGCCCGCGCCAGGACGAAAGAGAAAACACCGGGGAACAAACCAACAAGCAAGGGGACCGGAACCAGAAGCAGATAGGCGAGCGGAGTAGGGATACCGCCGTAGTGAATCATCGAAAAGGTCAGCCAGTAGCAGGACCCGTAAAAGAAAACCGTTCCCGTAAGCCAACCAAGGAAGAACGAGCGCAAAGGCCTGGGCCTTAACCCCACCACGATCAACAGAGGGACTAACCCGACAGCAGCAAGTGGCCAAAGCTCGAAATCCGGAAACGCGAGGATCAGTAGTAGCGAAGAGCTGAGGGCCAGGAGCCAATCGCTGAATGGGCGGGCGGAACCGCTCACTCTGGAGAGACTTAATTTTCGAGCGTTAACTGCGCGCGGGGCCGCTGCAACATCGGTCATGTTGTGCGCGAGTTTAGCAAAGGAAGTTTGATTCAGGCCAAAGGGCCATTCCCCAATTAAAGCTGGGCTAAAGTGCGGTCCGGTGGGAGCGGCTTGTCCTTCCGCAAAAAAAATTCCAGCTCTCGAAAATAGTTTTCCAGGAGGGGTTGGCGACAGCTCAAAACGTGCGCTGGACTGCTCAAATCGACAGAAAACGTCACGTCAAAGTGACAAATTTCGTCGCAGCCTGACTGAATCTTGAATGCTGCCAAACGCCGTCAAGCGGAAGCTGCTGATAGCCAATTTGCCTGAAAGAAATCGATCAGGCATTTCCGCTGTGAAAAAGTTGCTCTGTAAATGCGGGAGAACCCAGCCATTTCTGACTGGGTTCGCATTTCGAAGGGTTTAACTGAAGGGTTGCTCGGCGGGGGGCTGGCGCAGCGGCAGGCGGCGCTCAGAGGGGTGATGGCGGCGGGGGCACGTTTCAACTTTACTTTGGTCTCCCGTGCTTGCCGGCTTTCCCTAGAGCACGTCTTGTGCCAAGAAAATCTTTTTCTGGAATCGAATCACGATTGAGTGTAAGCCGGTGGGGTCGTCAAGACGGGGCTAACGTTTCACCAGCAGCAAATGCCCCTGAACCTCCAGGACCTCAACACCCTCATTAGCAGCGATCTTTGTGCCGTCAAAGGAGCGCGCCTGCCAAAGCTCGCCAGCTATTAACACGGCGCCTTCGGGATCCAGGTCGGTCTGGGCGAGACCCTGGACCGATACCAATTGAATCCGACCTATTCCTGACTTTTTGTGCTTCCAGAGGGATATGCCGGCGATTGAGAGGAATAGGCCAGCTAGACCGATCGCCACAAGCAGGTAGGACAATGCTGACAATTCGCTTAGAACTCAGCGTTTAGTTAGCCACTCAAGGCTCATTTCGAGGGATAGCGCATCAGACCAGGCACTTAATTCTTGCCCATTGTTACCTGGCGCTGCAACGCAATTGCTTCCTGATTATTAGGATCGATAGTCATGGCGCTGGCCGCATACTTGGTCGCTTCACCGCGATCGCCCCGATCAAGGAAAATTCTACCGAGTAAAATGTGCGCATCAATCAATTTAGGATCCCAGAAGATTGCGGTCTTCAAGGCAGCGATCGCTGCTTCCTGGTCGCCGCGTCGCAGGTTGATACGACCACTTAACAAATAGGCCTCGGCGTTGGTCGGCTCGACCATTACCACCCGATGTAACTCCGGCAAGGCTTCGTCGTCGCGTCCGGCGCGATAAAGGTCCTTTGCCTTAGCGAGTAAGTCCTGCGTCGCCGAACTGTCGATATTCGCCGCCGCCGCCTTCTTGCGCATCAGGTCAGAGACATCGTCACGATTAAGCACGTCTCGCATGCGCAATGCGAGGTTGCTGGTAGTCTGTGACTTTTGCCACTCCGTCTGCCACTTCGCGTAATTTTGTAAATAGTGACGCGCCTGGTCATCGGCAGCAGTCGCTGCTTCGGTCTTTCCGATCTTCTCCAGCGCCTTTGCAAAAAGAAAGTAAGCCTGGCCATCCCGCGGATCGGCCGTGATCACCGGCCGCAGTTGTTCGGCAACTTCAGCGTACTTACCAGCCAGGAACAACGCCACCGCGTAATTGAAATGAACCATCTGATCGTCTGGCGCCGATTCCGCCGCGCGAGATAGGAACGAAGTGCCCTGTTCGAGCAAGCGGGCCCGCTCGTCATCCTTCTTTTCTCCCCGAGCTGCCTGCACGGCAACGGCACCAGCATTATTGTAGATTCCGATCAGCGGCATATCGGCGGAGAGCGGCACAAGGGCGGCTAGGGCGTGGCCATGATCGCCCAGCTTTGCATAACCGAGGCCGGCGTAAAAAGCCGCCTCGGTGTAATGCGGATCCTTCTTTTGCAGCTTGGTAAAATATTCGGTGGCGTCTTTCCACTTGCCATCAATCATGTAGAACCGGCCGAGCTCAAACGCTGCTTGCGGGTAGACCGCGCCGCCATTCGCATCTGCATAAAACTTCAACGCATTCTTGAGATAGTTCGCACGCTTCGGATCGCGTTCGCCCAGTTGTGCGCCTTTGACGTAAGACTCAAACGACCGCTGTGGGATTTTCGTGGCTTCCTGTACTAGTTGATTTTGGGAGAAGGGAAGTGCCTTGTCGCGCTGATAGAGAATCTGGTAAGCGAGCCGGCCCTGGATGTTTTGCAATGTCGTGAGTAAGCCGCCGAAATCGAATTGCCGCGTGGCCCAGTTGCCATCGAGCATCTCGCCGAGGTTACGTCCCTCGTTCACTTTGATGACGCGCGCCGTCACTTGCACATAAGCTTCAGTCGCAGTCTTGTCCTTGTCATCAGCCGACGGATTCTCCGTTACGTTGTAAGTCCCAATTACGATCATTGTCGCTTTCGCTTCACGCGCGAGTTTGATCGCTGTGGCGCGCGAAGGAATGACTGTTTGCGGCAGTCGTAAGCGTTGGTAAGCGAGTTCGCGCTCGTCGTTGGAAACCACCAGTAGACCCGGCTTGTTCAGCAACTCGGCAACTGAATCGGCGAAACTTTCTCCGACCCAATTGTACTCGGGGTGGTTGGAAGTGTTCTCAAAGGAGAGCACCATGACGACGTCAGGGTTTGGAGTGTTCTGAGCTAATGCTCTTGGCGCGGCGCCACTCAGCAGGCCGCAGACAAACAGCGCAGGTAAAGAGGCAAGTAAGAACTTTCTAATCGCAATTTTCAGCATGAATTCCAATAATCCTTAGAAATATCAACAAATCATAACGTCCCGAATATGATGCCACGGGCATAATTCCGGTTGGCAATCCGAGGAATCTAGACTCTAACAGAAAGGTCTGAAATTGCCGATTCAACAGATTGCCGATGGTTATTGCCAATCGCCCAATGGTCGAATTGCTTGAGGTTTCTTACTTCTGCCGTTTGTCCTGCTGGTTACGACGGTTTCGTAAGGCTGAACGCATTTATATTGGCAATCGTTTTGTCGATCTGGGCTTCCCTGGTTCGACTCAACAGTAGAAAGCCCCCTAACGTAACCCGTTCCTAACAGATGGCTGCTTGAATTAGGGACCATCACGCGATATTAGGTACAACATCGACACACACCCAAACGGAGGAGCAAGGCAGATGACGACAGCACAAACAGCGCCAGCGCCGGCACAGAAGATCACTACATTTCTCTGGTTCGATAACCAGGCAGAAGAGGCAATAGATTTCTACACCTCGATTCTTCGGAACTCCCGGAAAGGCGAGGTTGTGCGCTACGGCGACACTGGTCCGGGGCCAAAAGGCCAAGTCATGACGGCTGAGTTTGAGCTCGCCGGACAGCAATTTATAGCCTTGAATGGAGGGCCGCATTTCAAGTTCACTGAAGCTATATCCCTCATGGTGAAATGCGACACTCAGGAAGAGATTGATGAGTTGTGGGAAAAACTTTCCGCAGGTGGGCAAAAGGTTGAGTGCGGCTGGCTAAAGGATAAGTTCGGACTATCCTGGCAAATCGTGCCCACAATCCTGGGCCAACTTATGAAAGACAAAGATCCAGCCAAAAGAGAGCGCGTGATGCAGGTCATCATGCAAACGAAGAAGTTCGATATCGCGCAGCTTCAAGAGGCTGCGGCAGGTAAGTAGTCAGTGAGCAGACGGCAGTAGGCAGTGCGGGCTTTGCCATAGGGGTGCGCGGCAAGTCTTGGACTTGCCCTGAGGCTTCCAATCGATTGGCGGGGATGAGCCCCGCCAGGCCATTGTCGAGCTTTCCACCGGGCTGCACGGTGAAACTGATTGACCGCGTTTGCTTAACGCTCGTCTAAAATAAAAGACCCCGAGCAATTTGCCCGGGGCCTTTTGGGGGATGGGGCAGCGCTCACCGCTGCCTACGGTTTTGAGCCTTACTGCTCCTGCTCGTTTCGACTTCTAACTCGCGCCACTCCGAGCTTCCGCCGCACGAGTTGCTCGACTTCCAACGGTACGCCTTCGGCTTTGGC
>JBAPXA010000512.1:0-2884 GCA_049283975.1 Pyrinomonadaceae bacterium | reverse complement strand
TCCGGAGTCTGGTACGCCACAAGGACACATTTAAGTAAATACCAGACAAGGCCGACAACGCGGCTAACGCGGAAAGACCTACAAGTAGTGGAGTCTGGAAACTCCCGGCAAAGAAATAGAAGTGCGCCTGGCGAAAATATCTTGTCAGTACTCCCGGAGCTGGTGCTTTAATCACCGCTCCAGTTTCAGCGTCGATCAGCAAAGAATCGGCTCCCATGCCACCGACAGCTTGATAAACGGGTCGGCCCTCGCGCATCAGCAAGGTTAGAGCGGTGGTGGGTAGTTCCCTTCCAGCGAACTGATTGGCTCGTCGCAGCGCTTCGGCGGGCGCTATCTTGATAAGAGTGGGTTCGATGTTTTCGATCTTGCCGCCCTCAACAGCGTTGGGCCACGCGTACAGCAATCCGCTCGTCGCCCAAGCCAGCACCGGGATCGCGACTATCAGACCGAGCCAGATATGCATGCGGTATAAGAGAGCTCTCATAAATGTCATCCAACTATCCGCCGGCCAGTCCATCAGCCTGATGGCACATTCCTCAACCACGCTTGAGCAAATAGATAAACAGAGGCGCGCCTATTAGTGCCGTGATTGCTCCCACAGGAAGTTCGCGAGGCGCAATGATGGTGCGCGCAATCGTATCGGCCACAACCACAAAGAGGGCTCCTGAAAGCGCTGCCGCCGGAATCGTGATGCGATTGTCGCTGCCGAGCGAAAGGCGCACGAGATGAGGCACGACGAGACCGACGTAGCCTACGGAGCCACCGGAAGCCACCGAACTTCCCACCAGCAGACTCGCGGCAACGAAAACGATTAGCCGCACCCGTCCAACTTCAACGCCTAGATCGAAAGCGTCTCGTTCTCCCAGCATCAATAAGTTCAGGGACCGCGCGTTAGCTGCGAGTACGAGGGTCGCGGCAACTGCTATTACGATGGCGAGGATCAGGAGGCTCGATGTTGCACCGGAGAGATCGCCAAGCAACCAAAAAGTAAACGCCCGGATGCGGGTCGCGTCCATCAAAGTCGTCACGAAAACAATTGCGGAAGAAAGGAATGTAGTGACGATCACCCCAGCCAGGATCAACCGCTCCGGAGTCGCGCCAGCTCTCCCCTGCCCAAGTCGATAAACAACCAGTGTCGCGAGCAAGGCTCCCACAAACGCCAACAGCGGCCGGCTCCATTCAAACGGTCCAAAAAAAACCAGCGCGATCATTGTGCCCACAGCGGCGCCGTTCGAAATGCCCAGGAGATAAGGCTCGGCTAAAGGATTACGCAGCAATGCCTGGTAACTAGCCCCCGCGGCCGCTAATGAGGCACCTACCGCGCCCGCCAGCAGGATCCGGGGAACGCGAATCTCGAGCAGGATTGTCGACTGCTCCGGGGTTAAGCCGCACTGCGCCTTGCCCAACGAAGCTAACGCACACAACGAAGACTGAGCGGGAAGACTTTCACTTCCCAACAAGGAAGTAATAACGATTGCCGACAACAAAACGAATAGGAGCAGTCCGCAAGCAATCAGGGTCCTGCGCAAGGTGACGCGGACTGCAAAGCTGCGTTTCGTCAGACTCTCTTCTGTAATTGTCGACATCTACTTAAAAGCTTCCGGATGCAAAGCACGAGCGAGTTGTTCCAGGCCATCAATTGCGCGTGGACCGGGGCGCACGAGGAGATCCCCGTCGATCTTGATCACCCGGCCTTCTAACACGGCCGGGGATCTTTTCAGTCCGTCGGCGACGTCTGCGTTTGCGCCGCCCATCGAACCTCCCGTCGGAAGGATTATCGCGTCGGGTTTGGCAGCCACAACCGACTCTTCGCTGTACCGGGGCCACGCTTCGCCGACATCCCCTGTAACAGACTGCCCACCAGCTCGTTTGATAAGATCCGTAACGAAGGCCTCTCGTCCAGCTGTGTACAGTGGTTCTGCTGATAGTTGATAGAAAACTCTCACTGGTTTGCGGTCCTTCACTGCCGCTTCAACAGTCGTCATTCGGCCGCGTAGCTTGCTGACAAGCTCGCCGGCTTGCTGCTCTCGATTGAGTAGCCTGGCAATATTCTCAATCGAATGAATTACGCCCTCAAGATCATGAGGATCGCTGACATAAACAGGAATACCGTGATCGTGCAGCTGGCGCGCGAATGCTTCGAGCTGCGAAGATGTGGAGATGAAAATGAGGTGAGGACGAAGCGCGAGAATTCGTTCGACGTTTGGTTGGAGAGTATCGCCAACCTTTTGCACGCTTTTCGCCTGCTCCGGATAGTCGCAGTAGGTAGTGTTTCCCACCAGGCGATCACCGGCACCGAGGGCATAGATAATTTCGGTTAAGTTCGGCGCAAGTGAGATGACCCTCTCGATCTTGCCATGTACACGGACTTCCCGGTTTGCCTCATCTTTGATCTGGCGATATTCAGACTCGTCCACTCCCGGGTTCGGCGAGCACGAATTGAAGGCAACCGCACAGCCGACCAACAGCGTCGAGAGCAAGAACGATGCGAATGTTTTGTTGTATCTAAGCAAGAAGGTCCCACCCTCCTATCCCGCGAGAGGAACAGGCTATCGGTGAGACCTCTAATGAAAGGAATCCGTTGCGGCCTGAACACCCATTCGCGAGGCATTCACAAGGCAGCAAAGCGCGTTGGCAGGTCTCCTGGCTTAAAGAAACTCGTACTGCCGGATGGCATCACGATTCTCATCACAGTGGCGCGACCGCGCGGGAATCTCACCCGCTTCCCTATTCTCCCCGCATCAGCAGGGCACCTAAGCGCTTTGAAGTGCAAAGAACAATTTCCGATTGAACGCGGCGGACATTAGCACGCGTCCTGACGCGAGTCAACGCGCCGTCAGAACACCGTTCATAATCCTTGGAATAATTCGGTGCAGTGCCTAAG
>JBAPXA010000511.1:0-4910 GCA_049283975.1 Pyrinomonadaceae bacterium | reverse complement strand
GATCGACATCTCTTTGCGGATCGACTACAGCCGCTTCTCCATCTGAACCGATCAGATATGAAGCCTGCGCCAGGCATCCGAGATAAAACTGCTTGAAATACATACCAACCTCCTCACAACCGGCTTTGGTTCCAATCTTCTGTCGGCAAAGACCAAAGAGCAGCTGAGAAGTTGGAAAATCTGGCGCGGTTTAGTGATGAACTTACCGATTGGAGGTTGGTTTCGCAAGGGCGAAGGCAGCTTTATCCCAGACAGAAGAAGAGCCGGGAAAGGACGAATCCTCTTCCCGGCTCACAACCTATCAGGAGCGATGTCGTTTCAGGTTTGAAAGCTATTCGTTGGTTTCTTTGCGACGTTTGCGAAGTCGCGAGGCAATACCGGCCAGGCCAGTTCCTAGTAACAACATGCTGGCTGGTTCCGGCACTGTAGTAATGGTGCCGTTCGGCTTTTGACTATTCCCGTCTGGAAGACTCTGCAAGTGGACTTGGCTGCCGGTGATTTCCAGAAATGCCGGAGGCACGCCACTCAGGGTAAACACTACCGTCAATGATTCGCCATCGTTTAAGACGTCAGGGTCGTTTCCACCGTCGGAATTGACACCCAAACTGAACGAACCCTGCAAAGACTGCGTTCCGATCACGAAGTTGGCCACCGTACCGCCAGCATAGGTGATGACTGGAGTGCCGGCGATGATCATGTTTGAGTTGAAGCCAATTTCCGTGAGCTTGATATTGTCAGTTGAAGTATTGGTCAGCACGAGGGTCACCGTGCCGGCCACCTGATTGTAGGTAAATGTCGCTGAGGCAGTGCTGTTGGGAAAACCCACTGCGACGTAGTTAAAAGTAGCGGACTGTCCGTTTGCGAGCGTGGCCTGGTCGGCCAGGGCAGCAACCGGGCTAAGCAAAAGTAAAGCTGCGACAGCAAAAAAACTGTTCCGAAAACTGAGAATGCGAGGCATTAAGTAACTCCTTCAAAGGTTCGTGTTTCGTTAGCGACCTGGGTCGCAGTCAATTCTCTGCTTCAGTGAAAGAGAGCCAATGCGGGGTTGTTTCCAGGATTGTGGGAGGTGGGAAAGGGTGGTTACCCTTGAAAACGGTTCTGAATATCGAAGCAGGCGGGAGAATTTCGAAGCAGCGAGACACCGGGCTGAAGCCTGGTGAGAATGAGACAAGGGAGCATGCTCGAGTTCCCCTAATCACTCTTCCGCCGGAAGACTATAAAACTGGCGGGCGGGCTTCAACGGGCGCAGCATCCAGTACGGGCGGCGCGTGCCATCAGGAGAAAATGTATCGGCGGGTCGAGTGTTATCCAGCCAGCGCCGGTAAACCGCGCGCGACTTCGCGGTATCCACATGAATGTCGCCGTATTTGTCTTCCGGCAGCGCCTGCTTCACACGCACCGCCTGATGCCAACAATGCATGCCTGAGATCGGATCCGGATGGACCGGGAAGGTGAGATTCTGATGCACACCTACGTCGCTCCACCAAATCCGTAACGTATCCGGATCGCTCGATTCGTAAGCCGTCACACCCTTTTCTCTTTGCAGCCCCCACTCCGCGCCACGGTGATCAAGTTTTACCGTCGCCATCATTTGCCGTGCGCCTTGTTCGTGTGTTTTCCAACGGCCCATGTGATGACTACAAGCCACGACATCTGGACGAATACCCTCCGTCACCCAGGCATGAACCACGAAGTAGCCGATTTCTGTTTCCACCCGCACAAGATCGCCCGTTTGCACTCCCAGCCGTTTCGCATGCTGGGGATGCATCCAAAGGGGATTTGTGTGGGCGATTTCGTTAAGCCACTTGGCGTTGGAACTACGCGTGTGGATCTGCATCGCGAGCCGGAAAGTCGATATCAAGATCATCTGATCACTTTCAAGATTGTCCGGATGAACATGGCTCTTGATGTAGGTGGGGATTGCGTATTCTGGCCAACCCCATGAGGCAAGTGTGGGTGAAAAGAATTCGAGACGTCCGGATGGGGTGGGAAAGCCACGGCGAATTTCACCATCGACCTTAACGCCGACTAACCGGCGTCCCTCTCGATCGCCATCGGGACTGGGCACCGGAACAATATTTGGTGACGCCGGCTTTGCAGCTCGCGTAAAAATGCGTCCTAGAGAATCTTCGCTGATGTCGTCCAGTTCGTTGGCGCTAACGGGTTCTTCATAGAGAGCCCCGACTTTTTTCGTAATCTCGAATGCCCCGTAGCGGCGCATGTATTCAAGGGGCTTAAGGTTTTCGGCAGCGGCCATTTCCGGTAAGCCAGGCACAGAGTTCTCAAACAACCAGCCGTAATACTCATCAATCCCGAGACGGGTTCCGGGCTGTTGCTTCGATTCGACATATTGCCTGATTCCGAGGCTACCGTCGGGATCGATGCGCCAAGTCAGCTCCATCCAAAATTCATTCTCTTCCCAGACTTCACCGGGATTGACTGCGCGCGTATCGCTAACGTCCTCACCATCGCGCTGGCGCGCGGCGCGCATCACGGGTTGACGAAAACCGAGCCACTGCGAGTCGTGAGTTTCATAAGAGTGCAGATCGTGGCGCTCGGGCCCGAGCCCCATCGGCAGAACATAGTCAGCGAAGTATGTAGTCTCGTTCCAAACCGGAGTAAGCGCCACGTGACAGCCGATTAGAAATTCGTCAGTAAGCGCCTCAATCCACGAGAACCCGTCCGGGTTAGTCCAAACCGGGTTGTAAACGCGGGTGAAGTAGACATCAAGCGTGCCGCGGCCGTCTTTCAAAAAGTGGGGCAGCAGGAAAGACATCTCATGCATTGAGAGGGGAAATTCGCGTGGCCAGGTCTTTTCATTCCACATGTTCGGATGTGGCGGTGTGTAAATTGGCCGTGGCACAAATTTATTCCAGGCGTTGGGGAACACGCCGCCTTCGGTGGCGACGGCGCCGAGCAGGGCATTGAGCATGAAAAGCGCGCGGGCCACAGTCCAGCCGCCGCTTACTCCAGAGGTAACGCTGCGCCAGTTGTGACTGGAGAATCGCGTGCCGGCAGTGGCGACGAGTTTGGCGATCTCTTCGATGGCTTTAGCGTCAACGCCGGATTCATGAGCTGCAAATTCGAAAGTGTAAGAGGAGTAGAGGCCTTTTAGTGCGAGTTCGAATTCTTCAAAGGCTGGCGGGGGCAAGCCGCCCTTCCCGACCTGAGAGCTTGTTAAGTATTCTTCCCAATTCCACCAGCGCCGCACAAACTCACGATTGTAGAGATTGTTTTGAATCAGGTAATTCGCAATCGACAAGAGTATTGCCGCTTCCGATCCCGGATAGGGTGCGATGAAAAGATCAGCGTGCGTCGCCGTATTGGAAAGACGTGAGTCGAAGACAATTAGTTTGGCGCCGGCAGCCTTACCATCCATCACTCGTTGCGCGTGCGGGTTGAAGTAATGACCCGACTCGAGGTGCGCGCTGATAAGGAGAATTACTTTTGCATTCGAGTGATCGGGACTGGGACGATCGAGACCCATCCAGAGTTGATAGCCTTCGCGACTGCCTGACGAGCAGATGTTAGTGTGCGAGTTATGACCGTCTACTCCCCAGGCTGCGAGAATGCGTTCGGTGAATCCATCTTCGCCGGGACGCCCGACGTGATACATGATCTCGTCGCGGCGATCCTCGACGATCGCTTTTCTAATTCGGGCGGCTATGTCGTCAAGCGCCTCGTCCCAAGTTACTCGTTCCCATTCGCCCGCGCCGCGTTTGCCGCTGCGTTTGAGCGGATAAAGAATCCGATCGGGATCGTTGATCTGATTTAGCGTCGCGGGACCTTTGGCGCAGTTACGACCGCGTGAACCCGGGTTCTCCGGATTGCCTTCAAACTTGCGAACTTCGCCGGTGGCTTTGTCGATGTAGGCGAGCAGTCCGCAGGCCGATTCGCAATTGAAACAAGTGGTGGGGACTAAGGTGAAATGACGTTCCTTGCGCTGCGGCCAGGCAAGTGGATCCAGTTCCGTCCAGTTATCCCAACGCTCCTTAGGCGGAAAGGCAGCGAGATGACTCCGCGACGGACCGGGATAGAAGGTCTCGTTTCGAGCTGCGGTCTCTTCACTGCCACAACTGAGAAGCTGACTTGGGTTCTCCGGTTTCATTGGGATGTCTTCTCGGTGATCTTACAGGGGAATGCGCAAGGTTTTTCAGGTTTGAAACCGCTACGATTCTTCGCCCACCACGCACGCCATAATGATTGCATACTTTGACCTTCGCCAAGAGGGGGGCGTTGATCGTGGTAAGCCTCCCAAAGTTGTTCGAAGGATTGCCCTGTCCACCTCGTCAGTAAAGTCTCGGAGCGGGCTCTAACTCCCTCATCGGCGTGAGTCAGCCAACCAATACAGATCGGAACTGCTTCGGCAATCTTGTTTGGATGGAGACTGTAGAAGGCGTTGACAACCTCATAAGGTTGCGCTTTGAGCAGAAGCGCAAAGGCCGAAGAGTCAGGTCGCATAGCAAGACCCTGAGGGTAAATCGGTGTAGAAACATCCCTGCCTTTGAAATCTATGATCCATTTCTCAAGCAGAGGCAGAAAGAGATCTTGTTTGGCATACCAAAACCCATCCCTTAACGCCCCCTCAAAACTACCAGTCACAGCGAATCGATTGATCGACTCTGCGGCCTTGGTCCACTGCGTAATCATTTGGCGTCGCTCGGCGCGCGTGCCTTTGCGGATGTTTATTCTGAAGTGAGCTACAGTGCCAAAGCTCCCGGCTTCCTTATTACCGGCTTCCTTATTAATCGACGACAAAGTGTCTCGCGGGATGACGTCCTTCAGGGGCCATTCCATTTCCGAGGTAAGGTAGTGAGGGTTCTCGATAAGGAAATAACGCTCGGAGCGAACGCCGGTGTTTCGATCTATTAGGTACCCGCTGTCGTCAATGTAATGATCCACCTTGATCT
>JBAPXA010000510.1:0-6920 GCA_049283975.1 Pyrinomonadaceae bacterium | reverse complement strand
GAACCAGGAATCGCGTTCATCGCCGTAATGAGCGAGTTGCGAAACTGCGTGGACATCGTGCCGTGAAGCATCAGGGCATTGAGATAGTCGGCAACTTGTCCGGGATTACTCGCCATCGCTTCAATGTTCGCAAGGTCAACTGAAGTTCCGCGTGGCCGATCCGGACTTTGAGTAGGCGTTGTGTTTGCCTGAATACCGGAATAGATGAGGGTGTTGATGTTGTTGGCCCGCTTTAGCGTGGTCGACGTGGAAAGGATGCCAAACGCGGGACCAAGAATCTTCGTTCCAGGAACCTCATATTCAGGCTGGTAATAACTGAAGACTGTGGCCGGCTGGAAAATGATCTGGTCGAGCGAGCCCGTAAGGTCAACCGATGATCTGCTTCCCAGCACACCATCACTAGTTGAACTCTTATCAAACGACTTGACGTTTAGGGAACGAAGTATACCGATGATGTACTGAGCCGGCTCGCGGAGTTTGCCGTAGTTTGGAGCGGTCTTCACGTCGCCGCGAGCTTCCGGATCGAGCAGGACCGCCTGCACCACCTGACGCATATTACCGCGCGCGCCAGTACAACCCTGCGGGTAGAGCGCGTCGCAGTCGCTATTGAAGACTTTCGCTACCCGCTCCACATAAGCACGGCTCGGGTTGCTGGTGACCAGATGTTGAATTAATTGCCTGCCGATAAAAGGACCGACGTTGGGATGCGCGAAGATGTTGTCTAATCCCGCAGTCAGATCCGACTGCGCACAAGCCTGGCTGCCGGCGCCGCAAGCAGGAATCGTCACTCCGTTCAGCAAGACCTTTGCAGTTACGTCATGGTTGTTTCCAGCGCGGGGCACCATCGGATCGCGCCAGTTACCGATCCCCGCACCGATTGCGGGAGCCAGGTTCCAACCAGTAAACAACTTCGTAAACTCATTAACGGTGGTCTGCGAGTAAGAAGGGATATTCACACCCTGGGAATCAACCTTCGGTGAGCCGTCAAGGTTTAGTTCATTGACTCCGATCGAGAATAGTTGCAGCACCTCCCGCGCCCAATTTTCGTTAGGACTGGTCCTGGTGCTTATGCGCATGTCGAGATACTCACCCATAGAGGGATTGAGAGTGATCTCACCAAGCAGCGTGCGATAGTTACCAAAGGCGCCGCGATCAAGCGACTGCAGATAGATCGTCATCCAGCTGGCGCGATTCAGTGGCGGCGCTCCAGAGACAACAAAAATCTGGTGCAGCGCAAAAGCAACGCGCTGTCGTAACTGATCCTGGCCATAAAGCGCATTTGAGAAGAAGGTTCGTTGAATCGGGTAAAGTGAAAAGTTGTCGCGATTGCAAACCGCCTGGCTGTAATTTGGATCTCCAGTGCTGGTCGGACACGCCGTCCCTTGATCGTCTACAACGTAGAAGGGAAGATCCGGGTAGTTAGATCCCTTTGCTGGGTTGATCGGCGATAGCGCAAATTGTTCATCATGGTAAGCGCGGAAACCCATCGCTTTCACACGATTGATCTCGGCTTGGCTGGGAACTCCCCAAGTCGCCTGCTCGAGAAAACGTATCGTGTCCGCCTCAGTGGCGGGTCCAGTAAAAGGATCGGGAGTGGCGATTGGATCCGGTGGCGGAGGCGTGGTGGGCGCTGGAGAAGAATACTCAGTCGAGGGATCAACTGCGGGCCCGCCGCCAATGCTCCCCATCGCAACCCGCACCCGGTTACTTGCCATGCCGTGAAAATTAACGCCCAGCAGAACATCACCAACGTTACCGAGATCATCCGCCAGGCGGATGATCATCATCGTAATGCCTTCAAACCCAGGCACCCGGCCGACATATTCAACCCGCAGCAAATACTTTTTGCCGGCTGCGTCTTCTGCATCCGCGGAAAACGCGTTAGCTCCCTCACCCGCAAATAACTCCAGGTCGCGAGCGAAGATTACGATTCTGGTGCGATTGTCCGATGCGAATTGAACTGTGGCAGTCGGGGAAAAAGGCTCGGGCTTCATTGTCACCGATTCGAAGGCAACGGCCCTGGTTGACGGTGCTCCCTCGGTGATCAGAATTGGTGGTTTGCTGGCAGCCTGGAGCGACGTGACCGCGCCGGCGACGACGATAAGAAGAGCGACTTGAAGGGTAACGAGGACAGAATGCGAAAAGGGCCTGACTCGCCAAAGAAGACTGGTCTTCATAAGTGGGCTCTCCGTCACAAGGTCAGAACGATATCTGTGAGGTATTACTTCAGTTACGTGGCGGGGCACCCGGCCAAACCCGGTTGAACGGGACTATACCATGGCTGACAGGCCCCGGGTTAATTATTAGACGAAGGGCCCGGCGATAAGGTCGAAATAATCCTTTGAGCCCTTTGGACCACACCATTCTTGTGAGGACTCTCCACGGAAACCAACAGTGGCGGCAGGTCGGCGGGCCTTGTGGGTTTGCCCGCTTCTCTCCTCATTATTCCAAAAACAAAACTCTTCGGAATCACCCAAGCGAAATCCCAAAGAGGTTTGCAAATCCACGACTGGTCTATTCGAGATTTTCAGTTGAAAGTGTCAAAAAGCGAACAACTTGAGTCTATGCTCAGCCGAAAATTTAGGAGATTTTAGTCATGGCAAAAGTACTGGTGCTTTACTACAGCATGTATGGACACGTGGAGACGATGGCGAACGCGATAGCCGAAGGCGCGCGCGCATTTGCTGGGACCGAAGTAGACATTAGACGAGTTCCGGAGCTTGTGCCGGAAGAAGTGGCTCGGAAAGCCGGAGCCAAACTCGACCAGGCGGCGGCGCTAGCGAAGGTAGACGAACTACCAAACTACGACGCGATCATTTTCGGCACGCCCACGCGCTTCGGCAACATGTGCGCGCAGATGCGCAACTTTCTGGATCAGACTGGCGGGCTTTGGATGAAAGGCTCTTTGGTGGGAAAGGTGGGCAGTGTCTTCACTTCAACGGCGACGCAACACGGTGGACAGGAAACCACAATCACCAGCTTCCACACCACCCTTCTGCATCAGGGCATGATCATCGTTGGTGTTCCTTATACTGAAACGCGTCTGACAAACATGGAAGAGATTAGCGGCGGCACACCTTACGGTGCTTCTACGCTCGCGGCCAGTGATGGTTCACGTAAGCCCAGTGAAAACGAACTAGCGATTGCGCGCTACCAGGGAAGACATGTAGCGCAGATCGCCAGCAAGTTGGCCGCCAGTTAGCTCACTTCACAGAAAAGGGCCTGGCTTGATGCCAGGCCCTTCTCTCGTTCATTTTTCACCGCGAACCTTCCCTCGTGGGAAAGTTTTAGGCGGCTTTAGTTAGGCAGTTTGGCTAACTCAACACCTCGGGCGATTGCGCGCGATCGTACCAACGAGTAGCCAGTATCATCGAGCTGGTTCCAGCTCGTTAGCTTCTGATAGAGCGCTACCGCAGGCTTTCCATTTCCGGCCGCTTCTTGCGCGACTGCCTGGTAATACCAGACGTACGGATCGTTAGGGTCTGCTTTGGCGAAATACTCTAGCGCCTTCGCGTAGTTCTTCTGCCCCAACTCCAGGAATCCGGCCGTCTCGTTATAGCCCCGCTCCTGATTCGGGTTTTTCCGCGACGAGAGGTATTGGCTGATCTCTTTTAACTGAGCCTTGGCTTGGTCGAACTCCAGCCGGGCGATCAACAGTCGGGCATGATTCTGCATCTTCCCAAAGCGTCTATTCTCTCTGACCGTTGCTGATAGTGAAGCGTCGTCTCTGAGTTGGTCAGCCATCTCGAAGTGTTTGGCAGCGTCTTCCAACTTGCCTGCCTCAGCAAGGATGTAGCCAGCGGTGGAGTGGATGCCGATGAGCGCGGTACTGTCGCCAGCTTTTTCTGCAATCTCGCGTCGCTGCTCATTTACCTCCAGAGCCTTGTCCATGGCGCCTTCTGTCAAATAAGAGTTCATCGCAGACAGCAGGGCCAAGTCCCTCAGCCCATCGTCCGACGCCTTGTCGAACATGAGCTTGTAGGATTCGCGGGCTTTAGCAAAGTCACCTTTGTAGACGTAGTTGTTACCGATTCCTCTGTAGGAATTGATGAACGTCGGATCGATGGCCAGCGCCTGGTTGTATTGCTTGATCGACTCATCATATTTGCCCGTCTTCATTAACAGTTCGGCGTACGAATCGTACGGATTAGGATTCTTCGGGATGAGCGTGATGTAGGTCTTGAAAGCCCGTTCTGAGTCAGCGAACCTGCCCAGGCTAAGGTTGGAGTACCCGATGTTGTTGTAGGCCGGCGCGTATTTCTTGTCCAGCTTGACGGCTGCCGTGAAGTGCTGTAGGGCAGTAGTGTCGTCGCCGATGGACCGGTAGTAAAAACCCATCTGCGAGTGCGCGCGCTTGTCTGCTGGGTGTAGCTTCAGCAGCTGTTCGAGGTGCATCTTCCGCCCTGCGGCGTTGCCGTCAACCTGATCCTTCGCAGCAAGAATCCATTCGCGCTCCCCGGGCGAAACCTTATCAACGAGGCTCGCTGCCTTTTCGACGTTTTTCCTGAATTCCTGGTTAGTTCTGCCGACGAATAAGTACGCGAGAGCAAAGTTGGGATCTTTCTGGATGGCCTGGTCGAACAGAGTTCCGGCGTCTTGAAGATTCTCAGCCTTTTCACGACCCTGGATGAATAGCGCGAGCGCTTCCTTCGAAGTCGTGATGGGCATCTCCTTCTTTTGCGCGAAGACAACAGCAGGCGCAATGAAGAGCATTAAAAGGACCGTCAGCCCAGCTGATCGTATCCTCAAACGGTCATAGCTAGTTGGCATTCTTTAGCTCCTTGGGTGATTGAGCTAAGACGTCAGGTTGACTGGGGGATTCCAGAGAAACTGGGAAGGGAGTGAGCTCGAGTCTCGATTCGTCGCGGACTGTATCACGCGCGCGCAGAACTACCTAACTTGAGTGGCCTGTTCCTTAGCTAGATATTAACTCGACTAAAAGGAATAGAGCCCAACGCCGGAGTTGACTCGGGCTGGCCTTCAGCTGCGGCGCGCGATCAGCCTCAATCTGAAGGAAAGAAGTCGCTTGAGAAACATGCTGGAGCGCCGTCAGCCGCAAGCCTTTGTTATGGGGCGGTTGGTGGGGCGAGCTCATTCACGGTAAAGACCCATTCCCATTTTCCCGCAGTCCTGTAAGCACCGACTAAATCGATATAGAGCATTACTTCCTTTCCTGTCTTCAACCTCTCCTCAAGAAGGGAAATGATCTTTTCTTTCGTGGGTATCCAATACTCCTGATCGCCTTCCTTAAATAGCACCTCTTCCACAAGGCCCCTCATACTGGCTGGATCAAGTGCGTACGCTCCAGCCATGCCATCCAAGAGCCGCCGCTTGGAAACAGGTAGCGCTCTTCTCTCACCCATGTATCTTAGCTTTACACGCGAAGTGACCGCGCTGTTATTTAAAGCGAAGTCTCCAGCGTCAGAACCGGAGAAGACAGGATGTCTACGATTGACTGTCTCTCGACGCAATTTGGTCATCTCTGCTAGGGTTCGCTGTTTTTCGTAGTCCCAACGTTGCTGGGCATGCGTCCCCACCATAAAGGACATCAGCAATAGGACTGGTGCGAATCTCAGATGATTAGCCATCTCCAACCTCCGTTTAATTTCAAGCGCAGCATAACGCTTGGCTTCAGCTGCCGCGCGGGATCAGCATTCGAGCTGATGGTAAGTTGTTACTTGAGAAAGATGCTATCGCGGCGTCAGCTGCAAGGCTTTGTTATGTTGCGTCGTCAATAGAATCACGGCTGCCAACTGTGGAACGGCGAGATAGAATCTTCTTCAAGGCCCAGCCCAAAAGGATACTTGCGCAAACAGCGATCGAGACATTAGCGACCAATCCGACCCAAAGGAACCTTCTTACGGTGAAAAAGCCGCCTTCTCCCCACAATCCAAAAGGAAAACCAAACGTAATAAAGCAATCATCACAGAAACGATAGCCCATTTGGATGTAGCTGTAGTAGTTTGCGGCGATGAAGAGGAGGAAAACCGCCAATGACGCGATAAGGTATGGCTTAGGTCTCATGGCAACTTACTTCCACTCCCACATACCGCGAGCAACATAACGTTTGAGAAGTTGACGCGGCGGCGCGATTTCAATCAAGCATAGCCGGACGAATCGAGTTACAAAACACGCTCACGCCGCTCGCGTCCAACGATTTGTTATCCGCCGTACGACGGAACGCGTGCCGGCGAATATTATCCTCGTGATGTAAAAGATGGAACAGCAAAAGATGAGCAGGGCGAAGAGGTATTCACCATGCCACGACAACACGTGAAACGGTTCGGATGTGGCAGCGCGGAGAAATAGCCAGTGGTAATGAAAACTGTCTGGGTGAACTGCGAAGTAATAGCCAATATTACCCAGAAGATGACCAGTGAGTAAAAGCGCGATGACAGACCCAAAGAAACGATTTATCCGCAGAAGACTAGCGGCAATAAGTAGCTGAGTAGGTTCGTTGTCCCAGTACCACGGAAAATACCATGGACAAGCAGCACAGGTGATTCCGAGCATGGCCCTTTGCCCAGCAACACTCCAGATTAGAATGAAATTGAACAGCGCAACAAGGAAGATGATTGACCTTGGTTCAACGAGGAATAGAAGAATAGTTTTGAGTCTTCGATTCATGTGAGATGTTAGACGCTTGAAGCGGCTCAGAGTTCCTGGTCAAAGGCGGATAACGACGGCCTTCAGCTGCGGCGCGCGCTCAGCTTACAAGCCGAATGGAACAAGGTTACTGAGTAGCATGCTATCGCGCCGTCAGCTGCAAGGCTTTGTTAGATTGCGCCCTCCCTGATAACGCCAACTAAACAAAGAGGCATCGCGGACGTCCGCGTCAATGAGCCGCGGAGCGGCGGTAGATAGTAGCCCCGGGTTACGCTCGCTGCGCTCGCTCACCCGGGGATCACGTCCCCCTTAAT
>JBAPXA010000509.1:0-5010 GCA_049283975.1 Pyrinomonadaceae bacterium | reverse complement strand
AAACCTGAAACCTGAAACCTGAAACCTGAAACCTGAAACCAGAGACCAAAGGCCAAAGACCAAGACCCAAACACAATCATGAAAAAACTTACCCTCTCTCTAGTCTTCCTTACAGTTCTCGGCACGGTGGCGCAAGCTCAGAACTGGCCGCAGTTTCGCGGGCCCGGCGCGGGCGGGGTCGTCGAAGGCGCTACGGCCGCTGTGAAATGGGATGCGCAGAAATCCGTTAACACCCGTTGGCAGGTAAAGATTCCCGGCCTGGCACACTCCAGTCCCGTTGTTTGGGGTGACCAAGTATTTATCACTACGGCTGTCACCAGTGCGGCCAAAGATGAAACTCGCTATGGACTTTATGGCGATGTCGCCCCGGTCAAAGATGATCCCAAACACACCTGGAAGGTCTACGCCCTCGACAAGCAAACGGGCAAGATCCTTTGGGAACGCGTCGCCTACGAAGGCGTACCGCTGGTGAAGCGGCATCCGAAATCAACTCACGCTGATTCCACTCCCGTCACCGATGGTAAATATCTCGTTGCGCTTTTTGGCTCCCATGGACTTTACGCCTACAACCTTAAGGGGAAACTCTTGTGGAAGCAGGATTTGGGTTTGCTCGACTCGGGTTGGTTTTACGATGCGGATTATCAATGGGAGCACGGTAGTTCTCCGGTTATTTACCGCGACCTGGTGATCATCCAGGCCGACGTGCAGAAGGATTCCTATATCGCTGCCTACTACCTCAAGAACGGCAAACTTGCCTGGAAAACATCCCGTGACGAGATCTCTTCCTGGGGGACTCCAACAGTCTACGTCGGGAAGAACCGCGCGGAGCTGATTGCGAACGGCTCGAAGGCCATCCGCGGTTACGATCCGTTGACCGGAAAAGAGCTCTGGCGACTGACGCCAAACTCTGAAGTTACGGCCCCGACTCCGATAGTTGCCCACGACCTCATTTTCGTTACCAGTGGTTATCGTCCCCTTCAACCGATCTATGCAATAAAGCTTGGCGCCAACGGCGACATCACTTTAAAAGACGGTAAAGACGCTAGTGAGTTTATTGCCTGGAGCAAACCGCGCGGCGGACCGTACATGCCGACCCCGCTCGTCTATGGTGACTTGCTTTATACCTGTTCGAATCAAGGTGTCTTGACGGCCTACAACGCGAAAACCGGCGAACGAATTTATCAGGAACGACTCGGCGGCAAGGGTGGCGCGTTTACTGCCTCGCCGGTAGCGTCGGACGGCAAGCTCTATTTCTCAAGTGAAGACGGCGACGTCTTTGTTGTGAAGGCGGGCAACAAATACGAACTGCTTTCCACTAACCCAGTAGGCGAAGTGATGATGGCGACGCCGGCTATCTCCGATGGCTTGGTGATAGTGCGTGGAATCAATCACGTCTACGCGTTTGCCGAGCCGGGAGCCACGAAGACGAAGGTTGCTAAGCAGTAGCGGTTTAGTCCGCAGAGCGGACTGAAGTATTGTTCACGACTCCCCGTGGTTTTAGTATGAAGGAAAGGAAAACTTTGGAAATGAAACCATACATTCGAATATTGCTTCTTGTCTTCATCAGTTTGACGGCTTTATTCACGCTCAATATCAACGCCAGCGCTAGATCGAACTGGCCGCAGTGGCGTGGTCCGGCAGGTCAGGGAATCTCAACTGAGAAAAATCTGCCGACGACGTGGACGGCGACCAAGAACATTAAGTGGAAGACGCCAATCGAGGGGCTGGGACATTCCTCGCCCATTGTTTGGGGGAAGAAGATATTTCTCACCACTGCTCTGGATGGAGAAGTGATTCCGGGAAGAACGCCGGGCGTCACGCACAAGATGGCGGATGGTTCAGATTTCGTGCATCCGGATGCGCTCGGCGCTGATCGCAGACATACCTTCAAAGTGATCTGTATTGATCGCGAAAGCGGGAAAATTCTCTGGCAGCGCGTTGCCTATGAGGGTCCGGTACACGACAGCCGTCACAAACGAGCCAGTTTTGCCTCGTCGACCCCGGCCACTGACGGCAAATTTGTATTCGCCTTTTTTGGCACCGAAGGTCTCTACGCCTACGACTTCAACGGAAAGCTGCTGTGGAAACAGGATCTCGGCAAGCTGGGCACGGCGAGCGTGGGCTACGGCGTTTCACCAATCCTCTACGGCAACCTCGTGATCATGCAATGCGACGAGAGTGGGATGAATTCCTTCATCGCGGCCTTCGATAAGAAGACGGGTAAGGAGGTTTGGCGCGCGCCGCGCAAGGTCGATGTGACCTGGAGTACGCCGGTGCTGGTGAAGGCGGGCAACCGCACCGAACTCGTCGCGAGTGCAGCGGAAGCGATCATTTCCTACGATCCAATGACGGGTAAAGAGCTGTGGAGACACAAGGGTCTGGAGAGCAATGCAGTCAACACTCCCGTGGTCTCCAACGACATGGTTGTAATCACGTCAGGCTATCCTTTGAAAATCGCGTTGGCTTTGCGCGCTGGTGGCAGTGGCGATGTCACCGGATCAAAACAGTTGGTTTGGTCATACAACAAGGGTACCGCCTATGTGCCCTCGCCGATTTTGTATGGTGATTATCTCTATCTGATGGCCGGTAACGGCTCGCTCACATGTCTGGACGCGAAGACTGGCAAGGTGGCGTACGAGGGTGCTCGAGTGCCGAAGGCAATCCCGTTTACGGCTTCCCCCGTGGCGTATGAAGACAAGGTGCTGATTACCAGCGATGAAGGCGAAACGTTCGTCGTTAAAGCCGGTCCGAAGCACGAGATTATCGGAACGAATTCGGTTGGCGAAGCGGTTTTCGCATCTCCCGCAATCGCTGACGGCAAGATTTTCATTCGCGGTGTCAACAACCTGTTCGCCATCGGAAATTAGGGGGAACCTAAGAAAGGGATTAACTAACGAAGCCTTTACCAATGGCCTAACAAGCGAACCACGAAATCACACCAAGGAACACGAAGTCGGTTTCGTGTTAATTCGTGTAATTTTCGTGGTTTGTCGCTTTTGGTTGCTGAAGGGCCCGCCTCGCGAAGATCTCGGAATGATCAATCAAGAAGGGAACAACTTCGGCGGCTTTTGCGTCTAATCTTTGAACAGCTTAGCCCAATTGGTAATAATTGAACGAGACGGAAGGTTTTCAATCTGTAGTCGTGCGCGAATTCCACCGCTCCGTTTCTCACCTGATTACGTTAGACTTGCTCGCTGTATTCGCGTCTGCGCTTAGCCAAAGGAGATTCAAGATGTTTGCGTCACAGGAATCCGCTCCATGGTACGAATCACTCGTGGGAATTATCGCGTCGTCCGTGATTCTGCCGCCAGTTGGACTCGTGCTGGTCTGGATGCGGAAAAAGACCAGGCTCGCACCTAAAATCCTGGCAACCTTAGGCATCGTTTTACTAAGCGGCGTTTATTTCCAGGCATTTAAGGCGTGGCGAAATTCGGGCACTAAAGAAGCACAGTTCACTGCCCTCGAGCAGCATCGCGCTCAACAACAGGCGCAGGCCGCACAATCGTCTACGACCGCTGCGCCTCAGTCTGCAGCCGTTGCCGGACAATCTCCCGTGCCCGGCCAGCCAGGTGTTCCCGGAGCCAGCACTGATGCCGCAGCAGCGCATGCCACTCGAAACTACTGGACTAACTTCCGCGGTCCGAATCGCGATGGCCGCTACGACGAGATGGCTGTCCTTACGAGTTGGCCGGCAAGTGGCTTGACGCCGATTTGGAAGCAACCAATCGGCGTGGGTTACTCTTCTTTCGTGATTGCGGATGGGCGTGCTTACACGATAGAGCAGCGCCGGCGACAGGAAGTAGTTGCAGCCTACGACGTCGCCACTGGCCGCGAGCTTTGGACGCAAGGGTGGAGTGCCGAGTTTAACGACGAAACTGGGGATGGCCCGCGGGCCACGCCTACCTGGGATGATGGTCGCATCTACGCACTCGGAGCCACCGGCGAGTTGCGCTGCCTTGATGCGAAGACCGGGGCGGTCGCCTGGCGTCGAAACATTCTGAGCGACAACGGAGCCTCAAACCTGCAATGGGCCATGGCTGCTTCGCCGCTGATTGTCGACGACAAAGTAATTGTTTTGCCGGGTGGCCCAGCGGGTAAGTCAGTCGTGGCTTATAACAAGCTGACTGGAGCCCCAGTCTGGAAATCGCAAGGCGATCCGCAAGCATACGTCTCGCCAATGCTGCTGACTCTGGCGGGACGGCGGCAAATTGTGGTGGTGAGTTCGTCTCGGGTTCTGGGATTGGTCCCGGAAGATGGTTCGTTGCTTTGGAGTTACCCTTGGGACACGGACATGGGCATCAATGTTTCGCAGCCAATCCAGGTTGATAAGAATCGCTTCTTTATTTCGGCTGGCTATGGCAAAGGTGCGGCGCTCGTCGAAGTCTCCGGCAGCGGCAATAATTTTTCCGCAAAGACGCTCTGGGAAAACATCAACATGAAGAACAAGTTTAATAGCTCAGTGCTTCATGAGGGCCACATTTACGGATTAGACGAAGGCATCCTGTCGTGCCTTGATGTGAGTACGGGCACGCGCAAGTGGAAGGGCGGTCGTTATGGCTACGGACAGGTGATCCTGGCGAGTGGCCATCTGATCATCACCAGCGACACCGGTGAACTTGCCCTGGTGAAAGCGACTCCAGATCAGTACACCGAAGTCGCGCGCTTCAAAGCCCTTGACGGCCAAACCTGGAACTATCCGGCGATTGCGAATGGCAAGTTATTAGTGCGCAACTCGACACAGATGGCCGCGTACAACATCGCCGCGCAGTAGGGGAAGAAGTAGACAGAGGGCAGAGGCAGAAGGCAGAAGGCAGAAGGCAGAAAGCAGAAAGCAGAAAACATTTTCCATATATCATTTGTCATTGGTGAGTTCAACTTGGAAGCGCAACACACAGGCCCGCAGGGCCGGCAGTTAGTAGCCACGCCCGTGAGGGCGTGGACAGCGGTCGCAATAAAACAAAAGCGCCGAAGGTGCGACAGTGATTTAGCGAATCAATCGACTGTCGGTCC
>JBAPXA010000508.1:0-6578 GCA_049283975.1 Pyrinomonadaceae bacterium | reverse complement strand
CAATTTGCCCCCCCTGGCTATTACATTCCCGCGCCTTTGGCGCTCAGGAATCAGACGGGTGAGTGAGCCAGACTCGGCAGCGTCACCGCAATGGGTGTTCCATTAGCTTGTGGAAGACAGGAGTTTTGTGAGCCGCACAGCTGATTTGAAAAAGCGGAAGTGCAGGGATCGAACAACAACTTCAACCTAGTTTCACTATTAAATTGAATTCGCCATCGCCAATCGGCAATCGGCAGTTGGTAATCGGAAATTGCTCCTGCCTCCTGCCCTCCTGCCTCCTTGCCTGTCTGGTCCCAGTCCATTTCCAAAACAAAGCCGCCCCGTAAAGGGCGGCTTCTCAAGAACCTTCAGTTAAGCAATGGAGTGTTAGACGGCAAACTCCTTTGCGAGTTGCAGCTCGGCCTTGCGTAATTCGAAACGGCCGCGACCAAGGTTACCTTCAGGCGACATCGCCAGCACTACAAAATAGTCCCGGCTGAGAAGTCGCATAATCAGAATCGCAGAGTCGAGTGAAATCACCAGTTCGCGGAGAGCACCCAAACCCGTTTCAGTGCCTGCGCGCTGAGAGCTCCGCACGAGCGAAGTAAACTCGGCGGCCGCAATGTCGAGGTTGAGGTCGTTGGCCTCGCCAAGAACCTTCTCTACTGCAATTCCATCGGTGCCCATGATGAGCGCACCGAGGCTGCCCTCGGTGTGTTCAATAATGGTTTCTAACATTTCTTTGAACATCGCTATTCTTCCTTAAGGACGCGAGCCGCCCAAAGATCCCGGCCGCGCCGACGGAGCTGACGGGTCCGGAATTGTGGGTGCCTGATTCAATAGTTGATTTGGCTGCTGCGTCGGCGCGTTTTGCTGTTGCTGCAGCTGTGTCGGAGTTGGCGTGTTGCTTTGTGGGTTACCCATTGGCACCGGCTGCGAAATTGTCGTGGTGCGCGGGGCGTTGATGGGATCCACCTTGATCGGTTTGCCCTGGTAGTCTGGCCGATAGATCCGCGGCGTAATGAAAAACAGGATTTCTCGGCTAGAGCTGGTTGTCAGCTTTCTCTTAAAGAGATTGCCGAGTACGGGAATCGAAGCGAGGCCCGGCGTGCGCTGCTGAGTCTCACCTTCAGTATCAGCCAGAACACCGCCCATCACAGTGGTGCCTCCATCTGGAACCAAAACTTCGGATTGCATGCGCTGGGTGTCGATGCCCGGAACGCCACCGACGGCGATACCGGTGTTGATGGTGTTGTTTTCGATCGTGACGCGAAGGATAACCGTACCGGCGTCCGTAATCTGCGGCGTGATCGAGAGACGTAACGGCACGGAGACGAAGGTAGTTGTCACCACCGCCGTTCCAGCTGCGGCTTGAGTCGTCTGCACCGGAATCTGTGAACCACTTTCAATCTGTGCGGGACGATTGTTAATGGCCGTGACTTTGGGAGTGGCTACGGTCTTCGCCGTCCCTCGCAATTCAGCAGCCGTGATTAAGAGACTAATCTGAGCAGTGCCAATCAGACCGGTTGTCAGTCCGATGACGGTGCTGGCTGCTGCCGCACCCAGTGATGGTACGGGCTGCGGGGTACCAACTAAGCCGCCGAAAACCCCTTGAGGAACTGGGCCAGAGACTGGGGGAGTTGAAGGCAACGTCGAGATATTTCCAAGTGAGCCGCGGTTTGTACCGAGCACGCCAGCCGAAAGCTGCGCGCCGAGGTCGCGACTAAAGTTGCGCTGAGCGATAACGATTCTTGTTTCGATTTCTACCTGCGGTTCCGGCTGGTCGAGGATTGTGACAAGCTGGCGAATCGATTCAATGTTTACCTTCACGTCGGTGATGATCAGTGTGTTGCTGCGGCCATCGACTTCAATCGATCCGCGGCGACTTAGGCGGCGGGAAACGATCGGCAGTAAGCCCTGATCGCCACTGCCACCAGTCGCGTCGCCACCGGCGCCGCCACTGAAGCTAAGATTGGTAGCACCACCTGAGAACGCTCCCGTTGAACCGGCAGCCTGAGCCAAAGTGCCAGAGGCGCGCGCGTAGTTTAGACGAATGAATTCGGTAACGAGTGGCGAAGCATCAAGGCGCGAGTCGTTAATGACCTTTTGAGTTTCTGCTTCCTTGGCAAGCACGTCAGTGGTTGCAACGCGGAGGATGTTGTCGCTCGTCTCGATTCCCAGGCGATTCGCTCTAAGTATGGCTTCCAGCGCGACGTTCCAGGGAACATCCTGAACGTTCACAGTCACCGGAACTGAGCGCACGGATGAATCGATTACAAAGTTCACGCCGTATTGTTCGGTAATGTAGTTGAGAATGTCGCGGATGTCCGCGTTCACAACATTCAGGTTGATCGGTTCGCCAACGAAGCCCGGTTGTCCATATTGCCGACCCTGATCCGATTGGCTCGCATTGCCAGTCGAGATGCCTGGCTTTGTTTGCGACTGATTCTGGGCGATTGCCGGATCCTGATTTTGAGAATCACGCGCAGCCACGATTTCGGCAGCCAGGCGGGCTTCTTCGGCAGCTGAGAGCGGGATGTAGTTCACGAATTTGAACGTGGCAGCTTTGCTGGCTGCCGGGCGCGTAGCAGTAGTTCCAGCCAGCGTGTTTGCGCCGGCAAGGCTCAAACACAACAGGACGAGCGCGGTCCTTTTAATGGCTGCAAGAATTGGTAACTGAAAAGGCATCGTTCCCTCCTAGGGAATTTTGGACGTGCCCACCACGCGCTACGCTCATTTTGCTATTGCAATTAAAGCGCGCGCCGCACTTTGCGGCTGCGTCCTGGGGTTGATTGTCAAACCGCGCAATCCGACGTTCGGAGTTTACTGAGAGGTTCGGATTGCGACGGAGGAAAAGGTTGACGCCGCTTTCGGGTAGCGCCAACGAGAAAGTTATTTAGGCTTGTTTGCCTGAGCTGAGGTGTCTTCGGCCTTCTTGTCTGACTCAGCGGCAGCCGAGGACGGAGTGGATGTCATGTCCGTAGGCGAGCCGGGTGGGCGTAACGACTTGATCTCGACCGACCGTTCGCGACGTCCATCTGTAAAGACAGTTTCGCGACGAAAGATCAGACGATTGTCTTCGATTGCAACTAACTGGCCATCGTAGAAGCGTTCGCCAGGATATAACACGTACGACAAGTTAATCGGAGTAGCCTCGACGATCGCGGCATAACCGCGGGGTGAACGGGAGATTCCAACCACTTGCATTTCGCTAAGTAACAAAGCAGTCGTCGGCTTAGGAGCAGCCATGCGCGCATTCATCGCCGCTGCTTTCTGCGCTCGATATTGGGCAATGCGTTCCTGGATCGAAGGAATCGCGACCAGGTTTTGGGATTTCTTCCCTGAGGGACGCGGCGGTTCGTATTTGCGAAACGGATCGCGACCGGAATCAGAGACGCGTTTCGCGCTCGGCTTGTCGGCAACGGATTTTTGCTCTTGGGCATTAGCTGCCGCACCGATTCCGAATGCGAAACTGAGCGCGATTGCCGCTGAGGTGAATCTGATTTTGTTGGTGGAATGCATCATGTTTCTTCCTTAAACGTGCGCTTTAGTGAACTACTTCGCAGCAGCCTGAGGTGCGGGCGCTTGACCGGCGGGAGCGGCGGGTTTCGGGTTGCTCTGTTTCTGCAAGCTTTCTGCTGACACATAAAACGCAGTCAGATCAAAGCGCGCTTCAACCGTTTCCTTCGGAGACTGTTTATCGATCTGCTTAAGTTCGAAGTTTGTAATCGAAACGATACGCTGGTAGTGCGCTACCTGTTCGAAGAAGGCGCGCAAAGAGGCAAACGAACTGCTCACCCCAACTTCGATCTTCTTGCCGCTGTAGTTTTCCTGCTGCACGTCTTCCTTAGGATTGAAGCGGCGGAAAACCAGGCCTGTATTGCGGGCGCGGTCTTGCAGTCCCTGTAAGACCATAGTGAGTTCGCGCTGCTCCGGAAGCAGAGCCTTCAACTCGTCATACTCTTCCTGTCGCGCCTTATAGATCGCGCGAAACTCATTCAGTCTTTGCGAGGCGATTTGCGCCTGAGCATTGCGCGGCAGCAATTGCGCGATCTCCGCTTCCATCGCTTTGGTTTCCTTACGCGTTCCGCTGGTGACGAAGTACCAGAAACCCGCATAGAAGACGCCGGCAACAAATACGAACATTATGAGTCGCAGGTACCAGGGCACTGATTTGAGGTTACCGAATCTCATTGCTTTTCATTTCCTTCCCCCCAGAACGTGGGTGGGTTTGGTTGGAGTCAAAACAGTTCTATTTCTTGAGGGCAACTTGATTTGCAGGTGGGCTGGCAGCGGCGGCAGAGGTCTGTGATTTCGCGAAATTGCACTTAACTGTGAACGAAACAACTTCCGTTGGCGGTGCCGCTACATCACCGGGAGCGGCGGGGCTGCTGGAACCTTTAGCCAATTCGCGTTGAGTTTCAATGTTCAGGTTGCTGAAAAGGCCGGATGAGAACTCCATGCTTTGGCCAAACCGCGTCACCGAAGCTTCATTGGGCGACTCGCCTTTCACAATCAGTTCGCCTTCTTTCTGTTCGATGCTCTTTAGGTAAAGTCCGGGAACGGCATCAAAACGAGCCTTGATCTCACGTAACACAGAGCCGGGACCCTGCTGTGACTCGCGCAGTCGCTTGATAGCATCGATGCGGCTCTGAATATCCTGAGCTTTTTTCTCGAGGTCGAGCTGCTCTTTGTTCACAGCCATCATTTGCTGGTTGATCCGCTTCTGATTCTCGAGCTCAATGCGCGCCACTTCGTGGGCTGCGTTCGCGCTGATGTAATCGTAGCCGGCGCCAACGACCAACAGACCGAAGACGGTTAGGGCCATCAACAGCGTTTGCATCAAGGGGCTCGAAACTTTGTCTTCGACCCGGGCGGCGCCGCTGGGGCGGTCGGTGACAGATTCCAGTAAGTTAACTTTAATCATGCCGCTTCAACTCCTCTCAGGGCGAGACCAACCGCCACTGCCATTTCAGGAATAACCTCTCGCATGTAGTCCGGATCAAACTTCCTGGCGTCGACCTCGATCCTTTTGAAAGGATCGAAAACTTCAACCGGAATTTCAAAACGCTTAGCCAGAAACTCTGCGAGGCCTGGCAGTTTCGATCCCCCACCGGCGACCAGGATCTTCTGAATTGCTTCGCCACCCTCTGCGGCCGTGGCTCGATAGAAGTCCATCGTCTTTTTTACTTCCAGCGCGAGGATGTCTGACACTGTTTCGATAATCGGTTGAATCGGCCGCGGTTCGACTCCTTCAGGAAGCGGCAAACCACGCTTTACCGATTCTGCCTGTTCAAAAGTGAGGCCTAACTCTTTTTGCAGCAGACTTGTGTACTGGCTGCCACCGACTGAAGCATCGCGCGCAAAGACTGAACGTGCTCCGTTCAGGATGTTGATGTTCATGGTGGCCGCACCGATGTTCAGCAGCGCCACAACCTCGCCCCCCTTTGGCTGATAGTTCAATTCGTAGCAGTTCTGTAAAGCAAAAGCGTCGACATCGATGATGACCGGCTGCTTGCCAGCCAGCTGAATCGCCTGTTTCACGTTTGCGATCTTGTCACTCTTGCAGGCCGCCATCAGGACGTGCAGAGCGTCGCTTGAATTCCCGGTAACCTGGTAGTCAAGATTGACGTCCGCGATGTCAAAAGGAATGTGCTCCTCAGCATGCCAACTAAACGACTCCTGGAGCTCTTCTTCACTCATCTGCGGCAGCACAATATTTTTGACAATCACCGAGTGGCCACTAACGCCGGCAGCCACGCGATTAGTCTTGATCGTATGCTCGTTAAAAATATTTGAGATCACGTTCGACACATTGTTGAGCTCCATGATTTGCCCATCGACGATTGTGTCTGGTTGCAAGTTCTCATAACCCAGACTCATGAGCTGAACGATGGTGCCCTTCTTCTGTAGCTCGACCGCCTTTACGGAGCTCGAACCGATGTCGAGACCGACTAGATTCTTCTTTACTTGTTTGAACATGGTCTATTTGTTCCTCAAAACCGAGAGCGTGCGGACTCGTTGCCGGCGCAAACGCGCCCTGGCTCTTTTGGCTCTCGAAAGGCGGGTTCGGATTAGTTTGCGGGAAAACTCAGTGGTGGCTTTCACGTTGTTTACCTGTGGCAGGCATTTGCTTTCCGTGTCAGCACCTGGGGTCTGAACAGATTGCAAACGAGTTGGATTTCGATGTGTGGGCAAGCGAACCACGCGCGCGATAAAGTCTGGTGTGGGGAAAAGCCCATGATTCGGTAACCCGGCCAAGTTAGAGTCGAGGCGACGCTAACTTCCGTCGGCTTTGCGACCTCCGCTCACGCGGAGTGTGCCTTTGTCATAAGACTTCAAAGAGAAAGCGAACTTTGCTTTGGGAGCATTCGCGGAAGAGGAATACCTGGTGAGCACCTCAGACGGCGGCTTGCCTGTTCGCCGTCAGAAGCGAGAGTACCTCAGTGGGCCAACCGTGTCAACTGCTATTTTTCTCTGTTTAACCGTAATGATTCTTCTAGTTAGGAGGGAACAGCGGGTCGTAAAAAGCAAAAATGAGGCGCATTTCTGGAACGGTATCAAGCGGCATCCAGCAACGCCCTGGACCATTTCCAGTC
>JBAPXA010000507.1:0-11019 GCA_049283975.1 Pyrinomonadaceae bacterium | reverse complement strand
TTTGATCTCTTGGCTTTGCGGCGTTGCAACACCCTCAGTCCGTCCGTAAAAAATTATTTCGATCTGCCGCGTACCTTTGAAAGTGCGCGCTTTGTAGAGTCTTACAGTTTGCAACTCAAGCGCAATCTCCTCGCGGAGCTCGCGCCGTAAGCCTTCTTCAGGCTGCTCATCCGCTTCAATAAAGCCTCCGGGAATTCCCCAACCGCTACCGGTGCGGAAGCGGTGCTTCAGCAAAAGCACGCGATCTTCAGAATTCGAAATGATGCCGGCCGCGGTAACCGTGAAGCGTGCATTGGTCAAGCGTACGCTCCAACGCCGTAGAACTCTTGGAGCCCTTCGCCAAACACTCTCAGCCAAATCTCTTAACATAGTGGCGAAAGCTTAACACGCGGAAGATCGGTCTTTGATCTTTGAGCTTTGGTCTTTGGATTTCGTCTTTGGATTTTACTTTTGGACTTAGCCCGCTCCGGACGCACTTAAACACTTCGCGTTTAAAATCAAGATCAAAGATCCAAAACCCAAGTCCAAAGCCCTAAGGCCGTTTTAGTCAAAGATTGACCTGGGTTGCCCGGACTGGCTAAGATTCGCATCAAGTAATCCAAAAGGTTCTGACGAGTAGAAACCAAGCCAACATGTCAGCAACTGTCAACGATCCAAAATCAGAGTCTGCAGCGGCCACAACTCCCCAGGTGCCCAAGCGCATCACCAATGCGCAGACCGTCTGTAACGAAAAGAATGCCAAGGGCAAACTTTGCAACGGGCATTTGAAGCAGTTGCGTACAGCAGGTGAAGCTTCCGAGATCCACCTGCGTGGAGACGACGTTCTCTCCAAGTGTCAAACTTGCGGCACGCTTTACATGGGCCCGCCGCTCGGGCACGTACGCGATCCTTACAAGCAGAGCCGGTTTGTTGAAGCCGAACTGTCCGCGCTGTTGCAAGCCGCGGGCGGGACGCTGCCTGTAATCAAGAAAGATGACCGCGGCGTTTACGTGATGGTCGAAGCTGCCGTGGGACACACGCCGGCGAAGCCAGCTGCGACACCGGCCAAAGCAGCGCCGGCTGCTACCGCGAAAGCTCTTCCAGCAGCACCCAAAGCTGCGGCTGCACCAAAGCCCGCCGCAAAAGCAGGCGCCGAACCAAATCGGCAATTGTTCAAGCGCTCGACATACGCCGGCGTCAAAGACACTGGACCAGTTCCAGGCGAAAGTTTTGCAGACAAGGTTGCGCGGTTGAAGGCAGTCTCCGCGGCAGTAAAACAACGCGCGGATGAGGGTGGCGGAGGCCACGCTGAAGAAGTTGTGGAAGCCGCGGTCGCAGCCGCACCAATCGAAGCAGCGGCCGAAGCACCGGCTGTAAGTGCACCAGCGCCAGAAACCGCAGCCGCGCCATCAGCTCCAGCGGCGCACAAACCAACGGGTCAAGCAGATCGAAGTTTGATGAAGCGTTCGACTTATTGTGGGGTAGTGGATACAGGCCCGGTGCCGGGTGAGACCTTCGCTCAGAAGGTGGAGCGCTTAGCGAAACTTTCCGCCGCCGTCAAACAACGGGCCGACGGTGGCTAGGCGAAAAGGCTTAGCCCTCGCGTACCGTCAAACCTTCACGCGCAACCTTCCAGGATAAGACTTCAGCGCCTTCCTCGGCGGCAAGAGCACTCTCAACGTCTTGCTTTCTGCCCTCTGCACACAGGAAAGCAATACAACCGCCTCCTCCAGCGCCACAAACCTTAGCAGCGAGCGCCCCATTAGCCAGGGCCTTCGCCACCAACGATTCCATTTGCGGTGTGGTCACGCCCGGCGCAAGTCTCTTGCGATTAGGATAGGCCGCCCGCATGATCGAGTAGACACCTGCCCAGTCGTCATTTAACAAGGCAGCGCGCATATTAATGGCCGAATCGCGAATCCCTTCGAACAACGTAAACAGCTCCCGATCGCCGTCGATGTGACGCTTGAGAATGTCCCAGTTGTTCGTTCCTGAGAGACGGGGTTCTCCCGTGTAACAAATCACAAAGCGATCTTCGAGGGCGGCTTCGTTGAGGTTAAGCGCTTCACGCTCGATCCCGTCCGGGCGAAAGTGAATGCACGAGGCCGATCCGTAAAAGGCCGGATAGTAATCCTGAAATCCGGCAGGAACGCGAATCACGGTAGTTTCAATGTTCGCCACCAACGTGATGAAGCGGCGCTCGTCGTAACGATTTCCCTGCAACCGATTCAAGGCGCCTATGCAAGCGATGGCCAGCGCGGAGGAACCGCCCAGTCCCGCACCCGCCGGCGCCTGGCTGGTCGTTGTCAGATGGAAGCCACTCGTTGGCTGATAAAAATGAACGAGCTTTGAAATCAGTTCCAGCCGTTCTTCGTTTGCTAAGTCGCCGATGGCTGAGACACTAGTTTCAAAACCCAGCTGGCGGTCGCTCGATTCAAGGATGATGCGGTTGTCGTTGCGAGTCTCGATGCGACAGTGGGCCCGCAACGAGATGGCAAAGTTCACGGTGGCGGCCCCGGGATGAAAAAGATAGAGAGGCCAGATATCAATGGTGCCACCGGCCAAATCAACACGAGTCGGAGCGGAAGATTCAATAATCATCTAAATTGGTCTTTGGTCTTTGATCTTTGGTTTTGGTCTTTGGTGTTTGGTGTTTAGGTTCTGATTCTTCAGCTAACGTTTAGCTTGGGTCCAGCTCTCCCTCTCAATCTGCGATCAAAGGGTTCAAAGACCGAAGGCCCAAGACCGAAGACCATTATTTGGCAATCGGCAATCAATCCCCGTCCGTCTCACTTCTTTTCGACTCCGCTCTTTTCTTCTGTTCATCACGGCGCGCGTGCGTGAAGGGGATGTGCTCCTGGAACTCCTGTTTTAGATCGTGCAATTTTTCGTGTGCAACCTGTTCCAGCTCCTGAAGCAGCTCCGGGTTCGCGCGTTCAACTCTTTGCGATAACCAGAAGCGCTCCACCAGATAAAATCCGACAATTCCAACTATCACAATCACCAGCAGCACTTTCCCGAGACGCTGGAAATCTCCAATCAATCCCATAACAGCGCCACTGAAAAAATAACCGGCGCCACTCAGGACAAACACCCAGAGAAAACAACTGGCGACTGAAAGAAAGAGAAAACGCAAAAACGGCATGCGGCTAACGCCGTAGAAAATGCAGGTCGCCCAACGCAAACCGTAAATGTATTTGGAAAGAAAGATTGAAAGCGGTCCAAACCTCGTCGTCAAGCGTTCCATGCGCGGGCTGGCACTACGGTAAAACCGGAGATCGCTGACGCCCTTACGAAAACCGCGCCCGGTGGCGTAGGCGATGTTGTCGCTCGCGACTCCGCCGATAGTGCCCCACAGCAAGACTCGCGCAAAACTGTACTCGCCAAAAAAATGGCTATGCGCCAGCACGCCTGCGATCAGGAGAGTGATATCTCCTTCAATCATTACCAGGATCAAAACGCCGTAGAGACCGTATTGGCCGATGAGGTCGTAGAGAAAACTGAGTTGCATGAAAGCGTCAATAGACAGTTATCAGTGGTCAGCCGCCAGCGTTTCTCGTTCTCGCTGACCACTGCCACTGATCAGTTTGCTGCTTCTTCCTCTTGCGGGGGCTTCACCACCAGAACTGGACACGAAGCGTGACGCACGACCGCTTCGGCGGTCGAGCCGAAAAGTATTCGGCCCAGCCCGGTTCGCCCGTGCGAGGAGATCAAGATGAGATCCACGTTCCGCTCCTTAGCTACACGCACAATCTCAGCCGCAGCGTCGCCGTGAACAATCAGCTCATCAACTTCAAGCCCGGCACATTCCTCACACTCGGCAATCTTCGGCAGCTCGCGCTCCGCCGAATCCTCGAGTTGATCCGTAATATCAGCCAGGGGAAGAGGCTCAGTCATCCCCGTGTATCCCACCGTCGGTACAATCTGTTCTATGACATGCACACAAATGATAGCTGCGCCGAACTGTCGCGCCAGCGATGCGGCGTAGGACAGTGCATAGTTACCGCATTCGCTGAAATCCGTCGGAAACAGGATCGAACGAATTTGCATTAGCAGAGAAAACTTGAGCCGGGGATAGGATGCTCTGAAACCGCCACCATCTTTGGTTCAAAGCGCAAAAACCGGAAACGCAAAATCAAAACCCTTTCTAAAACGGTGCCATTCTACACGCGATGGCACTTGTTTGACAGCCCTAGTACCCTCGACTATTCTTCGCCTTGATCAACTTCTCGTGATTACCAAAAGACATAAATCATGAACAATTCGAGCGGATCTGCGGCAAGCTTTCTAGGCATCGACCTCTCAGGTCCCACCATGCGGGCGGCATTAGTTACCGCCAGCGGCGAGGTAATCGAACGGCGCGAAAGCCCGATTGAGGCTGACAAGCTGGTGCCGAAAGTTGCCGAGATTGTGAGGGAACTGCGCAGCTCTCGTCCCGACATTGTCGCCGTCGGCATTGGGATTCCAGGCCTTGTTAACCGGCAAACCGATCGCGTGATTGCTTCGCGCGATCTTCCTTCCACCGTTCGTGAAGAGTTGCATTCCGAATTCATGGATGCAACCGGATTGCGAGTTGAGATTGAGAACGACGCGAATGCCGCTGCCTACGGCGAATATGTTGTCGGTGCCGGTCGCGGTAGCCGCGATATGTTTTACGTAACCATCGGCGATGGTATTGGCGGCGCAATCATTCTTGATGGAAAGTTATGGACGGGTGCCTCGGGGTTTGCGGGTGAAGTTGGCCACATCACTATCGATACAGAGGGAATTGAATGTGAGTGCGGAAACATGGGCTGCCTGGAAACAGTAGCTTCAGGTCCCAACATCGTGCGCCGGGCCAATGAACGCCTGCATCGCGACGGCACTTCCTCGCTTTCGCGCCTCGCGATCAATAAGAATTTTACCGCCGCCGATCTCGCTCACGAGGCCAACAACGGTGATGACTTCTCGCTCATGATGATCGAGCGCACCGGGAAGTACATTGGCACCGGAGTCGCCAGTGTCCTCAATCTGCTAAACATTGAGAAGATTGTTCTGGGTGGCGGTGTCATGGATGCCGGGGACCTGATTCTGAATCCGATCATTCAGGAAGCTAAACGGCGCGCGTTCCAACCCTGCTTCGAAGCCACGCAAATTGTCGCCGCCGCTCTCGGTAACGACGCGGTTTCCATCGGCGCCGCAATGTTAGCGCGAGATGCCGCCTGATTCCTGGCTTGAGCCGGATAACTCCCTATCGCTTAAGCTTTGAGCTTTGAACTTAGTTCTTTGTTAGCTTTTGTACTTAGCGCTCACCAAGGCTGCACAAAAAGTTGCGGCGACTCATTTTGCACCTGAAGTCACGCTGTGCCCGGAGATTGATAAATCAGAACCGGGAGCGATAGCGACCGGGTGTCCTGACACGCAGGTATTAGGTTGGAGCATAAAGTTCAAGGCCAACCTTGACTCTTCGACCCGGTCGCTATCGCTCCCGGTTCTGATTTTGTCGACCCACGACACAAACCGACATATCGCTGCAGGTGCGAAACAGCACCCCCGCGGACTTGTTGTCCAAAGCGCGTCACCAACCGTAACTTCACTCAGAAGTCATAACGAACAAAGTTTCAGTCCACTTTCATCACAGGTTCTCTTCTCCGCGGCGGTGACACACAACCGTGAAAGATTGGTAGTACTCAACTCTCCAGCTAAGCAAATTTGAAAAATTTTGGTCATCTGGTAAAGTGCTCTGACTTTGCAAGATGACAATTTGTCCTAATGTTCTACCGGCCCACTGCGCCTTTCGAGAGGCCGACAGAGCGATTCGATAGGTCGATCTGCGTTTAGTTTGCTCTTCGGGTCTTCCCGCTATGCGCCGGTCGTAGTAGTCGCGAATAGGATTAGCAAACCTGCGGCGATGCCACAGATCTTTCATCACAGTACCAACGCGCTTGCCAAGCTAAGTATCTTCGGCGCCATTTTCATTTTGCTTGCGGCCCTCTGGGTAGGCGCTGAAATCAATCGTTCATCCTGGAACACCGGACAGTGGGTTGAACGGCAACAACCAATTCAGTTTAGTCATAAGCATCATGTTGGCGACGACGGCATCGATTGCCGTTATTGCCACACGTCGGTGGAGAAGTCTGCGTCTGCCGGGATGCCGTCATCAGAAACGTGCATGAACTGTCACAAGCAAATTTGGGCTGACAGTCCTTATCTGGAACCGGTGCGCGCAAGTTTGCGAACAGGCAAACCCATCGAGTGGATCAGAGTGCACGACCTGCCTGACTATTCATATTTCAACCACAGCATTCACGTGAATAAAGGTGTCGGTTGCTCAACCTGCCACGGTCGCATCGATCAAATGCCGATTGCGTATCAGGCCTCGACGCTGCAAATGGAATGGTGTCTTGGCTGTCATCGCAATCCCGAGCGCTTCGTGCGGCCCAAGGAAAAGATTTTTGATATGGCGTGGCGGCCAGAGAATCTCAGCGCGGATGAAATTGCGAGCGGCAGAGACTTGCTGGGCAAGTATCAGATTCAGAAGCCCGACGTTTTGACTAGTTGTTCAACTTGCCACCGCTAGTTGGCGAAGTGGATTTCGTAAATATGTCAGTTGACGATCGACACATAAACTTCAAACTGATGCGCGAATGGATTCTGGCGCACCAGGATAATGAACAGCAGCAGGCGGACGAATCAACGACGCCAGTGCTCGCTGAGGTATCGTCCAACGGCAAGAAGTATTGGCGCAGTCTCGAAGAGCTGGCGGACACTCCTGAGTTTCATGAGTTTGTGCAACGTGAGTATCCGCAACACGCCGAAGAGTGGGATGACCCGATCGAGCGTCGCACTTTCATTAAGTTGATGGGCGCGTCACTCGCACTCGCCGGTTTGAGTGGCTGTGTTTACCAACCGCCTGAGAAGATCGTTCCATTTGTCCGGCAATCCGAGGAATCAGTCCCCGGTAAGGCGCTCTTCTTCGCAACTGCTGCCACAGTTGCCGGAATAGCTACCCCCTTGCTGATCAGGAGTAACGAAGGACGTCCCACCAAAGCCGAAGGAAACCCGGACCACCCGATTAACCGCAGCGCTGATGCCAACGATCGCGGTTCAAGTGCGACCGACGTGTTTGCCCAAGCTTCAATTCTCGGTCTTTACGATCCGGATCGTTCCCAAACAGTGACTTACCGGGAAGAGATTCGCACCTGGACTACCTTTCTTGGCGAGATGCGAACGGCGCTGGATGAACAGCGACCCAAGCAAGGCGCCGGGCTTCGTTTCCTCACAGAGACGATTACGTCTCCCACGATTGCGGCGCAGTTGAAAGGAATTCTGACGGAGTTTCCCCAGGCGAAATGGCATCAATACGAGCCTGCTAATCGCGACAACACACGGGCGGGCGCGATGATGGCTTTTGGTCAGCCGGTCAACACGATTTACAACTTCGACCAGGCGAAACGAATTCTTGCTCTCGACGCCGACTTCCTCTCAGCAGCACCGGGCACGCTTCGTTACGCGCGACATTTTGCTGCCGGGCGCCGCATCGTCGATGTTACGGTCCCGGTTCCAAGAGGCGAAGCTAGCTCAAACAAAATACTTCCCAGTAAACATGAGATGAGTCGGCTCTATGTGGTGGAAACGACGCCAACAAACACCGGGGCTACTGCGGATCATCGTTGGTCGGTGAAGCCCAGTGCGTTGGAAGGCATTGCGCGTCAACTTGCCGTGAGGTGCGGCGTCTCAGTGGCTGAGACCTCAAACTCAACGGGCAACGCTGATGCTGCGTGGATCGATGCGGTCGCGCGCGACCTGCAACAACAAAAGGGAGCCAGCATCGTCATCGCCGGTAATGAAGCACCGCCCGCAGTTCATGCATTAGCACATGCGATGAATGCTGCGCTCGGCAATGTTGGCAAGACAGTCACTTACACCGATCCCCTCGAAGCAAACTCGGTAGATCAGCGCGAATCATTGCGCGAGTTGGTGGGAGATCTCGATGCCGGCCGCGTTGAACTCCTAGTTATGCTCGGCGGCAATCCGGTTTACAACACGCCTGCCGATCTCAAGCTCGACTTTAATCGCCTCTCGAAGGCCAAACTTCGGGTTCATCTCAGCTCACATAAAGATGAAACGACCGAGCTTTGTCATTGGCACGTGCCTGAATCTCATTACCTCGAGTCGTGGGGCGACACGCGCGCCGCTGATGGCACTGTCTCTATCGTTCAGCCCTTGATCGAACCGCTCTATGGATCGAAGACCCCGCATGAAGTGTTGGCTGTCTTTTCGGACAAGTACGATCGCAAGGCTTATGAGATCGTGCGTGAATACTGGCAAAGCCAGGCGACAGGTTTCGGCTCACGCGTGTCGGGTGCCGGGAACGCTACGGCCCAACCCCAGTCAGCTGAGGGAAGATCACAAACGGGCACAACGCCGGCAAGTGCCGCGCAAGCGACGGAGGCAACCACACCCACAGCAGCGTCGAGTTCTGGAAATGATTTTGAGAGTCGGTGGCGTAAAGCACTGCACGACGGTTTCATCGCCAACAGTGCACCGCCCGTTAGGACGTTTGCATTAAACGCCGCTGGATTATCCGGCAATGCCGGTGGGACTTCCGCTTCTTCAGTACCAACCGACACCCGGCCCCCGACCTCCGGCACCTTCGAAATCGTATTCCGCACCGATCCCAACATCTTTGACGGTCGCTTCGCCAACAACGGCTGGCTCCAGGAACTTCCGAAGCCGCTAACCAAAATCACCTGGGACAACGCGGCGCTAATCAGCCTGGCCACAGCACAGCGACTGGGTCTCGCCAACAACGCTGGTTGGAAAGGCACCGAAGTTTTTGTGGGCAACCTCCGCATCGATCATCGCGGAAAAGCCATCACGTGTCCTGCCTGGATCATGCCGGGTCAGCCTGATGATGTGGTGACAGTGCATCTGGGTTATGGGCGCCGCAAAGCAGGTCGCGTCGGAAACAATCGTGGCTTCAACGCTTATGACATTCGCACTTCCGACGCACCATGGGCGGTTACAGGCGCGAGCGTTGCTCAAGCTGCTGGTGAATTTCAACTAGCGGTCACTCAACTTCACTTCAACATGGAAGGACGCGACATACTCCGGACGGGAACGCTGGCGGAATATGTCCAAAGCGTGAGTGAGGGTACGAAAGATCATGCCGCCCCCGCGCATGAGGGAAGCGAGCATGAGGGCGGCAACGCTTTCGGCGGGAAAAATCCGCCAACTCATGTGCCCCGGCCTGATGAAACGCTCTACGGCAACGAACACAAGTATGAAGGCTACGCGTGGGGCATGGCGATCGATGCCAACAGTTGCATCGGCTGCAACGCCTGCATCATTGCCTGCCAGTCAGAAAACAACATCGCGGTGGTTGGCAAAGAACAAGTGATACGCAGCCGCGAGATGCACTGGTTGCGCGTCGATACTTACTATGAAGGTCAGAACGCAGCGAAGCCTGAAGGCACCTACTTCATGCCGGTGCCTTGCATGCACTGTGAAAACGCTCCCTGCGAACCAGTCTGCCCCGTCCATGCGACGGTGCACAGCGCCGAAGGCATCAACGACATGGTTTACAACCGCTGCGTCGGCACGCGCTACTGTTCAAACAACTGTCCCTACAAAGTACGCCGCTTCAATTTCTTGCTTTACCAGGATTGGGAAACACCGACCTATCAGCTAATGCGCAATCCGGAAGTGACTGTTCGCAGTCGCGGCGTGATGGAGAAGTGTACTTACTGCATTCAACGTATTCAGGAAGCGAAGATCGGCGCTGAGCTTGAGGATCGACCCGTACGTGACGGCGAGATCGTAACTGCGTGCCAGGCCGTTTGCCCGACCGAAACGATTGTCTTTGGCAACATCAACGATCCCAACAGCCGGGTGTCGAAGTTGAAGGCCGAGAGTCGCAACTATTCGCTGCTTTCCGAGCTGAATACAAGGCCGCGCACGACTTATCTCGGAGCCTTGCGTAATCCGAATCCGGAAATCACCGGTTAATGTTCAGCGTCTGAAGAATTGTATGTCTGAGACTCCACACAAAGAGGTAGGCATTCACACTACCGCGCCCGTTGTAGGTGCAGGGTTAACGTTTGCCTCCGTCACGGACAAGATCAGTTCGTTGGTCTTGAAACGCAAGACGCCGCTCTGGTGGTTTTTTGGTTTCGCGATCTCCTTCATTTTGGTTCAAGTCCTGTTGCTGACGATCACGCACCTGCTTTTCACCGGGATCGGCATCTGGGGCAATAACGTTCCAGTCGGCTGGGCCTTCGACATCATAAACTTCGTCTGGTGGATCGGAATCGGCCACGCCGGCACTCTGATCTCCGCAATCCTTTTGCTGTTGCGACAAAAATGGCGGACTTCGATCAATCGTTTCGCAGAAGCGATGACTCTCTTCGCAGTCGCTTCCGCTGGATTGTTTCCCTTGCTACACGCCGGGCGCCCGTGGGTGCTGTACTGGATGTTTCCGATTCCCAACACGATGGGAGTTTGGCCGCAGTTCCGCAGTCCCTTGATGTGGGACGTGTTTGCCATTTCGACTTACGGCACTGTGTCAGCCATGTTCTGGTTCATAGGATTGATTCCGGATTTCGCGACGCTGCGTGATCGCGCGCGCAGCAAGCCGTTTCAAATTATCTACGGTCTTTTGGCAATGGGTTGGCGTGGATCGGCGCGCCACTGGCATCGCTACGAAATGGCCTACCTGCTGCTCGCCGGCCTGGCGACGCCGCTCGTGCTTTCCGTGCACTCGATTGTTAGTTTGGACTTCGCGTCCGGGATAATCCCGGGCTGGCATGCCACGATCTTCCCTCCGTACTTCGTAGCGGGTGCGATCTACGCCGGCTTCGCCATGGTGCTGTTGCTGACAATTCCGCTGCGAAAGTTTTATGGCCTGGAAGATTTCATCACCATGCGCCACATCCAGAACATGGCGAAAGTGATGCTGGCCACCGGCTTGATCGTGGCCTACGGCTACATGATGGAAGCGTTCTTCGGCTGGTACAGCGGCAATATTTATGAGCGCTTCATGATCTACAACCGCATGAC
>JBAPXA010000506.1:0-5900 GCA_049283975.1 Pyrinomonadaceae bacterium | reverse complement strand
AGTTAGTGCTTCATCCAGAGCTACCAGATCCGAAGTCCTGCACTCAGTGATCGCAGCCGCCTCTCCCAGTGAAACTTGAATGGCACCCGCGCCGCGCTTTAGGTACTGCTTGTCGCGCGCAAAGTCGACAAGGATGCGCCGCATCATCTGCGCCGAGACCGCAAAGAAGTGCGCGCGGCTCTGCCATTGGGCTTCTTTCCAGTTAACGAGTCGCAAATAAGCTTCATTTACAAGCGCCGTGGTTTGCAGGGTGTGGCCGGGGCGCTCCCGGCGCATATAGCGGTGGGCCAGGTGACGCAACTCAGCGTAGACCAAGGGAATCAGCTTCTCGAGCGCTGACTCGTCACCGTCAGCCCATGCCATGAGCAGCCCGGTAATTTCGTGTTGTGCGGGTTGCGACATCCGAACCTTTTGGGACAGTTAGTCCTCCTGTCCTAACCTGCGAGCTGATGAGAAGTATGAGCCGGGGACGTAAGCCTAGGTCAAGCAGCTAAAGATTGCGAGTCCGCAGCGGGCCAAAAGTGTAAGTAACCAGTGAAAACACCCTGCGCGAGTTGCGAAACAGGCAGGCCAAAAACATTCTTCCACGGTCATTAGAGCTCTGCGGGAATGCAGCTGTACACAACAAATGTTTTAATCATAAAGTTTAGGTCGATCACCTGTCCTTGCTGTCCCTCCTGGAGTATCCTCAAAACCACTGTGAGTCACTTGTGCCAAACTTGTGCATTAGTTGAGTGGAGTCAGACTAGATAGTCAAAAAAACTTGGATCCCGTTAGGGATTCTCCTGTCATTTCTCGCGTATATAGATGGTGAGACTTATCAAATCGGAAATTGCGAGTTGCAGACTCCGAAAACAGCAGAGAGTATGTGACACACCCCTTTCCAGAGTTGGGAGCAACAAACCAGGCGCGAATCCCAATCAACACGCGGAGCCTGTATCTCACGCTTGACCGGTAGTCCGAATTTTAGCCGCGACAATCGTCAATCCTCTATCGCTTACCTCGGATGCCGCGATAGAACCAATTGCTAATTAGTGCATCCTGACAGAATAGGAGGCCATATGAAACGAAATCGTCTGACAGTATTGTGTTGTTGTGTAGCGCTCTTGACCTTAGCACTTGCCGGAAATGTATCCTCGCAGAGCAAGGGAAGCAGCAATCTCAAAACGTCTATCGTGCCGGTATACGTTTTCGGTACTACAACCGTAATACCAGCCGCCGGTGCTTCGCTCTCGAGAAATAATGACGAGGTATTTGGGACCATTTCTACATCGGGGTTGACACCTGGCCACGTCGTAACGCTCTGGTGGGCCATCTTTAATAATCCTGAGTTTTGCGCCGGTCCCACTTGCGCCACCTCCGATTTTAACAACCCCGCGGTTAATGGTTCGCTGCAATACGGAGGTGGGACTATCGTCGACCTTGGAGGCCGAGCGAGCTTTAGCGGCTATCTCGCTGAAGGTGACAACACTGGGGCATACGCCCATCCCATGTTTCCCAATTTACCGAACCCAGCGCCGGGCATTGTCGACGCAAAGAAGGCGCAAATCCATCTAGCCGTTCGCAGTCACGGCTTCCCGAATATGGATCCGGCGATCCTTCAACAGCAACTCACCTCATTTCCTGGTGGATGTTCGGTGGCTATGCCCCCGTGCGCCACTGTTCAGGCGGCTCTGTTCTTTCCATAACGACCGAATTTGATTAGCCTGCACCCTGCGGCGTTCGCTCTGGCAACGCCGCAGGGACCTTTCAACCTTACACCAGAGCGTAACCTAACAAGTCTGCGAGTCACAAAATAAAGAAATTATCGTTACCGAGATCCAGTTTGGAGGCCAAGATGAAAAGAACTAAAAATTCCCCGACTGGGAAATTGGTTGTTGTCTTTTTGACGATAGCTGCCTTCATCAGTTCATACTCAACTTCTGCTCAGCAGCAAAGGTCACCAGCCGAGGCGATTTGGGGACACCAATACAAAGCGATAGGCAGGCAACCCTTACCCAAAAAGCATCCTTTCAAGCACGGTAATAGCTCTACAGAACGCTTGCGCCACTGGAATGAAATTGCCATCGATGCTAGCGGCCTCGACCATACACCGCCACAACCCGGCGACACTCATTTGTTCGGTCATCAGTTAGGTCCGGGTCGTGCCGCAAGAGCGATGGCAATCGTTCACATAGCCGTCTTCGAAGCCCTCAACGCTATCGGGGGCAAGTATGAAAGTTACATTGGACTTCCGCTGGCCGACAAACACGCTTCAAAGGGGTGTGCAATTGCGCAGTCGGCTCACGACACATTATGCGAGATGTTTCCCTCGCAGGTACCAACGTTCGATCAGCTGCTGGCGGAAGAACTCAATGATGTTCCTGACGACAATGCTAAGGAGAAAGGAATTCAAGTAGGTCACGATGCAGCAGCGGCCATTCTTGCACTTCGAGGCAACGATGGGTCTCAGCATCTCGAACCTCAAGTTGGCATTGACTGGATTACCAGTAACGATGTAGGCAGGTGGCGGCAGGATCCCATCAGTCTACTACCAGTGGCACTTGGTGCTCATTGGGGAGAGGTCACTCCTTTCGTCTTAACCTCATCAAGTCAGTTTCGGACTCCACCGCCCCCGGCCTTGAACAGTGTTGCCTATGCCAGTGCCTATAACGAGGCGAAAGCGCTGGGCGGTGACGGGATTATTACGCCAACGGTGAGAACCAGTGAGCAAACTATTATCGGAACCTTTTGGGCGTACGACGGCACTCCGAGCTTGTGTGCTCCACCTCGTCTGTATAACCAAATTGCTATGACAATTGCAGACCTCAAGAATACGCACGAGGTTGTAGAACTCGCGCGACTGCTTGCCTTGGTAAATACCTCGATGGCGGATGCAGGGATCGCAATCTGGGAGTCGAAGTATTACTACGACTTTTGGCGGCCAGTAATCGGAATCCGTGAATCAGATCCTGGTACTGGTCCGACGGGTACTGGCGATGGCAATGCGGCGACGATTGGCGACCCAACGTTTTCGCCGTTGGGAGCGCCAGCGAGTAATCTTAATGGGCCAAATTTCACGCCACCTTTTCCCGCCTATCCTTCCGGCCACGCTGGTTTTGGCGGAGCACTTTTTCAAACGCTTCGGCGCTTTTACGGAACGGACAAGATTCCCTTCAAGTTCATCTCTGATGAGTTCAATGGAGTAACCCAAGACAACAATCAGAACCCACGTCCTCTAATAGAAAGAAGCTTTTCATCGCTTTCTCAGGCCGAAGAGGAGAACGGGCAGAGTCGCATTTATCTTGGGATTCATTGGAGTTTTGATAAGACAGAGGGAATTGCGCAAGGAAACAGAGTTGCAGATTACGTTTTCGATCACCTCTTTAAAAGAGAACACGGTCTGGGAAATTGAATGAACTAGACTCGTTCACCGTGATTGCCTGAACCAGAAGGAAACGCGAGCCCCCCGGATAAAACGAACCCTGTCTAGTTCAACTGAAGAAGTGCGCAGTCACGGCGGGAGGATCATAGAAGGGGCCGTGACGCCAGTCTCGCATCACCGTCTCGTCAGACACCTTCAACACCTCTGCGACCTCCTTAACTCACAAGCCACCAAAGAAACGCATCTCGACCACCTGGCCTTTTCGCCGATCCATTGCGGTCAACGTCGTCAACGCCTCGTGCAGCGCGACTAAGCTCGCACTGGGGCACCCAGTGAAAGCCGCTGCTTCACCAAGTGAGACGTGCAGTGCGCCGCCGCCGCGCTTGAGATACTGCCGATCCCGCGCAAAGTCTACAAGGATGCGGCGCATCATCTGCGCCGAAACCGCAACGAAGTGCGCCCGGCTCTGCCACTGGGCTAAATTCTTTCAGGGACGTTACAGTTCTTAGACTCAATTTCCCGCCTTAGTAAGTGAAAAGGGCGGAGTCGCCCGTCTGCCGCGCTACGACAGCGCCTCACTAATCGTCCGTGTTATCGCTTCGGAAGAGGAATCATCGCACAAAACGTTGGTAAAGACGGAGGACTAATCGTGCCCCCCGGGAGAAAAGGGGATTGTGGGAATTGGACAAGCCCAGTGCTGCGCGCCAGGAGAGTTCTCACTTGGCGACACCCTCTGAAAATCATCCTTGAACTGTTGAGCAGAGAAAGAAGGAGAATAGAAATGAAGATCAAAACGGCAAGAAAACGACTAGTGATTACGGTAGCCATAGGGGCCATTCTCTCCGCCACGACGGCCTCGTCTCTGGGAACCAGGGTGTATTCAGCAGTTCCTGAAGTGACCGCCAACGAAAACATGGCACATTCAGGATTGACCGACGGTCCTGCCACGTTGACGCGAAAACTGATTGCTGATCAAAGGGAGAGATCCAGTAAGAAGCCAAAGTTAGCGCTCTCGGCACAAGCGGGTGCCGTAGTCACGGAATGGAACCAGCAGGCTGTCGCCCTGAGCTTATTACCAGCATCGAATCTAGCACCTGTCCAGCAAACGCGCGCAATGGCCATCGTGCAGGTTGCTGTCCACGACGCTGTCAATGGCATCACGGGCAAATATGCCCCTTATGGTTCGCCGGGCTCTGCGCCGGCAAACGCCTCTCCTGAAGCGGCGGCCATTGCGGCGGCACACCACGCACTGAGGAACCTCTTTGCAAGCCAGGCCGGGTCACTCGACACACTTTATTTAGCATCGCTCGCCGCGCACGGACTGTCGGCAAGTGATCCCGGTGTTGACTATGGCCGAAACGCCGCGGCAGCTATTCTGGCGTTGCGTGCCAACGATAACTCTGCACAAGCCCAATACAACTACACAGCCCCGGGAGCCGGCCTGCCCGGTCTTTGGGTGCCGCTCACCAGCCTTCCCGCTCTGCTTCCCGGATGGGGCGAAGTGACTCCTTGGGTGCTCAACAATGTCTCCCAGTTTCAGCTGCCGCCCCCGCCTACGTTAGACAGCGAACGCTATGCTCAGGATTACAACGAGATAAAAGAGATCGGGGCACTCAACAGCCCTACTCGGACACTCGAGCAGACCCAGATAGCAACCTTCTGGCTCGGCTCTCCGGTGGCGATCTGGAACCAACCACTAACGCAGGTTGTTGCAGCACGCGACTTAGACCTGTCGGCTACAGCCCGTGCCTTTGCGCTCGTCTATCTTGCCGCAGCTGATTCGAGCATCGTCTGCTGGTCGGTTAAGTACCAATACAATTCCTGGCGACCGCAGCCTGCCATTCGTCGCGGCGACGAAGATGGAAACGCCTTGACTGCGCCTGACCCGACGTGGACACCGCTGTTTGCAACGCCGCGACACCCTGAATACGCTTCGGGGCATACAACTAACAGTTCGGCCATCGCCACGATCCTGCAACTCGTCTTCGGAGACGATCCAGGCGCGCCTATCACCTCCACAATTACGGGCATCACGCGTCAGTGGAACACATTTAGCGAAGGAATGGACGAGGTTATTGACGCGCGGGTCTACTCGGGAATTCACTTCCGAAACTCTGACGAGATTGGCTCCAGACAAGGAGGACAGGTCGCCCACTTTGTCTTTACGCACGCGCTCCGACCGTGTCCGAAAGGCAGGGGAAAATGTTTCTCAAAAGTGCTGTAAGGCGACGACGTAAGAGAAGGTCGCGTGCAACTCCTTTCGGAGGCCTTGCAGCGGGACGCTTGCTTTGGTCCGTAACCAAGCAGCGTCCCAAGGGTAAGAAATAGCTATCAGTTAATAACTCGAATTTCTTCGCGAGACTGGGTGCAAAGCAAACGCGCCTGGTCTCGCGATGTTTTGAACAAAACCTCAGTGGTTGGTCGAGAAAGTCAGAACCGGGAGCGATAGCGACCGGGTCAAACATTAAAATTTGAATAGCGCTTTGAGAGCACTGCTCAAGACTGCGTTTAGGCGGTGACCCGGTCGCTATCGCTC
>JBAPXA010000505.1:0-2993 GCA_049283975.1 Pyrinomonadaceae bacterium | reverse complement strand
GAAAAAAATTCGTCGCTGAAGCACAATGCTGGAAGCAATGCATTTGAGTGTTAACTATGGACCTCGACCCGCGGTGGTCGACGTTTCACTGCGGGTCCAGCACGGACATTTGACTGCGATTATTGGTGGCAACGGCGCTGGGAAGTCGTCTCTTCTGCTGGCGCTTAACGGCACGGTTAAGCCGGCACAGGGAGAAGTTTTCCTCGATAGCAAGCCGCTGAAGTCTTATACACGCCGGGCCATTGGCAAGCGTATTGCGATGGTGTCACAGGAAACTCAGTTGGCATTCCCGGTTTCTGTTTTGGAATACGTCCTTGGCGGTCGATATGCGTGGTCAAGCGGCATGTGGGGTTGGGAATCTGAATCCGACATGAGGATCGCGGCCGAGGTGCTACGCGAAACCGAAATGGAGGCTTTCGCTGCACGACTAATGAATGAGTTATCCGGAGGTGAGCGGCAACGAGTCGTGCTAGCACGTGCGCTCGCGACAAACGCCAGGATTCTTTTGCTCGATGAGCCCACCGCGAGCCTGGATCTTGCGCATCAGGCTTCAATGCTCAGGCTGGTGCGAGCCCGCTGTGACAAGAATGGGGCGGCGGCGGTGATTGTGACGCACGACATCAACCTCGCAGCTGAATTTGCCGACTCCGTGGTGTTGTTGAAGAAGGGTCAGATGGTTGCCGCGGGGAACCCACAAGAAGTTTTGACGGAAGAACTCTTAGGTAATGTTTTAGAAATCAAGGTTCTGGTGGACGCCCATCCAATCTCGGGCGCGCCACGCATCACTCCGGCACACGAAGCGCGCCGGTAAACAGGGAGGCGGGCTTGTCCCGCTTTCAACCACCAGGGTGACGGTTGAGGGAAGGCGGTCAAAGGCCGCCACTGCCCGCGCAACTGTTGGCGACGAAGACGCTCAGATACGCTTTAGCCACTGTTCCAAAAGAATGGGAAGGCCGTTTGAGTTGAGTCGCAAGTCAGGAAACCTGACCGCCACCCCTCAGTAAAGCTCGCACTGCGACGGGCAGGAGACTCTACATATGAAAACCGAATTTCAAGGCAACCCGCAAAAACGCCCTCCCCTACCGATTAATGTTGTTTCCATTCTGGTGCTGCTTTTCATCCTCAGTGCTCAGGCAATCGAATTACACGCTCAGGAGATTCAAGCTGGTGCGCAACTCAACGTTCGCGTGTCTGACCCGCAAGGCGCGGTCGTTTCCAGGGCAGAAGTCACACTCCACACCCGCGACAATAGAGTTCGAATCACAACGCTAACTGACAGCAACGGCAGTGGTAGTTTCCAGCGGTTATCCTCTGGTGAGTATTTAGTCGAAGCAGAAGCGGCAGGTTTCGCTTCTGCAACGCCACAAACTCTACGCATCGAGCGAGGCGCCGCAACTACATACGAGATTACGCTGCCGCTCGCAGGCGTTAATGAGGAAGTGGTCATCACAGCGCAAGGCACGGCACAACCCGTCGACGAAGTCTCCAAAGCCATCACGGTTGTAGATCAAAAAGAGATAGACGATCGCGACGAATCGACTATCGCAGAGGCCCTCCGCACAGTGCCGGGCCTGCGAGTCCAACAGCTTGGCGGACCAGGTTCGTTCACGTCGATCAAAACCCGTGGCTTGCGCAACGAGGACACGGCTGTACTGATTGATGGCCTCCGCTTTCGCGATGCCGCAGCCATTCAGGGTGACGCCTCTGGGTTTCTGGAAGATCTAATAGTAACGGACGTAAGCCAGCTAGAAGTTCTGCGGGGATCCGGATCGTCACTTTACGGCACGAACGCTATTGGTGGAGTCATCAACCTCGTAACCGACGAAGGTGGCGGCCCCTTTCATGGCAGTTTGCTTGGAGAAGGCGGGGGATTAGGAATGTTTCGCGGGCGAGCCCAGCTCGCAGGAGGCACCCGCAACAATGGCATTGTCTACAGTGCGGGCTTTTCACATCTGAACGTTACGCGCGGAATCGATAACCAGGATGAAGCACGCAACACGAGTGGACAGGGGCGCGTTCTCTTCAATCTGACACCGACGACAACTCTCTCGGGCCGCGTCTACGCCGCAAACTCGCGCTTACAACTGAATAACAATCCGCAGGGAATCGGCATCCTACCGGCGACCGGCATCATTGAAGCCATTCCCCTTGCGATTACTAAGCAGCGACGTTACGAGGCAGGGGTGCCGATCTCGCAACTCAATGTGGGTGCGGCGACTTTTATTCCCGCTGCGAACGATCCCGACAACCTGCGGAAAGCAGATTTCTTCTCAGGCGCGCTCATCTTTACGCAGCGGCCAACAGAGGCTTTTGGCTACACCATAAGTTATCAGCGGCTGGCCACCAATCGCAGCACGATTAGCGGACCTCTGGGACTGGGGTTCCAACCCTTTGGTGGCACCGAGCGATCGGATTTTGAGGCCCGTATCCACACATTCAATGCGCGCTTCGATCTGCGAGCCGGGCGCGCCAACCTCATCAGCGGTGGTTACGAGTTCGAAAGCGAGAATTTTAAGAACCCGTCATTTCCCGTCGATCCCGCAGCCAACTCCAACGTTGATGTTAGCCAGAGGAGTCACGCGCTCTTTGTCCAGGATCAATTGCGGTTCATGGATGACCGACTGCAAATCTCGGCAGCGTTTCGCGCACAGTTCTTCCGACTCCGGCAGCCGGTGTTCACCCCGTCAGGATCTTCCGCTTACGCAGGCCTTACTTTTCTATCACCGCCCACCGCCTACACTGGAGATGGGTCCGTCGCCTACATGTTCCGTGCGGCTGGCACTAAGTTGCGTGCTCATGTCGGTAATGGCTATCGAGCGCCGTCGCTCTACGAACGCTTTGGCACTTTCTTCGATAGCTTCTTTGGCTTTTCTCCTGTTGGCGATCCCCGCCTGAAGCCCGATCGTTCAATTGCATTTGATGCTGGGGTTGATCAGACGCTCTACAAAAACCGTTTGCGTGCTTCAGCAACGTACTTCTATACGAGTCTGCAG
>JBAPXA010000504.1:0-4257 GCA_049283975.1 Pyrinomonadaceae bacterium | reverse complement strand
CACAAAAAGGTGCAGGTACCACCGCTTCTCAATCCTTTAGCTGACGCCAGCACCAACCAATTGATGGGAGAGGTTAACCGGCTGGCGGCCGTCAATTCAGTTCACGGCAAAGTCGACATTCTCTTCGAAGACACCTCGTTCGCAGAGCAGGGCGTCGCCGACAAGTACCGGCAAGCCGACGGCACAATTACGGTCCAACGTCCTGGCAAGATCTATCTGATCATTCAAGTTCCCTTTATCGCGACCGATATTGCGCAGATGACTTCCGATGGCCAGTCGTTTCGCGTGGCTGTATTGCAGGGTGAGGAGAGGTTCAAACGCTTCGTTAAGGGCACCAACAATGCCGTCTACGAAAAACTTGATATGGATGGTGCCGCGCCGGACCCGGGCAAGAAAAAGAAGACTATGAGTGGCATGGAAACTGTGAATGCCCTCTCGAATCTTCGGCCGCAACACCTGACTGAGGCTTTCATGATTAGCCCGATTCAGCCATCGCGAGACACGGGAATGATTTACTCCAAGAGTGAATTCTTTCAGGAAGAGACTGACACTCGTCCGCAAGCGAAGAAGAACTCACGGGTCGTGCGTGGGTATTTCTTGTTGGAAGAAACGTCAGCGCCAACCGGTGGCGAGAGCCGGCTCTTGCGCCGTTTCTGGTTTGACCGCGTCGGGGGTATTCGGCTCGCGCGCATTCAGACCTTTGATGAACGGGCCCAGTTGATCACCGATGTTGCGTATCTCGATGACAAAGGATTTGGACAAAACGGCCTTAAACTACCAGCGCGGATCGACATCACGCGGCCCCATGACCACTATCGTTTAAGCATTACCTACCAATCACCAGCGTCAGTAGACATCGATCGTGAATTCCGACCGGAAGCCTTTGTCCTGGAAAACAGGTGGAAGCTTCCCGAAGTCGACCTGGACGCCCGCAGTGCAAAACCGGCCCCAAACAATCAGTAGCGGAGTGACTTACTAGGTGTTAGACGCGCCGATGTATTAACATTCGCCGCGTCTTACTGATCTAATTCCCAATGAGAACGATTCTTAAAGCCTCGGATCTGGTTAAGGTGTATCGCGTTGGTAAGGTTGATGTGCCGGCGCTACGCGGCGTGTCGTTTGAAGTGCAGGAGGGTGAGTTTGTCGCGATCATGGGCCCTTCGGGTTGCGGCAAGTCGACCATGCTGCATCTGCTCGGCGGTTTGTTAACCCCGACGAGTGGACAGATTGTGATCGACGGCGAAGATCTCACCGCTGCTTCCGATGCTGCCCGAACCGATATTAGGCGCAGGAAGATCGGCTTCGTATTTCAACGCTTCAATCTCTTTCCCACATTAACAGCGGAAGGTAATCTTCGCCTGGCGGAAAAGATCCACGGCAACGGCGGCGACGATCCCGCCCGCCGCCGGGAAGTGCTCAAGCTGCTGGGACTGGAAGATAAGCTTCATCACAAACCACTCGAACTCTCCGGTGGCGAACAACAGCGCGTCGCCCTTGCGCGGGCCGTTGTTACGCGGCCGGCGATTGTGCTCGCGGATGAGCCCACCGGAAACCTCGACTCCGAGAACTCCACACTCGTCCTCAACATGTTTCAGGAACTGAATTACCGTTTCAACCAAACGATAGTCATGATCACTCACAACCCTGAAGCCGCAGCAATGTGCCGACGAATAGTACAAATGCGCGACGGTCACATCGTGGCGCCCGCCGCCAGCGTGCGAATGTAGCAGGCGATTTACAGGGGAATTAACACAAGTTAGAATTCAAGGGCCTTCTAATCTGGGAGGCGCGCCATTTGCCCACACAACCGGCAGGCAAGCCCGGGAGTCGTTTTTCGTGGATACAATTAAGCGAATCTTTCTTTGGACCTATGAGAGGAATACTTGGCAGTGGGACACCCTCTGCGCCCTAATTCTTGTTTTTATTTTTTTGACTCCCAAAAGCTGGTTTTCGGCGAGCGAACGGCAGGGCGGTCTGGGGCATCAAAGCCCAGTTCCAGCAACCATCTTTGTCGGTCCTGAAGTTGTTGAAAATCAAGGCGATAAGACGCTTTTGCGAAGTCATTTAAGGGCCCTTTCGGGCAAGGAAAATGCCGAGGTCGGAGCCATTCGCAAGGTGGTTGATAAAGAAGGTAAAACCGTTGGGTATCAGGTTGACATCCGTTGACCTTACCCTATAATCGCTGGGTTTTTTTACCCTCAGACGGGAGGGTCGTTGGTTGGTAATAATTCGAGGAGCAAATATGAAGAGATTTGGTTTGTTGATGGTTGTGATGCTGGTGCTCGCGGCGGCCGTAGCCGGTTCGCGCACGCCCGCTAATGGTCAGAGTGCAGGTTTGCTGAGTTCGGTGTTGAATAAGATGGAGCGCAATCGGCAGAGTCTGAAGTCGCTACGTTCGGGCATCAGCATGGAGAAATACAACGCGCAACTTCGCGATTCGGAAAAATATAATGGCGTGGTGTCCTACGTGCCGGGAGCTGGCCGCGAAGCTTCGGTGCGCATTGAATGGCGTAGCCCCCAACATGAAATTCTAACGGTTACCAATGGCAAGTTCGTCTTGTTCCGACCTCGTCTGAACATGGCATACGTGGGAAGTTCAAAGTCGAAGAACAACAAAGCCGGCGGCGTGATGGAAATGATTTACATGTCGCGCGCGCAACTCGAGTCGCGTTTCCAGCCAGTACAGGATGTGCGCGAAGAGACCCTGTGGGGTGGCGTAAGCACGATTCACTTGACGCTGGTGCCGAAAGGTAATGCCAGTTTCAAATACGCTGAGATTTGGGTTGATTCTTCCGGAATGCCAGTGCAGACGAAGATCGTCGAGAAGAACGATGACGCCACAACGATGCGTCTGACGGGTCTGGAGAAGAATGCGAAGATCTCCGCCGACGATTTCAACCAGAAGCTGGATGGAATCAGAATCGTAAAGAGCTAAACGCAAGTTCAAATTACAAAAGCCTGGGGGCTCTGGCACTCTGACCAGAGCCCTTTTGGTTTATAGGCCGTCTTGCGTTCCCAGCAGCGGTCGCCTATCCTTCGTGGTCTAATAACGGAATGGTTTATGGTCCGGCGAGGCCGGACGATGTTTCTTCATGATCAAAAAGAGCACATTTTTGAAACTTAAGCTGCGCGAAGCGAGCTTTATTACTCGCGGCCTACTTTCGAGCCGCCACCCAGTGCTGGCGCACCTCATCCCCATGCGCCGCTGCAATCTTGCCTGCGGCTATTGCAACGAGTATGACCATTCATCGTCCCCAATTCCGCTGGACGTGATGGAAAAACGTATCGATAAACTTGCCGCCCTCGGAACTTCGATCATTACCATCTCCGGCGGCGAGCCGATGATGCACCCGCAATTGGACGAAATCATTCATCATATTCGGCTGCGCGGTATGATTGCGGGCCTGATATCCAATGGTTACTACTTTACGCCTGACCGCATTCAGCGGCTTAACCGAGCGGGCCTGGAGTACTTGCAGATTAGTATCGACAACGTTGAGCCGGATGAAGTGTCGCGCAAAAGTTTGCGGGTACTGGAAAAGAAACTGCGTTACTTAGCGGAACATGCTGACTTTCATATCAACATCAACTCGGTAATCGGCGGCGGCATTAAGAACCCGCAAGATGCCCTGGTGGTCGCGAAACGGGCAGTGGAACTGGGATTCTCCAGTACTGTCGGCGTTATTCACGATGGTGACGGGACTTTGAAACCTCTGTCTCCGAACGAGAAGGAAATATTTCAGCAAGTCAAAAAGGTTGGCAACAAGGATCACGCGCGTCTTAATTGGTTCCAGGACAGCATCGCCGAAGGCAAGCCTTATCAGTGGCGCTGTCGGGCGGGGGCGCGCTATCTATATATTTGCGAGGAAGGGTTAGTGCACTGGTGCTCGCAGCAACGTGGCTATCCCGGAATTCCGCTCGCCGACTACACGATGGATGATTTCGATCGTGAGTACAACACCGAGAAGTGGTGCGCTCCTACCTGCACTCTTCAGTGCGTGCATCAAGTTGGTATTCTCGACAACTGGCGCGACCCGCAAAAGACAGCCGCGCAGATCGCCAAAGAGCGTGAACAGAAAGAGAAACTAGGCGAGATGGTGGGCGCTGACTAAGACACTGCCAAGTCCCTTTGTAGCTTATGTGTTTTCACCTTAAGCGCCTCATTTTGGGAGCTGCCGTTTCTTCGCTTATCCTCACTTTTTTCCAGACCAGCAAATCCCAAACAGTTCAGCCCACGCCGTCGCTTTCGCCGATCCG
>JBAPXA010000503.1:0-5190 GCA_049283975.1 Pyrinomonadaceae bacterium | reverse complement strand
CGCAAAGACCACTACTGGCATGTCGACTTCATTCAGCACAGACTTTTCAGCACAGTCTGAGTCGTTACCTTTCCGGAAGGCCCTGTATTCATAGACAAGCCTGCCGCTGGTACCCGTTCCAGGTGTTGCTGGCGGGTTTGTCGGCTGGGGCTGTGGAGTCTTCGGTGGAGGCTGCGGAGTCTTTGGAGGTTGTCGTTGCAGCACGCCACTATTCGCCGCCGAGTATGAGAAACCGCGGGTCGCTCCGCCTTCGGTGTCCTTTTTCATCTGGGCATGCGTCAACGAGTCTCGAGCAGAATAGGAATTTTGATTGCCAGTGCTACAGACTCGCTCCGCAACCAGATCTGCTTGCCGTTCCAGGGGATCATCGGCACGGCCGATGGAAGTTGCTCGTTTGAACTGTCCCAGCGGTACTGCTCCGTGTTCGATTTTCCCAGCGACCTCGCCTTGCGAGGTGTTCCCAGTCTCTGACGCGATCTCGCGCGGACCCGCGGCGCCTTGTTGCACGACGTGCGTGAGCTCGTGTGCCAGCAATTTTTTTCCAGTTTTAGTCGCTGGAGAATATTGTTCCGGACCCAACACGATATTGTTTTCGAGTGTGTAAGCGAGAGCGTCGACGGCGCGCGCTGATTCTGCTGCTTTCGCATCGGTATGCACGCGCACCTGGCTGAAATCGTGACCGAAGCAAGGCTCAAAGAACTCTCTGCTCGCCGCATCGAGAGGCTGACCCGATGCTCCCAACACTTCCTCAACCGCGGGCGGAATTACGTCGGGCACTGCTTGCTCGCCCAGGCGTTGTGCCTGCTTGCCACAGCTCTCACACGTCGCGCCGGCCATCGTGTGCTGACCGCAAGCGCAGTTGCGTTGCAACAGTCCGTTGCGCGCAACGCCAAAGGACACCGCGGACGCCGGTTGTATTGTTTTCTTTTCTGTTGCGAGCGTGTTCATCTAAGTCATCGTCGATTAGCATCAGCTCTCGGTTATGGCGGACAAGCCTTTGTCCGTCTCGCGATCAGTCAATCAGTCAACTAACCCGCAGTGTGATCTGCACACGAGACTGTTGCATCTCCTGCCAGACGCCTGGCGAAACCCTCAAAGCACGACGCGTCGGCACGTCTGAGGGCACTCGTATTGTGTCGGGCCATCTCAAACCAAATGTGAAATGGTTCATGCAAAATTGTTCCGGGTCGCTCAGCCGGGTCATCCCAAAAATCCTGGCACAACACGACGAGCCTGTTTCCCGCACAGGAAAAAGCAAAATCAAGGCCGCCCTGGCCACAGGTTCCTGCGCTGCAGCCAACAAGACTCACAGTGCCGCCACGACACATGTAGCGGAGATAGCCACTCTCCAGCGTTGTTCGCACTCGCCGGAAACGGTTTCGTTGCTGCTCAATGAGTCGAAAATGCGCTGGGTTGGTAAGGGTGAGTCCCAGTTCTTCCTGCAGAATGGTATCGAACGCGGCATCTACCGGATCGCCTCCACGTACCGCGGTCAGGTTGTCATCAAGCGCGGTTTCTGCTCCCTGACACAATGCAATCGCCTGTGTGTCGGCATCCTCGATTGCTGCGACAACTTCGTCTCCGCTTAGATCGGGGTTGGTTAGACCTGTGGTGCGACAGGTGACATTTCCCGGACGCACAGCGCGTTGGACCACGGTCGAGGAAGTTTGAGCCACTGGCGTCGCTGCCTTAGCACTGAAATACGAGCTTTCAATCGTCTGGGCAACACGGTCAGCCTCCGCCTCAAAAGAGTTTTCCCTCCCACCGTCCAAATGCAGCTTGCCCTGAAGTGCATTTCCTTGTTGCTGCTTCACGTGAGTCAACTCATGCGCGAGAAGTTTGTTTCCCGACGACGTTCCCGGTGCATACCGGCCTGCCTCGAACACAACATCCCGGCCGACGGTATAGGCGAGTGCATTGACGGCGTGTGCGGACTCGGAGGCCTTCGTGTCCGTGTGCACGCGAACGCCGCTAAAATCATGCTGGAGGCGCGGTTCAAAAAAAGTTCTGGTTGCGTGATCCAGCGGCTGACCAGACGAGCGCAACACTTCATGAACGATCGCCGGCACGCTTTCCGAATTTCGGTTTTCGGCTTCGCAGGTTGCAGCTGCGCGTTGCAACGATGAGTTCTTCTTGCTGCATCCTTCGCACTCACCGCCCGCGACTGTGTGCTGCCCACAATCGCACTTGCGCTGTAACGTGCCACCCACATTGAAGCGCGCATTAGATTCGCTGCCCTGCTTTGTCTGTAAGCCCCTCATGTGTCTTTTGCGACTTGGTCCTCAAATTATGACCACGTCGTCGATTCTCCACTTTTCTTCACTAACAACAGTTCCGCCCGCACGCTGGATTTTGCCCAGGAATTCCATCTCCCAGCTATAGGAGTCACCGGTATCTCCCGGCGCTGCCGGAACCGGGTTTAGATCCGGTTCATCAAACGCTTCATAAATACAGCCGTTAGCGCGGTTCGGAAGATATTGGTCACGAGTGGTCGCGGGATTAGGCTGCGCCGAGCGGTGGCCATACCGTCGTCCGGCTAGTCCTGCTGCCACGGCAGTGTCACCATCTTCGGTAAACGTTGGTCTTAAGCCGCCAGGAACGTTGAAGCATCCGTCCATATTCCAAATCCACGTGCTCGCATTCGCGGAAATCAGCGTCTCGCAGCCCGATGGTGCCGGAGGAGTGACGCCGGGTATTGCGTTTTCGATCATTTCGACGTGCCCCCTGATAAATTGCCGGTATTCAAAGTCCTCGCACTTGCACCGCGGATCAAACCGCGCATGCACCTCGAAACGCGACGCGATGTTTCCATGAGTGGGCGATGTGCGGAAGAATGCCAGCGGCTGTGGGCCGACGACTTGAAACATAGTTAGGCAATCCCCGGGGGTTGAGTTTTCAGCTTGCAGCTCGCGAACAAGGAAATCGTAAGTATCGGGGCCAACCTTCCCATCCGCCGGCACTAAGCCATACTGCTGCTGAATTAATGCCACCAGTTCAACGGTGGTCTCCTCGAAGCGACCGGTTATCGGTCCGCCGACGATGTTCTGAATCAAGCGAGTTGATTCCTCGTTGTAGCTGGCGCGGTTGTACCGCAGGGCACGTTGAATTTGAGCCGAGGTCAACTGAGGCTGTGCCGGCACTTGCGGCGGTGGCGGCTGAGCTAAATCTCGCTGCAGGACAGGTCCGGAAGAACTGTCTGAAACGTCCGCAGACTGCCCGCTCCTGACAACATCAAGAGCTGTCTGTCTTGCTTGATTCTCCCCTGCGTCGCTCGCTGCACTAATCGTATGCGGCATTCCGGATCGAGCACTTCCCTGCTGAATAACGTGCGTCAACTCGTGGGCCAGCAAGAGCTGACCAGTTTGAGTAACCGGCGAGTATTGTCCGGAGTCGAAGACGATACTGTCGCCGACCGTATACGCTCGCGCGTTTAATGCCCGAGCTGACTCGGCTGCGCGAGCGTCCGTGCGTAATCTCACGCGGCTGAAATCGTGGCCGAACCGCGGCTCGAAGAAAGCCCGCGCGGTCGGATCAAGCGGATGTCCTGGTGAGTTCAGTACTTCATGAACAATCTCTGGCACGCCGCCCAAGCTTCGCGTCTCGGGTTCTGAGTTTGCAGCTGTGCGTTGCAACGATGAGTTCTTCTTGCTACATCCTTCACACTCCCCACCAGCGACCGTGTGCTGGCCGCAACTGCACTTGCGTTGCGACAGCTTTCCTGACTGAGGTATTCCGCTGCCCCGGTCGGTGGTTTTCTTCTGAATTATTAGTTTGGTGCTCATCGCTACATGCCTTCGGTCAGGGGCAAGTCACGCTTCCGCAGGGATTTCTTTTCAGTCCGGTTAGGCGCCGTCGAGCGCAGCACACATTCGTCAGAGCTGACCCTGCCGGGTACGAAACTGTTACCTTCGTTTGGTCCATCCTTGAATGGTAATTAATTCTTCGCATGTCACTCGCTCCTGGTACATGAACACAAGCGTGCGAGCCCACATCGAAAGCACCAAAATGAAGCGCCTGAATGTCTTTAAAGAAAACCGCCCAATGCATATTTGCTAACCCGGTAAATTGAGCTGTGGTGGGGTCCGGGTCCTTGGTGTATTTTGTGCCTTTAACTCGAGGCTCAGACGCCACCTGTCCCGGCTGAAGAGCTGCGTTGTAGCCGACGCCTTCCATCCGGATTACAGGAGACTTAGACACGCGATCGGTCAGCCCCAGAGCACTCGACCCTCCGCCGACCGCGACCTTGAAATCTGAAAGCTTCGCTTTGTTTTTGGCATAAGTAACGGTCGCGTTGCCGGTAACCATTAGGCGATCTGCTGCGGCAACCGCGGACAAGTCGGGATTGGTATCCAGGGCTTCTCCATCAAAGATCACATCGATATGTTCGATCCAGGGTTGAGTGTCTTTATCTTTGAATGTCTGCTCGACCATGCCGGATCCGGGATCATCAGACCGACCAAAATACTGTGCTTTGCTGCTGCGGTAGCGCTGGATCATGGCACCGGCGAAAGGTTTGGGAGTTTCCCGAGCCGTGGCTGTGATCGGCGGATCAAGTACTACCTGCGCAGCCAGGCGATCGGCAGCCTGCTCGGAGGCGTCTGTCGGTTCGCTCAACTGTTTCTTCGGTTGAAGTGCCTGATCGGAGTTTTGCGCGACGTGGGCCAGCTCGTGGGCCATGAGGCGACGCCCGTCATCTGTGCCAGGGCTGTATTGAGACTTACCAAATACAATGCTTTTCCCTGCCGTGTAAGCTAATGCGCCAACGGAACTGGCAGACTCAGCAGCGCGATCGTCGTGGTAAGTGCGAACCTGGCTGAAGTCATGTCCGAAGCGAGGCTCCATGTAGGCACGCGTTTGCGCGTCAAGCGGCTGTCCCGGCGAGCGCAATACATCATGAACAATTGCTGGAACCTCATTTTCATGAACAGCGCCCGAGTCATTGCCGATCGCTGCGCGCCGCAAGTTAGTTGCATCTTTCTTACTACAAGAATCGCACGCACCGCCCCCGACAGTGTGCTGGCCGCAACCGCACTTGCGTTGCAAAAAACCTCTTCGCAAGGGTGTTGCCGCCGGTGCAATACCGGTGGGGTGTTTGTGATTGTGCAGTTCGGCGCCCATGGCTTAATAAATCGTTTCTCTTTAAGACTCACGTTTCACGAGCCCGATGCTGAAGCCCGTGGATCGGGGACA
>JBAPXA010000502.1:0-5685 GCA_049283975.1 Pyrinomonadaceae bacterium | reverse complement strand
TTGCAGAGCTGGGCGAGAAAGATAGAGCCTTTGCCTTGATCAACGAAGCGATCGAAACAAAAGATCAACATACGAGCCAGATGAAAATAGACCCATTCATGGATCCATTGCGTGATGACCCGCGGTTTCAGGAAGTGCTGAAGAAAGCCGGTTTTCCTGAATAGAATTTGAACCAGAGCATCATCGCAATCTAACTCACTAAATTCGAAGGGATCAAAACATGGTCAACCCTCGAAATTCGCGCACGTCTTCTACAGCACAAGACGCTTTGATGAAATAATTGACTGTTGATGATGCCCGAGGGCCCGATGGCTCCAATCCCCCGCGATCATGGTATGTTTTAAGAAGTTGTCTTTCACGAAGTAAGCAGTAAAGTTGCCTCCCGAAATCTTGAAATAGTGCTGTCTTGTCCTTCGAAGATAACCGAAGGACATTCGCTCGCAGCACACACTTTTCGCCCGAGCAACTCATAACCCAGTGACCGAAAAGTTTTCCCCCAACACAACGCTCGCGCATTACCGCATCGTCTCCCAGATCGGTGCCGGCGGGATGGGCGAAGTGTACCTGGCCCACGACACAAAGCTCGATCGCAAAGTGGCACTGAAAGTCTTGCCTGCTGAGGTTGCTTCGAATCGCGATCGCATGGAGCGGTTCGCGCGGGAGGCTAAGTCTGCCGCGGCGCTCAACCATCCGCACATTGCGCAGATCCATGAGATTGGCGAACACGAAGGCACTCACTTCATCGTGATGGAGTACATCGAGGGCGTGAGCTTGCGCGAGAAGATTCATCGTGAGCAAACCGAACTCTCAAAGCTGTTGAGATATTTGCAGCAAGCGGCCGAAGGGTTATCGAAAGCACACACCGCCGGCATCGTCCACCGTGATCTGAAGCCTGACAACATCATGATCACGCAATTGTTACGTTCTTCGGCTCCCGCCCTTTGATCGAGTTAGATAACTGCACAAATGAATCGTCGAAACTTTAGTTTGAGTCTGCTGGCTGCGGTTCCAGCTATTGCATTGCGAACGGTTCAATCGACTTCGCAACTTCGCGTCGATGGTCGTCGTGTCAACGCGCATCTCAGCGAGCTTGCCCAGTTTGGTAAAACCGCGGAGGGCGGCACAAATCGAGTCGCGTATTCTGATGTGGATCTCCAGGCTCGTCAGTACGCGATGAAGTTAATGCGTGACGCAGGACTGGAGGTCAGCATTGACGCCGCAGGAAACATCGTGGGCGGCCGCGCGGGAAGCGACAGCGCGTTGAAACCGTTGATGATTGGATCACACATCGATTCCGTGCCGGACGGAGGCAATTACGATGGACAGGTCGGTTCGATGGGGGCAATCGAAGTGGCCCAGACGGTAGCTGAGAACAACGTTCACCTGAGACACCCGCTGGAAGTCGTTATCTTTCAAAACGAAGAGGGCGGGACCATCGGCAGCGTCGCCATCACCAGAGGATTGACTGAGAAAGACCTGAACATCGTCACCAACAGCAAGAAGACAATTCGCGAAGGAATCAGATTAATCGGTGGCAATCCCGACCAACTCGCCAGCGTTGTGCGAAGGAAAGGTGACCTTGCAGGTTATCTCGAGTTGCATATTGAACAGGGCGGGATCTTATACGTCGAGACGCTAGACATTGGTGTCGTTGAGGGTATTGTCGGCGTCTACTGGTGGGAGGTGACTGTGGCAGGATTTGCCAACCACGCAGGTACGACTCCGATGAACCAGCGTCGCGATGCACTGCTCGCAGCCGCAAAATACATCGATGCCGTCAACCGGGTCGTCACTTCAATTCCAGGCCGTCAGGTTGGAACAGTTGGGAAGATCCAGGCTTTTCCAGGTGCTTACAATGTCGTGCCCGGCAAAGTCATCACAAGTTTGGGACTACGTGATTTGGACGCTGATAAAGTGCAAATGGTGTTCGAAAGAATTCAGGCTGAGGTAAGCCAGATTGAGCGCGCAACCGGGACGAAGTTCGAATTCAAGCAGGTGAATGCGTCTCAGCCTGCGCCTACCGATCCCCGTATCCGCAACTCGATCGCTGAGGCAGCCAAACAACTCGGGCTGTCGACCAAGCTGCTGCCTAGCGGCGCGGGCCACGATGCGCAAGAGATTGCGGCTCTCTGTCCGATTGGGATGATCTTTGTGCCAAGTCGCGACGGCATCAGTCACAGCCCACGCGAGTTTTCCAAAGCGGAAGACATTACGAACGGGGTAAACGTTCTGCTCCATTCGCTTCTTAAGTTAGATGCGTTGAATCTGACTTGAGGCGTGCAATTCCAGGTAAGATCAAGTCAAATAAAGGCAAAGCACTGCAGTGGCAACTTCGTTCATGAGCAAGACGGCAGCATTCATGGGGCTGCAATCTCTGCGAGATCTAGTCTCTAATTCTATGGCTATCGACATGGGATCTGCGGCCACGGTCATCTATGAGCGCGGGCGCGGAGTAGTAGTTGATGAGCCATCTCTAATTGCCGTCAATACGATTAGCGGCGAAGTGATCGCGACAGGCCTTGAGGCGCAAAAGATTTACGGACGCGAAGCGCGTGATGTCACAGTGATCGCGCCGATGGCTAATGGCGTCGTTGCTGATTTTGAGCAAACGAAGCAGATGCTCACCTATTTTGCGCGGAAGGCCCGTAGTGGCTTCTCTCATTTCAGTCGGCGCGCACTAATGAGTGTCTTGTCTGGCATCACGGCCGTGGAGCGGCGCGCGCTGCTAAGCGCCGCCGAGCATGCGGGGATCGGTCGCGTCTGGATGATAGAAGAAGGGTTGGCGGCGGCTTTTGGTTCCGGTGTCCAGATCGACGACCCACACGCTTCGGTTGTGGTTAATATCGGCGGTGGAACCACCAGCGTTGCAGTTGTGGCAAATGGTGCCATTGTGCATGCCAGCGCTGAGCGAATCGGAGGGTCGAGCATCAACGCCGCGATTATGAATCATGTTCGTCGTCATCGCGGGTTAATTATCGGGACGCAGTCAACCGAGAGACTCAAGCTTGAATTAGCTACCGCAACTCTGCCAGTCGATCTTTCACATCAGACTTCCGTCAGCGGACGCGATGTTCTGACGGGAGGCCCTGCGGCAATCGAGATTACTGCTGGCGAGATCTACCCGGTCGCCCAGGAAGTAGTCCGCAAAATAGTGGATGGCATTACCAGGTCGCTAACTGAGCTGCCGCCGGAAGTAGCTGGCGACGTTTATGAGCGGGGCGTCATGCTCGCGGGAGGCGGTTCACTATTTGGAGGCCTTGACGATTTCTTGCGGGAAGCCACTCGACTCCAAGTGCGGATAGTCGATGAGCCAAGATATGCAATAGTTCGGGGTCTGGCACAACTCTTTGACGAGCCGCACTGGCTGCGTCGTCTAAAGCAGGATAAGGTGCCACCGCTTCTCTATGCTGAGGATGAGTTGCCCTAGGCAATAGGTCATTCTACGGCGCGAATATCAGGTAATTAAACTCGTACACGTGAATCGAGACCTGACAGCCAACTCTTCTCTGTCCCATTACCAAACTCGGCGCCGGTGGGATGGGTGAAGTCTATCTGGCGCAGGACACGAAACTAGATCGCAGAAGATACAGCAATTTCACGAGATCGAGCAGATGGATGAGGAATATCTAACAAAGGAGAACCTTGATGCAAAAAGAAGCAAGAATCATCGCGAACGCGCCGACTCAGTTGAGCGAATATGATGCGATCACTAACACGGTGCAGAACTACATCAATGGCGGCAAGACCGGAAATACCGCTGCCATGAAGCTCGCCTTTCACCCGGACGCCACCATTTTTGGATACATCGGACCTGACTTGTTCGCCGGGCCGATCCAGGGACTCTTTGACTGGAATGATCAGAATGGTGCAGCAACAGAGCTCGAAGGTCGAATTACCAGCATCGATATCATCGAGACGGTTGCCACGGTGCGGCTGGAACTCGACAACTGGACTGGCCATCGATTCACAGATTTGTTTACGTTACTGAAAGTAGACGGGGAGTGGAAGATAATGAACAAGGTTTTTCACCTTCATCCCGAAAACTAAAAAGGAAAGAACGATGAAAATGAACTGCCCTGCCAGGTTGTTTGCAACCTGTGCCCTTGTTGGGGTTTCCTGCGTCGCCGCATCCGCCCAACAAAAGCCCTGTTCGACCGCCTCCAAGTTCGGCCCGAAAGATCAGATTGGCAACCTCAATTACCTCACACCGGAAAAGACGCTTGCCGCAGCCAAGCTGATCACAAAGGGTAAGGCTTATCGCCTCGGCGTCGAGACGAATAAGAATACGCCCGCCTATGGCACTCGCACCTTCTCGATTACGGTATTGCAACCGGGGCAAGCAGGAGGAGGCTCACTCGGTCCAACCAAGACTACTTACAACGACGATATCCTCACGGGCTGGGTTGGTATCGGTTCGCAAATTGACGGCTTCGGCCACGCGGGAATCGACAATCTCTATTTCAACTGCAACAAAGCCGCTGATTTTACGATGCCAGATGGTCTCAAAAAACTGGGCATCGAGAATGTGCCGGCGGTCGCAACGCGCGGTGTGCTGCTCGATATGGCTGGTTACTTCAATACGGATGTTGTGAAAGAAGGAACAGCTTTCAATCGGGCGGAAATTGAAGGGGCGATGAAGCGGCAGGGTATCCAATCCATCGAAAGAGGCGACGTTGTACTTTTCTACACCGGCTGGCAGAAGCTTGTGGGGAAAGACAACAAGCGGTTCATTTCAGTCAACCCGGGGCTTGGACGAGAAGGGGCCCGGTATCTCGCTTCGCTTGAAGTGGCAATGGTGGGTGCCGACACGGCGAACTTTGAGGTGATTCCCTTTGAAAACGGTGCTGGCATCTACGAAGTTCATCAGATTCTTCTGCCCTTAAATGGCATTCACATACTTGAGAACATGAATACCGAGGAGCTGGTTAAAGATCAGGCCTGGGAATTTCTGTTCACGCTCGGCGCCGCGCGCATTACGGGCGGCGTTCAGGCAATCATCAATCCGATCGCGATCAAATAGTACCGTCGTTCGCTTTAGCATGCGGACCCTGGAAGATAGAGGACAACGTCTATGAAACGAATAATTCATTTGATCACAGGCATGGCCATTGGTGCTTTAATGGCAACATTCGCCTTTGCCATTTCATCCGGGAAGACAACGAGACAAGACCCCGTAAAGCAATCGCCTCAGTATTACAAAGTGTTGCTTGAGAATGACCAGGTGCGAGTAATGGAATACCGCCTCAAACCTGGCGAAAAAGAGCCGATGCATACGCATTCGTCGGGAGTTGTATACAGCTTCGGCGCTGCCAAAATGAGAACGACCTATCCCGACGGACGAACACAAGAAAGTTCTGGTGGCGCTGGTGAAGCACATTGGCGCAACCCAGTAACGCACGCGTTGGAAAACATCGGAACTACCGAGGCCCATGCCCTGGCTGTCGATGTGAAGACACCTTGCAAGCCATAATGAGTCACAACCCTTGATCACACAATTTAAACGATGAAACCATTCCTGATCGTCGCTATTCTGATCATTGCTCAGTTATCACGTCCGGACGCCGTGTTGAGCCAAGCCGCGCGCAGCGCCGGCAGTAGCACGACAAGCAATCCTAGCCCCTACCTTTTTATTTGGGCCGGAGATGATGATCAAAAGGACTCAGACTTCCTTGCCGTGATTGATGC
>JBAPXA010000501.1:0-9936 GCA_049283975.1 Pyrinomonadaceae bacterium | reverse complement strand
AGTGCGGGACGAGTCACAATGAAGGGGAAGCAATGAAGGCACAAGGCGGTAGGCAGTGGGCAGTAGGCAGTGTGGCCGGCAGGGAAAGTGGTCGGCTGGTCGGAAGGCGTCTCGTCTTGGTTAGCATTCTTCTCATCCTGCCTACTGCCTACTGCCTACTGCCCCCTGCTGTCCCCGCCCAACAACCCCCCGGACCGAGTTCGCCTCTTTACGGCGCGCGCCCCAGCAGCGGCACCTCCGTCAATGGTCTACCGAAGGCATTGCAGCAAGTCAAAATTGAACAGAAGCTGAATGAACAGCTGCCTCTTGACCTGACTTTCCGCAACGAGCAAGGCGAGACGGTTCACCTGAGCGACTACTTCGGCAAGAAACCTGTTGTGCTCTCGCTCGTCTATTACCAATGCCCCATGCTCTGCAATCAGGTTTTGAATGGCATGGTGACGAGTTTCAAAGTACTCAACTTCAAAGCAGGCGAAGAGTTTGAAGTTGTTACCGTCAGCTTTGATCCCCTCGAAACTGCTGATCTCGCGCGCGCCAAGAAAACGACCTACGTGAACTATCTGCCGGAAGCAAAACGCGCCGCAGCGGCTCAAGGTTGGCACTTTCTTACTGGCGATCAGGAACACATCAGACGGTTAACCGAGGCCATCGGCTTCCATTATTACTTTGACGCGGCGACTGACCAGTTTGCGCATGGCAGTGCCATCTACGTCGCCACGCCTCAGGGCAAGCTCTCTCATTACTTCTACGGCATTGAGTACTCGCCGAAGGATCTGCGGCTAAGTCTCGTCGAAGCCTCGGCAAACAAGATTGGTTCACCTGTGGATCAGTTACTGCTGTACTGCTACCACTACGATCCCGCGACCGGAAAATATGGCGCCGTGATAATGAACATGGTGCGAGTGGCAGGAATCGCCACTTTACTTGCGATTGGAATCATGTTCGTCGTAATGCGCCGTCGCACTGCGGCTCGAACCCGTTTGCTTGAAGGGGGAACAACATAGTCAATGCAAACGCCCTGGATTCCATTCATACCACCCAGCGCCTCGACTCTATCAGGCAAAGTCGACGCGCTCTATTTCTATCTGACGGGCGTCACTGTATTTTTTGTTTTGCTCATTTGGAGTGTGCTTACTTTCTTTGTCGTTAAGTACCGGCGCCGTTCGCCCCATGAAATTCCCCGTCCGGTTGCCGGTTCGCACAAATTGGAGACGCTGTGGTCAGTAATCCCCTTCATCATTGCCATGAGCATGTTTGTCTGGGGCGCTCAACTTTACTTTCAGAATTCCCGCCCGCCAGAAAATGCGGTTGAGATTTATGTCGTTGGCAAACAGTGGATGTGGAAAATTCAGCACACAACCGGACAGCGGGAGATTAACGAGCTGCACGTACCGGTCGGTCGTCGCATCAAGTTGATTATGACGACCGAAGATGTGATTCACGATTTTTTCATACCCGCGTTTCGCATTAAGGCCGATGTTGTTCCGGGTCGCTACACCACGCAATGGTTCGAAGCCACAAAGCCGGGCACGTATCACCTTTTCTGCGCTGAGTATTGCGGCATGAACCACTCGGGCATGATCGGGCAAGTGGTGGTAATGGAAGCGACGGAGTTTGATAACTGGCTGAGTGGCAACACCAATCAACAATCACCGGCCGTGGCCGGCCAGCAGCTCTATCAAACGCTGGGCTGCGTTTCCTGCCACGGGGCGTCCGGCGAAGGTGGGCGCGGTCCGGCAGTAGGCGGAATTTTTGGGCGCCAGGTGTTTCTTAATAACGGACAGACGATCAAGGCTGATGAAGCTTATATCCGGGAATCGATCGTCAATCCGCAGGCCAAGTTAGTTAACGGGTTTGGTCCGATCATGCCGACTTTCCAGGGGCAGATCAGCGAAGAGCAACTAGTGCAGATTTTGGCATTCATCAAGTCGCTGCCAGCGCAGGGCACTCAGGCTGAAACACCTGGTGCAGCTCCAGCCACCGCAGCGCCGCCAGCGGCAGCAGTACCAGCGACGACTCCGGGTTCGACAAACAGGTAGGAAGCAGTAAGGCGAAATTTTTATGAAGGCAATGGAATCATTCGAGACGCCCATACCCGCGCGAGTCAATTATTTGAACGCGACTTATGGGTTGAAGTCGTGGCTGCTCACCAGGGATCACAAGCGCATTGCGCTGCTCTATCTGGGCTCCATCAGCTTCTTTTTCTTTATCGGCGGACTATACGCGATGTTTATCCGCCTGGAGCTGTTGACACCTCAAGGCGATCTGCTGCAATCGACTACCTATAACAAGGTTTTCACGCAACACGGAATCATCATGGTTTTCTTCTTCCTGATTCCGTCAATACCAGCCACTTTGGGAAATTTCCTTGTGCCGATGATGATCGGCGCCAAGGACTTGGCGTTTCCGCGTATCAACCTGCTGAGCTGGTACATTTACATGCTCGGCGGCATCATCACGATCTACGCGTTGCTCGCGGGCGGCATCGATACCGGCTGGACGTTCTACACGCCTTTCAGTACCACCTTTTCCAATTCTTATGTCGTTGCTGCGGGTTTAGGAATTTTTATCAGCGGCTTCTCATCGATTCTTACCGGCCTGAATTTCATTGTGACGATCCATACCATGCGCGCGCCCGGCATGACGTGGTTTCGCCTGCCGCTCTTCATCTGGTCCCACTACGCCACCAGCCTGGTGATGATTCTGGGTACTCCCGTGATCGCCATCACGATCTTGCTGTTGGCGTTCGAACGAGTGGCGCACATCGGCATCTTCGATCCGGCCGCTGGCGGTGATCCAGTCCTCTTCCAACACCTGTTCTGGTTCTACTCGCATCCCGCTGTTTACATCATGGTGTTGCCGAGCATGGGCGTAGTGAGCGAGTTGATAGCCAACTTCTCGCGCAAGAACATCTTTGGCTATTCCTTCGTTGCCTTTTCCAGCCTCGCGATTGCGGTTTTTGGTTTTCTCGTTTGGGGGCATCACCTGTTTGTTTCCGGTCAATCAGTCTATGCGGGAATGATCTTCTCCTTCCTGAGCTTTGCAGTTGCAATTCCGTCTGCGATTAAAGTCTTCAACTGGACCGCCACGCTATACAAGGGTTCGATCTCCTTTGAAACGCCGATGCTCTACGCACTCGGCTTTATCGGTATGTTTACGATTGGCGGAATGACGGGACTATTTCTCGCCACGCTCGGCATCGACGTTCACGTCACGGACACCTATTTCATCGTCGCCCACTTCCACTACATCATGGTCGGCGGTGCGATGTTTGGTTATCTCGGTGGTTTGCATTACTGGTGGCCGAAAATTAGTGGACGCATGTATCCGGACGGCTGGGGGAGGTTTTCCGCACTCGTGATCTTCGTCGGATTCAATCTGACGTTCTTCCCGCAGTTCATCGCCGGCTATCTAGGAATGCCGCGTCGCTATCACGTTTACCCACCCGAGTTTCAAGTATTCAACGTGCTCTCAACCGCAGGCGCCTCAATTCTCGGGTTCGGTTATTTGATCCCGGCGGTTTATCTCATTTGGTCAATGCGGTACGGCCGCCGTGCGGAAGCTAACCCGTGGAACTTACCGGGCCTGGAATGGCAAACGTCCTCACCACCGCCGACCGAGAATTTTGAAGTTACTCCGGTTGTCACCTGGGAAGCATATGAATTTGCTCCCGCGGAAGAGACGCAGGTTGTCGGTAAGTTTCATGATGAAAGAGTTGAAGAGGTCTGATCAGGCGTTTGAACGCCGGCGATGGAGCGCGTAATCCTTGGCTGAAAGCTACACAATCGAACACAAGCATGCGGCACCGCACGGCCATGCTTCGCTGCAGCATCATTTCGAAAACATGGAGCAGCAGCGTGAGGCTTCCACGCTCGGCATGTGGGTCTTTCTTGTAACTGAAATCATGTTCTTCGGCGGGATGTTCCTCGCCTATACGCTTTATCGTTCGAAGTATCCCGAGGCTTTCGCTTCGGCCAGTAACCACCTCGACCTGAAACTCGGAGCCATCAATACCGTCGTGCTAATTCTCAGCAGCTTCACCATGGCGATGGCGGTCTATAGCACGCAGTTAGGCAAACGACGCAACCAGATTATCTCGCTCGCGCTGACACTGTTACTGGGCGCTACGTTCCTTGGCATTAAAGCCGTGGAGTATCACCAGAAATATGAAGACCGCTTGATCCCGGGACGCATCGTGCCTAGTAGACCGTTCGACGCGAGCGGAGTGCATCTGTTGCCCGGCGCCCAACCACAGAATGTGGAGATGTTCTACTGGATCTATTTTGCGATGACCGGAATGCACGCCGTGCACATGATCATCGGCATTGGAATAATCTCGATCATTCTATTCTGGACTATCCGCGGGAAATACGGACCCGAATATCACAACCCGGTCGAGGTCTCCGGGCTCTATTGGCACTTCGTGGACATCGTTTGGATTTTCTTATTCCCTTTGCTTTATTTGCTCGGACGACACTTGGAACACTGAAATGAGCGAGCATATAGTTCCAGTCAAAGTTTACTTGGTGATTTTTTTGTCGTTGATGGCCGGCACGGCTTTGACGATCTGGGCGGGACTGCAAGATTTTCCCGGCCCCTTGAACGTTGTCATTGCACTGACTATTGCCGTGATCAAAGCCACACTCGTAGTGCTCTACTTCATGCACGTCCGCTACAGTTCACGTTTGATTTGGGTGATCTTTGCGTCAGCGCTCTTCTGGATGGGAATTCTATTTGCGCTGACCTTTAGTGACTACTGGACTCGCAACTGGTTTCAAATCCACTAAGAAGTTGTTTTCTCAACCGGATATAACTTTGCATCCCGCACCGCAACTTCCCGCCCACAGGAAACGCAGCGTAATCTAATTGTCGCGTCTGAAGTTTTTATGGGCGCAGAACAGTAGGGGCAAGCGCCGCTAACATCGTTTCGCGTGAAGAGTCCACGCATCATGATGAGCGGCAGCACGAGGCCGGCAAGCAGCAAAGGTATGCCGAACACGAAGCCAAGCACTCCACCCTCACCGAGAGTTAAAGTGATCACCAGACCGGCGATGAAAAAAAGCAGCCCAATGGCGATGGCGAAAGAAAATCCGTAGGCACTGTCGAAGCTCCGGCCTCTCGTCATATCGCCAAGTTTTTTGGTCTCCATGCCGACCCTCCCTGAGAAGAAGACTGGGGTTTTTAGCTGACACCGCGGTGCGAGCTTTTTACTATTCTGATTCTCAGGTTGTCAACGACCTGAGCATTTTTCATCTGTCATTTTCCATTTCTCATTTCTTATTGATAGAAACGTCCAACGTTCAGAACTCGAAGCCGTAGGCTCACAAAGAAGGGATTCAAGGCGTTTGGTGTGGTTTAGTGTTAATTCGTGGATCGTCGCCATGCCGGGCCCGAGAATACGATCCACGAAACAACACCAAACGTATTGAATGCTTTCCTTTGCGACTCTGTGCCTTCGCGCCTCTGCGTTGTGCACGTTGAAGCTGCGCAACCACTGGGTCCCTTCCTTGGGCACCCTCCATTTTCAGAATCTGGGGCGGCCCCGGAGTGCCGCCCTACAACTAACGACCGCGCCCGATTTTACGATCGCCGCTTGGTACTGCTAGAGTATCGGGTTCCCGAAATCAGAGCTAAAACCAACAGCGCTACTGTGAGCACTACTATGAGCACCAACCCCATAATGCAGACCGTCACGCCCACTTCTTTTGAGCTTTTTCTTAAGCAACACGATGCAGAAGCGTGGCTCGCAACCATAACCGCCTTGTTACGATCCATCCACGAAGTGGATAAAAGCGCCACGCAAATCTGGTTTTCCTTTTACCCCCTTGATTTGTTTCACGCCCTGCAGGCCGCAGACGATCCTGAGCAGCTCGCGCGTGAGTTGCTGCTTCAGGGCGCTTACCTGCTTAAAGATCAGATTGACACTTCGCATCGGTTCATTTACGGCCATCGTTACTGGCCACAGGTAAAGCAAGCGATTGCCACGCATGCTGTCGCTTTTGGCGAGACGACTCAGAAGGCGCTGACAGATCAGATTATCGACGTTGCTTCCCAGGTTGCCGCAAGCGCACGCGTAGATCCATCTCTAACCACGGGTATCACAGCGGTTGGTTTCATGACAGTTCAGCAAGTCGGACTGGCAGCGTTTAATGCGGCCTCAGGACTGATGATGATCGATAGCAAGCACGCTAAGCAGTCGCCTGAGCAGATCCTCAGAGAGCGAGCGAAGGATGACAGTCAGGGCTTGTTAGGTTTCTTGAAAACGATAGATAAGAAATGGACGGTCACCCACGACGAAAATGATGACGCCGCGAAGTACAAACTCAACAACGCGCAAGATCTGGCATGGGGCGCAGAGGCGGATCGGTCGCGCGATTGGAAAGCGCTTGATCCCCGGCGCATTGAAGGGCCAATCCCCGTCGAATGCCGATCGGCTTCATGTGGTACTTGTTGGGTAGGCGTGCTCGGTGGCGCAGAAAAGCTTTCGGATGTTGCCGCCCGCGAGGGCAAGCAGATCAAACTCTTCGGGTACATCAACACCACGGAACCCAAGCCGCTGATTCGTCTTGCTTGCCAGGCACAGGCGCAAGGAGCGGTGTCGATTGTGATTCCACCCTGGAACGGCGTCTTCGGAAAGTATTTGCAGCGGCGCAATCACGGCGTCGTAGACGATGAGTAAGAACTGACCGCCTCCACGAATAGAAGCTTGCCTACCACTCTCGCCAAACCTGCGTCCTCGCCGTTGTTGCTGGTTCTGGCGGCAGCCATCATCTGGAGTACCGGCGGTCTCTTCATCAAGTGGACTACCCTCTCCGGCCTGGAACTCTCTTTCGGTCGTTCGCTGCTGGCCGCGATCACAGTCGCACTCTTTACCCGACGTGAAGGCTTTGGTTTGAATCGCATTACCTTAATCGCCTCAGTGCTCTACGCCGCTCTTCTTTTACTCTTCGTACTCGCAACCAAGGAAACAACTGCGGCCAACGCCATTTTCCTGCAATACACCGCGCCGCTGTATGTCCTCGTGCTGGAACCAATCTTCTACAAGGAGAAGTTTCGCCAACGTGATCTGATTACAGTGATCTTCTGTGTAATCGGGATGTCCCTTTTCTTTGTGGGCAAACTCCGGCCGCAGGACGTCACTGGAAACCTGCTTGCGCTCGCTTCGGGAGTTTGCTTCGCGTGTTACTTTCTTTTGCTGCGGCACTCCAGCGCGCGCGCAGTAAATCGCGCGTCGTCCGTTATCTACGGCAACCTGTTGGTCGTTCTCATTGCCGCTCCCGCAGGGTTGCAGGCATTAGCCGGCATCACCTTGCACGACGCTCTCAGTGTGGGCTACCTCGGGGTCGTGCAAATCGGAATTGCTTACACTCTCTTTACGTTGGGAATGGCGCGCGGTATTCGTTCGCTCGATGCGGGCATCGTCGGTTACATCGAGCCGGTGCTCAATCCCGTCTGGGTTTTCCTGGTGATCGGCGAACGACCTTCACAGTGGGCTCTGATCGGTGGTGCGATCATTGTCGGCGCTGTCGTCGTGCACACAACTCTGAAAGCGAAGGAAGGACGCAAGGCTATTATTCTCACCGGGCTTGAGCCCGGTGCCAAGTGATCATCCCAATAACGTGAGACCGTTTAAACGGTTTCTGATTTCATTTCCCCCGCTCTTCACCGCGCTGAAGCGCGGTGAGAATGAAAGGCCGATTTGCAGCATCCTGTAGTTCGTCAGCTGAGATTTTGAAACTCTCCCGAAGGCATCCTCAGATGGACGGAGTCTTGATAATTGATAAGCCTGCGGGCATGACATCGCACGATGTGGTGGCCCGCGTGCGACGCATCCTGGGTGAACGACGTGTTGGACACACCGGCACACTAGACCCGTTCGCTACGGGGGTTTTGATAGTCCTCGCGGGTAGAGCCACACGACTGGCGCAATTCCTCAGCGGCGCTGCAAAAGAATACGAGGCCATTATTCGGCTTGGATTTAGCACCGACACTGGTGACCTGACTGGAAGGCGGATTACTCCAGCGCAGGAGAAAGCGAATTCCTGGACCGAAGCGGAAATCGAAGCAGCGCTGGCCAGCCTGCGCGGGGAGATCGAGCAAGTGCCGCCGATGTATTCGGCTAAGAAAATCGAGGGCAAGAAGCTCTACGAACTCGCGCGTCGTGGGGAACAGGTGGAACGCAAAGCCGTTCGGGTGACGATTCACGCTTTGGAACTCAGCGGGGATGTTGGCAAAATATCCCCGCAACACCCTGATGGAAGCACTGACATTCACGTGCGCGTCGCCTGTTCCGCAGGAACCTACGTGCGAACTCTCGCAGAAGATTTCGGGCAACGTCTGGGTGTCGGAGCTCATGTTGTTGAATTACGACGAACGAAAGCCGGCGATTTTGATTTGCAGCGCGCGACAACGCTGGAGCAACTTGAAGAGCGTGTGCAGCAAGGGTCTTTGGACGACATTCTGATCACACCGGACGTTGCTGTGGGCTTTCTTCCCTGCGTATCACTGACTTCCCAGGAAGTACGCCGAACGCAACAAGGGCTGCCATTGAAGCTTGAAAACAAACCAGCGTTAGCTGAGGCCGACTGGGTGAGAATGCGAGACGAATCCGGCTCACTCGTCGCAGTCGGGGCCTATGATCGCGAAGCTGAACTCGTGCGGCCGCGGGTCGTGCTCTCTCTGGAACAATGAAACTGAAGAAGCGCTATCTACTCGCCGGGTTTTCTGGCCTGGCAACGGCTGCCGTGCTTACGAAATTGCTCGCGCGGCCTCGCGACGTAGATCTGGAACAAAGCCGTAACCGTATCTACCATGTCGAGCATTCCCGTTTCATCGACGTGGGCGGTTTGCGCGTGCACTACCAGGAAGCCGGCGATCCTGGCCGGCCCGCGCTTTTTCTAATACATGGCTTCCTCTCATCGACGTTCGTCTGGAGCCGAGTCTTCCTGGAACTCGCGGCTGCTGGCTTTCGCGTGATCGCTCCCGATTTGATCGGCTATGGCTATTCAGCGAAACCGCGAAACTTTGACTATTCAATTGAGTCGCAGGCAAAAGTGTTAGCCGGCCTGCTAGAACGATTGGGATGCGAGGGCTCTATTCTGGTCGGCAGCTCTTATGGTGGCGCAGTGGCTCTTACGGTCGCGTTAGATCAACTGGAGCTGGTTCGGAAACTAGTGTTAGTGGGGGCGGTATCGAACAATGAACCAAAGCGCTTCATGATGATGCGGCTCGTGCGGACGCCCGTCGTAGGCGATATTGTTTCGCCATTGCTCGCCGGGTCGCGGCGCTTGTTGCGGGCGCGGATGAAGCGAGTCTACGATCGCCATCAAACTTCTCTCGACGAATTTCGCGTTGACGCTCGTTTCCTGCCGCTGCGAACAGCCGGCACGCACCGGGCCATCATTCGTACAGTGCGCAATTGGGACGCCCTGCGGATCCAAAGGGAAGCTCAATTCATCAAACAACCCACACTCCTGATTTGGGGCGATAACGATCCTGATGTGCCTCTAAGAGATGGGGAGGAACTCCAGCAGCAGATTGAGAATTCGCGACTGATCGTGTTTAAAGACTGCGGTCATCATCCACAGGAAGAGTATCCAACTGCGTTTAACAAAGCTGTTCTGGAATTCTGTGGCAAGCCTCTTACTTAGGTCTTACCGCCAAGACGCCAAGAAGCGCCAAGTTCGCCAAGTAATACTGTCAGTTAGCCTGCCCATTCGCCCAACGTTGCTGGAGGTTTTCGTTATCGTTTCTACTCTTGGCGAACTTGGCGCATCTTGGCTTCTCGGCGGTAAGACCTGCATCTCAGCTGTCCATCTTCAGAGCCTGACCAACTGCAACATCTCGCCGCACGCGCCAGATCTTCGAGTCAAGATAGTAGTGAATGAAGGCATAGCCCCAGAGAAAAGATATGCCAAGTTGAACGGCGAACGAGGT
>JBAPXA010000500.1:0-6189 GCA_049283975.1 Pyrinomonadaceae bacterium | reverse complement strand
CCCCATCACCCCGTCCCCGTGTCCCCGCGTCATCGCATCCCCTGGTCGCGGTAATCATGGGAAGCAAATCTGATTGGGAAACAATGCGGCATGCGGATCAGACGCTCACTGATTTCGGGGTGGCTCACGAGTGCGGCGTGATGTCAGCGCATCGCACACCTCACCTCGCCGCTGACTTTGCCGCCAATGCTGAGGCGCGCGGTTTTGAAATCATTATCGCGGCTGCCGGTGGCGCCGCACATCTCGCTGGGGTCCTCGCCGCGCATACGACTTTGCCCGTACTCGGCGTGCCCATGAAAAGTGATGCTCTCAACGGCATGGATTCTCTGCTAGCTACTGTGCAAATGCCCGCCGGGATTCCCGTCGGCACACTTGCAATCGGTAAACCTGGCGCCGTCAACGCTGCGCTGCTGGCAGTCGCAATTCTGGCAAATCAACGCCCCGAACTGCGGCAACAACTGAAACAGTTTCGCGAACAGCAGGAACAACAAGTGCGCGCCGCCACCCTCGATTAGCGCCCAGTTTCCGCTTTAAGTTCTTCTTGTAATCCCAAGGGCTTTAGAGCAGAATGCGGCCATTGGAGCAAAGCTTTTCCAAGTCCGTTTGAATGCCCGACGCCCTCTGTTTGCACTTCATCCCCTCTCGCGTTTTGAAGGATTTCCAAAGTGATCGGTCAGACGATCTCTCATTACCGCATCATTGAACCGCTCGGTGAGGGCGGAATGGGTACGGTTTACCTCGCCGAAGATACGCATCTTGGGCGGCGCGTTGCCATCAAGTTTCTCTCTTCCCTCGATCCGCACTACCGCGCGCGCTTCCTGCGTGAAGCCCGAGCGGTCTCAGCACTAAGTCATCCGAACATTGCCGCTGTTTATGATTACGGGGAGACGACTGACGGGCAGCCTTACATCGTGATGGAGCTGGTAAAAGGTAAGGCGTTGAGCGACATGCTTGAAGAGGAACGGCTTTCGCTCCCGCGCTCAGTGGAAATCGTGTCAGAGATTGCCGAAGCCCTGGGAGAAGCGCACCGGCTGGGAATCATTCACCGCGACGTGAAGCCGGCCAATGTTGTAATTAACGAACGTGGCCAGGTGAAGGTGCTTGATTTTGGGCTGGTGAAACAGCTTGATGAACTCGACAGTGCCAAAGCCGATCCGGCAACAAGATTCGCCTATACCCAAAGCGATGTGATCGTGGGAACACCCCTCTATCTCTCGCCGGAACAAGCAACAGGGAAAAAAGTGGATGGCCGCAGCGATCTGTTTGCGCTGGGGGCGTTGCTCTATGAATGCATTACCGGCCAATCGGCATTTTCCGGAACGAGCGTAATTGAGATTGGTGCGCAGGTGATTCATGTCACGCCAGCACCACCCTCGCAAACCAACCCCCGGATTCCCGCCGAACTTGATCGCGTAACGATGAAAGCGCTGCAGAAGAATCCGGACGCGCGCCACCAGTCCGCAGCAGAGCTGATAGCGGAGTTGAATGCAGTCAGCGCCACGCTTCCCAGCGATGGCGACTACCCGCCGCGGGCGCCGGCGTCGGTCGCGCGTGCCAGTGCTTTAACAACACTGACTCAGACCTTAAGGCGCCCACGCTTATCGCTGGGCGCTTTTCTTATCGGCGCGATCATCGTGGCCTTTATCGTTTGGGCGGCGATGCGCTACTGGAAGCCGGCCCCTTACCAACCAACTTCCGAGGCACTCGCCTGGTACAACAAGGGTGTTGACGCGCTGCGCAACGGTGCGTTTCTGCAGGCGAGCAAAGCGCTGGAACAAGCTGTCGCAGCGGACCCGGATTTTGCCCTCGCACACGCGCGACTGGCTGAAGCCTACACAGAGCTCGATTACACGGATAAAGCAAAAGACGAGTTACTACGAGTCAGCTCTCTGGTTCCTGATCGCTCCCAACTTCCTCGGGTGGATGCACTCTATCTAACGGGAATCAACAGCACGGTAACGAGAGACTTTTCCGACGCAGTCAAAGCTTTTGATGAACTGGCAAAGCTGACGCCCGAGGATGGGCATGCTTTTGTTGACCTGGGTCGGGCCTACGAAAAGACCGACAACATCGAAAAAGCACTTGAGAACTACTTGAAAGCAACCACACTTGACGGGCAGTACGCGACTGCCTATTTGCGCGCCGGTGATATTCATAGCCGTAAACAGGAAGTCGCGAGCGCTTCTGCGGCGTTTGAGAAAGCTCAGGCCTTGTTCAAGGCACTCGGTAACGCGGAGGGTATTGGCGAAGTCCAACGCCTGCGCGGAATACTCTTTCGCGGAGTCGGGAAGATAGCGGAATCGAGAGCGCAATTTCAGGAGGGCCTGGAAACCGCGAAGGCGACGGGCAATGAAGCACAACAAGTTCTTTGCCTGATCGAACTGGCGCACCTCGCGTTTAATGAAGGTTCGAATAAGGAAGCCCAGGGCTACGCTATGCAGGCAGTCGAATTTGCGCAGCAGAGACATCTGGAGAACCTGACCGCCGGCGGCTTGATCGAGCTCGGAAATTCCTTCTCGAGCAGTGGCGACTACCCGCAAGCCGAAAAATATTTTAAGGAAGCTATCGCGTTGTCGCGCGCTCAGAACGGGCGGCGCCGCGAAGCCATCGGCAAGATGAACCTTGGTGCGGTTTATATTCACCAGTTGCGCACCGACGAAGGACTTGCCCTAAATCAGGAAGCGCTGAGTTACTTTCGACAGGGGAATTATCCGCGGCAAATTCTGATCTGCCTCAACTACATTGGCCGCTCGCAGCGACAGAAAGGCGACTATGAGGCAGCGTTAAAGACGTTTGCCGAAAAACTCGAGCGCGCGAAACAAGGCGGCGACCAGTCGGAAATTGCTTTTGCGTATGGCGAGGTTGGGTCTGTGCATGCAGAACTCGAGCAGTATGCCGAGGCGTTGCGCAAATATTCCGACAGCTACGAAATCAACAAGTCGCTGGATAACAAGCTGCAATTGGCTTATAACTTGCACAACCGCGGAAACATGCTGTGGAATCTCGGGCGCTACTCTGATGCCCGGGCGTCGCTGGACGAAGCGTTAAAAATCGCCAGCCAACCCGGTACTGATTACAAACCGTTGCTGGCGGAGATCGAACTCAGCTTTGCACAGATTTACCTTAGTGAAAGACAGTTCGCGGAGGCGCGCACGCGCGCAACAACAGCGCTGAAGCTGGCGCGGGATAAATACAAGCAGGTTGAAATTGCTGCCAGAACCACCCTGGGACTCGCGAAAGCGTTAGATGGGAGCGCTCGTGAAGGAATGGCCGACTGTGAAGCGAGCCTAGAGAAGGCCCGAACTGCAAACGACTACGCGTTATTAACGCGGACGTTGATCGCCGCGGCTGTGGCCGCGCTTGAAAGCAATAACGCGGAAAAATCATTACAGTTGGGCAACGAAGCCCGGGATCGGGCAGCGCGCGGCGGCAACAAGGAATCACAATGGCTCGCCTGCACCATGGCGGCTCGCGCGCATGAAAAACTGGGCGACTTAGGTGAAGCTCAAAATCAAAAAGCGCAGGCAGAAAGGGTAATCACCGAGTTGCGCGGCAGTTTTGGTGAATTTGCCGACAGTTATTCAGCTCGACGAGATATCGAATATTATCGCAAGCAATCCGGTTGAGAATCACTACCCAGTACTTCACCGGCCGGATTCAGTTACTCCCACAACTGATCAAGGAGAAACCCGATGGAAAAAGATCCCAACCTAATCGATGAATCAGCAGACAGCGATCCTCCAAGTGGAGGCGGCGGCGGTTTAGCTACGCCAAGTGATCCACCGAGTGGAGGCGGAGGTGGTTTAGCTGCAGAAAGCGATCCTCCAAGTGGAGGCGGCGGCGGTGAAGCAGATGGAACCGCTGACAGCGATCCACCTGCGGGCGGGGGCGGAGGTTAAGAGCCTCGGCATTAGCTGATTCAGGACCCAGGGTGAGGCCTTTTGAACCGAGCCCTGGGTTTTTTGTCGACGCGCTCACTGGAGACCCGCGGGCTTGTCAAGCGCGACGCCGCGTCAGCAAAGCAATTACGGCAACGAACAAGGCTGAGCCAATGATTGACCAGACGATGGGAAAAGTTGTCGTTCCGATTTGCAAATTGAATAGTTCCGGCAAGCCGAGCGAGCGTGCCAGCCAAACCCCTAGCACCGCCCCCACAAAACCCAAAGCAATGGAAACCAAACAACCACCGCGCGAATAGCCGGTGATGGCCTGGCCCAGAGCGCCGCAAAGTCCGGCAACGAGTAGCAATATGAGTAGATCAAATAGCGTCATAAGATAGCTCCCTTAAGTGATTGCCGATTGGCGATTCCCAATTGCCAATTGAAAAACCGCGGTCGTCTTCAGTGTTTCCGGTTTGAGAACAGAGTCGACGCCACAAAACAGAATCGGCAATTGGCAATCGCCAATGTCCAATTATTTGATTTCGTTGCGATAAACCTCGCCGCCCTTCATTACGAACCTGACGCGTTCAAGTTCGCCAATTGTCGTCAGAGGATCACCGCTGACTGCAATGATGTCTGCGTACTTGCCCGCTGCTATTGCGCCGAAGTCGTTCGCGCGCTCAAGCAGGTCAGCCGCAACAGTTGTGGCAGACTGAATCGCCTGCATCGGTGTCATTCCATAGCGCACCATGTAGGTAAGTTCTTTGGCCTGGTTCTCTGTCCACGCATAACCACCAGCGTCCGTGCCGTAAGCGATCTTCACACCTTTGCGCACGGCAAGAGGAAAAGCCTTCGCCTCCAGATCACGCATCGTTAGCCAAATCGGAGCCCCTGCTGCCGCCCGTCCTTCAGCGACGTAAACGCCAACATAAATCGTGGGACACCAGTAGACTCCCTGTTTCACCATCCGCTCCATGAGACCTTCGTCGAGTCCATAGCCGTGCTCGATCGAGTCGACACCGGCGCGCAGTGAAGCATCGATTCCTTCCCAACCCATCGCGTGTGCCGCCACTTTGCGACCCAGTCGATGCGCTTCATCCACCATCGCTTTCATCTCTTCCTCGGTAAAGTTCACCCAGGAATGCAGCGCGCCATCCTTCACAAAGTAGCGGCGATCAGCGTAGAACTTGATCCAGTCCGCGCCAAACTTTACTTGTTCGCGTACCGCGCGCCGGATGTTGTCCGGCCCATCAACAATCTGCACCCCTTCCGGCATTCGCAATTCCCAGGAATACCCTTGCAGTGGGTACATACCTGTTGCCGAGAAGGCGCGGGTTGCCACGAACATGCGAGGTCCCGGAACCACGCCGCGATTGATTGCCTGCTTCACATCAACGTCTGCGTACATTGCGCCTTCTGTTTCCAGGTCGCGCATTACGGTGAAGCCATTGAGCAGCGCTATACGCGCCGCGACGGTGGCGCGGATCGTTCGATAAGGTATCGACTCCTTTAGGAGCTGTTCATCGTAATCGGCGGCAGTGATGTCACCTTGCAGCAAGATATGAGTGTGACAATCTGCGAGGCCGGGTAAAACCGTGGCTCGCGAAAGATCGATCACGTGCGTCCCGAGTGGCACGGTCCGTTCCACTGCGGCGAGAGGACCAACCGTTCTAATGCGCTCGCCCACAATGAGGATTCCCTGATCCTGCAATACGCGCCCGGCACGCACATCGATCAGGCGTCCGGCCTTGATTAGCGTTGAACTTCCATTTTGGCCACTTGCAGTGGCGAGCAGCACAAAATAGAGGGTGAAAATGGCGAGAAGTAGTTTCTTCATAGCTCTTCCTTTCAGCTTCAATTGGCAACCCGCGCCTTCAGCCACTCTCGCACTATCTCCGCGGGCGCACGCTTATTGGCATCGACTTCATAATTCAAACGTCGCATCTCTTCTGTGGAAATCGCGTTGGCCAGGCTCGCCAAAACTTCCCCGAGCTGCGGAACGCGATTTAGAGAGTCTTTGCGAACCAGATAAACGGCTTCGTAAGGTGGAAAGTAACGGCGGTCATCGACGAGCTGGACAAAATCCAGGGCAGCGATCCGCCCTTCAGTTGAATTGCCTGCGATTAAGTCTACTTTGTTTGAGGCGAGGGCAATATAGGTCAGCGACAAATCCATCTCGCGTGGTTGGTCCGCGAATTTTAAACCATACGCCTTGGAAAAACCGGGATACCCGTCGGCGCGCGTCATGAAATCCTGACCAAACCCGGCGCGCCACTTCCGCGCATACGGCACTGCTTCGGAAATGGTT
>JBAPXA010000499.1:0-3994 GCA_049283975.1 Pyrinomonadaceae bacterium | reverse complement strand
AAGGTTGGCCCAGTGCGATCTGGAAAATGACGACAGACGGAAAGATCACCTATCTGCTCGACACAACTGAAAATCCTCCGCGGGGCTTGAGTATTTGGCGTGACCGCGCCGGCAACAGTTATTGGGTGGATCAGAATAACCATACAAAGACAGAAACCCTCTTGCTGAGGCGCACACCGGACGGCGTGGTGACAACTTTAGCGGGCGGGGCGTATGGACAAGCTGATGGCAAAGGAACGGCAGCAAAGTTCGGCAGTGTAGGAGGGATGGCGTTTGGGCCGGATGACAGTATTTACCTCACCGATGGTGTTTCGATACGGAAAGTGATGCCGGACGGCAATGTCAGCACGATCGTTAATGGACTTAACTTTCGAGACGGCAGAGATCAACCGCGCTTTCTTTCGGACTCATCCGGAGGTCTCACCGGACTCAGTGTGGCGTCAGACGGTACCATTTACGCAGCCGACTCAGGCAATCGTCGTTTACTAAAAATCACGCCTTATCGAATTCCGGAAGTAATTCTGCACACTGAGCCGCCCTACTTCCCCAATGGTGTCGCCACGCTTGGGAATGATCTGTATGTTTTGGAAGTCGGCTTCACGTTACCCAACATTTCGAGCGGGCCGCGTGTGCGCAAGATTTCGGCTGACGGAAAACAGACTATCCTGACAACCGTCGGGGCTGATGGTAACGGCACTCATGAGCTTCCCTTTGCGATCAGAGCCGGCGTGACTGCGGAGAGCGCTTTGGTGCTCGTATCGGGCAATGGACGCTGGCGTTACTTGATAGGAGTGATAAGTCTCGGGATGGTTTCGATCGTTATTCTGCTTTGGCAACGTAAACGGAGGGCGCAGGCATGAGCAGAATCCGCAGGGTCTTGAAGTGGTTAGTAATTGCGATCATTGCCGTCTTCGTTGGCGTGCAGTTTGTGCGGCCGGCGCGAACTAACCCGGAGTTCGATCCAGCGCAAACCATTCATGCTCACCTGCAAATGACGCCCGAAGTGTCGGCGATTCTCGATCGTTCTTGTCAGGATTGTCACTCGAACTCCACTCGCTGGCCCTGGTACAGCAATGTCGTCCCGGCGTCGTGGTTTTTGGTCGACCACGTAAATGAAGGGCGGCAGCATCTCAATTTTTCTGAATGGGGAAAACTGGATAAGCGACGAGCCGACAAACGACTGGAAGAGATGTGCGAGCAGGTTTCCGACAAGGAAATGCCGCTGGATTCTTACACCTGGATTCACCGCAGCGCCAAATTGTCAGATGAGGACCGAAAGATTCTCTGCTCATGGACCGAGGCTGAACGAAAGCGACTTGCAGGAAGATAAGAATTTGTAGGGGCGGCACTCCGTGGCCGCCCCCACGTTTTGAAATTGGGGCGCCCACGGAGGGACGCCCCTACAAATGTTGTCAATTCCCCATCAAAGCCCAGCCAGGTGACGCGTGTCGTTAATCGCAGCCACGCGCACGTAACCATCGTCACGCACGTCGAAACGACTGATGCCACAGTTCGAACTATGAATCCACACGGGTTTTAGTTCCGGCGCGTCGAGAGCGCCCATCAGATGCAACGCCAAAATGCAGATCGTTCCGGTGTGAGTGAAGATTGCGATCCGACCGCCCTGATTCGCGTCAATTGCTTCATCCAGTTTTCTGGCAGCGCGGTCGAGCGTTTGCCGGTAACTCTCGCCTCCAAGAAGAATGTGTTCGAAGTCGCGCTGTAACAGCGCTGCATATTGCTCCGGATGCTGCTCGGCCGCTTCTTCAAAAGTTAAGCCTTCCATTACGCCCACACTCCGCTCACGAAACTCAGACGCTGATTGCACCTGAAGTCTGGTTAACTTTGCGAGTGGCAGCGCGGTCTCGAGCGAGCGCGCGAGATCACTGGCGTAGATAGCGGTGAGGTTTTCTTTGGCTAAGGCTTCCGCGGCGGCGCGTGCTTGCTTGCGACCGCGAGGTGAAAGGGGCGTATCTGTGTGCCCGCCAAAGCGGCCCTCAGCATTGCCGCGCGATTGGCCATGACGGACGAGGAATACGTGAGTTACCAACATTGCCGATTGGCGATTGCCAATTGCCGATTTCTTCTTCACCGGCGGAATCATTTAGAACCGCATAATCGCACGAGGTAAACTTCAACTGGGGGAGCGTCTCAGGATTAGTTGCATCGCAAATTGCCAATCGGCAATCGCCAATCACGTTACGCTGCTACGGCCTCGGCTTTGAGTTTCTCTGCCTGGTAGTGATTCACCAGCGCCGTGATGAAGGGATCGAGGTTGCCGGCAATTACCAAATCCAACTGGTGAATAGTGAGGCCGATGCGGTGATCGGTAACGCGATTCTCTTTGAAATTGTAAGTGCGAATCTTTTCTGAACGATCGCCGGAGCCTACCATTGAGCGGCGCTCACTCGCTAAAGCGTCATGCTGCTTTTGTTCTTCCAGCTCCTGCAGCCGGGCACGCAATACGCGCATCGCCTTCTCGCGATTCTTGATTTGTGACTTCTCGTCCTGCATCGACACCACAACATTCGTCGGCAGGTGCGTGATGCGCACAGCCGAATAAGTAGTGTTGACGGATTGGCCGCCCGGTCCCGAGGAGCAGAAGGTATCAATACGCAGATCCTTCGGGTCGATTTTTACGTCGACTTCTTCGGCTTCAGGCAGCACCGCCACCGTAATCGCTGACGTATGGATGCGGCCACTTGCTTCAGTCTGGGGAACGCGCTGGACACGGTGCACGCCGGATTCGTGTTTAAGTTTTGAATAGACTTTGTCGCCTTCGATCAGCGCCACCGCTTCCTTGATGCCGCCGATACCTGACTCCGAAGCATCGAGGATCTCAAATCGCCAACCTTGTCTTTCGGAATAGCGCTGGTACATGCGCAGAACTTCTCCGGCAAACAGCGAGGCTTCATCGCCGCCCGTACCGGCCCGGATTTCGACAATCACGTTTTTCTCATCGTTGGGATCGGACGGCACCAGCATCAGTTTCAATTCATTCTCAGTTGTATCCAATCTGGTTTGCAGGGATTCCACTTCCAGGCGGGCCATCTCGCGCAATTCGTCGTCGTCCGCAGTTTCCAGCATCTCGCGCGCACCGGTCATCTCGTCTTTCAACGAATTCCAGCTCCGGTACTTCGCGACGATGTCGCCCAAACTTCTGTGTTGCTTGGCAACTTTGCTGTAAGCGGTGTGATCAGCAAGTAGCTCGGCGGAGAGCAGTTCTTGAGCTAACTCTTCGTAGCGCTCTTCAATTTGTTTCAGTCTGTCTAACATTTATCTGTCCCTTGAGCGGCCTCACGAAAGCGGCGCGAGCGCTGTCGCGCCCGTCTGTGGTTCCAGTTTTAGCGACTCTTTCAAAGCTTCGATGGCTACTTCGAGTTGCTGATCGTCAGGCTCCTGCGTCGTGATGTTCTGTAGCCAGACGCCGGGAAGGGTGATCGACTTGAAGATCCAACCGCTCTCTTTCCGGGCGGAGAGGCGAATGATCTCGTAAGACAAGCCGGCAACTACCGGCATCAGGGCGAGTCGCACGAGAAAATTGAAAAGCAACGAGTCAAACTTAATCACCGAAAACAGAATTATTGAAACCAGCATCACCACCATGAGGAAACTTGTGCCGCAACGCGGGTGTTGGCGGGGCTGCGGTCGGGCATTGGCGACTGTTAGCGGCAATCCCGCTTCCCACGTAAAAACAGTCTTGTGCTCGGCACCGTGATACTGAAACACGCGTCTGATGTCCTTCAGCAAAGAAAAGCTGAAAATCATGATCAGAAAAAACGTCATGCGAATCAGGCCATCGATTAAGTTAAACGAAATCGAGGGACGCACCGGATGCAGGTAACTTCGCATTGTGCGCCACGCCTTCGTATACCAGGCTGGTTGGGCTGGTGCTGTTGGCGCAACTGTTTCTGCGCCGGCAACAGCAGGCGCGGCTGACGCTGATGACACCGCCACCACGCTCGGCGAAGGCGCCCAACCCGCTGCAATGAAA